>NZ_JBITSA010000006.1:405892-515116 GCF_044540385.1 Kitasatospora sp. NPDC086009
CCGGGGGCGGACGTGGACCATCCGCCAGTTCGCCGGCTTCGGCAACGCCGAGCAGACCAACGAGCGCTACCGGATGATCCTGGACTCGGGCGGCGGCCTCTCGGTCGCCTTCGACATGCCCACCCTGATGGGGTACGACTCCGACGACCCCAAGTCGCTCGGCGAGGTCGGCCACTGCGGCGTGGCGATCGACTCGGCCGCCGACATGGAGGTCCTCTTCAAGGGGATCCCGCTCGGCGACGTCACCACCTCGATGACCATCAGCGGCCCGGCCGTCCCGGTCTTCTGCATGTACCTGGTCGCCGCCGAGCGCCAGGGTGTCGACCCGGCGGTGCTCAACGGCACCCTGCAGACGGACATCTTCAAGGAGTACATCGCGCAGAAGGAGTGGCTCTTCGCGCCCGAGCCGCACCTGCGCCTGATCGGCGACCTGATGGCCTACTGCGCCGAGGGCATCCCGGCGTACAAGCCGCTCTCGGTCTCCGGCTACCACATCCGCGAGGCCGGCTCGACGGCCGCGCAGGAGCTGGCGTACACGCTGGCGGACGGCTTCGCCTACGTCGAACTCGGCCTCTCCCGGGGCCTGGACGTGGACGTCTTCGCGCCCGGCCTCTCCTTCTTCTTCGACGCGCACCTCGACTTCTTCGAGGAGATCGCCAAGTTCCGCGCCGCGCGCCGGATCTGGGCCCGCTGGATGCGCGACCGCTTCGGCGCCCGGACGGACAAGGCGCAGTGGCTGCGCTTCCACACCCAGACCGCCGGGGTCTCGCTGACCGCCCAGCAGCCGTACAACAACGTGGTCCGCACCGCGGTCGAGGCCCTCTCGGCGGTGCTCGGCGGCACCAACTCGCTGCACACCAACGCGCTGGACGAGACCCTGGCGCTGCCCTCGGAGCAGGCCGCCGAGATCGCCCTGCGCACCCAGCAGGTGCTGATGGAGGAGACCGGCATCACCAACGTGGCCGATCCGCTGGGCGGTTCCTGGTACGTCGAGGCGCTCACCGACCGGATCGAGGAGCAGGCCGAGGCGATCTTCCAGCGGATCCTGGACAAGGGCCGCGAGGACCACGAGATCGGCCCGATCACCTCCGGCATCCTGCGCGGGATCGAGGACGGCTTCTTCACCGGCGAGATCGCCGAGGCGGCCTTCCAGTACCAGCAGGGCGTCGAGAAGGGCGAGAAGCGGGTCGTCGGCGTCAACTGCCACCCGCGCAGCGTCACCCCCGAGCTGGAGATCCTCCGGGTCAGCCACGAGGTCGAGCGCGAGCAGGTGCGCGTGCTGGCCGCGCGCAAGGCCGGCCGGGACGAGGCGGCGGTGCGGGCCGGGCTGGACGCGATGCTGGCGGCGGCCCGCTCGGGCGCGTCGATGATCCCGCCGATGCTGGACGCCGTCCGGGCCGAGGCGACCCTGGGCGAGATCTGCAACGCGCTGCGCGACGAGTGGGGCATCTACCGGGAGACCGCCTCCTTCTGACGAACGGGGCAGCCCCCTGGACGCCGAGAACCGCCCCGCGCAGTCGCGCGGGGCGGTTCTCGGCGTCCGCTCAGCCGGCGAGGAGCCGCGGGAACGGTCCGAGCAGCAGCTCGGTGAAGCGGCGGATCCACTCGGCGGTGATCGGCTCGCCGCTGACCAGCACCCGGTGCTCGACCGTCCCGGCGATGATGTCGAAGATGATGTCGATCTCCTCGGCGGCCGCCGCCGGGTCGCCGTCCGGGGCGAGTTCGCCGCGCGCCTGGGCGGCGGCCCGGCCCTGGCGGACCAGGCGCTTCTGCGGGTCCACGATCGCCTCCCGGATCCGCCGCCGCAGCTGCCGGTCCCGGGTGCCCTCGGCGAACAGCGCGAGCAGCGCGGCCTGCGTCTCCGGGCGGACCAGCAGACCGGCGAACTGGGCCACCACTGCCTCGATGTCGGCCCGGAGGCTGCCGAGGTCGTGCATCACCAGCTCGTCGAAGAGGCTCGCGACGGCGTCCACCACCAGCTCGTTCTTGGAGGGCCAGCGGCGGTACAGGGTGGTCTTGGCGACCTTGGCGCGGGTGGCCACGTGGCCCATGGTCAGCCCGCCCCAGCCGAGTTCGGCCAGTGCCTCGCGGGTGGCGTCGAGGATGGCGGTGTCGGCGGCCGCGCTGCGCGGGCGGCCCTTGGCCCGGGCGGTGGTGCTCTCGGCGCCGTCCGGGGCCTGTGGGGGGTCTTCACGGCCCGCCGGGCACGCCGGGGTCGCGGGGGGCTGGGGGGCCGGCACCGGGCCTCCTTGCGATGTACTGGTAAGTAACATGGGTGGGGCAGGTAACGGTAGCGACTGTTCCCCGTCGGGGTCAGCGGATGCGGGCGGGAAAGTGGGGCAGCTCACGTCCCGGGACGCCGGGATGGGGTTGCGGCGGGGGGCCTCGGTCCAGTTACGCTACGACTCGTAGCGAAAGCAGTGACGACCAGGCGCCGTGACCCCGTGGGACGGGGACGGCGCGGGCGCGGATGGGGATCCGCGCCGAACGGTTCAGGTTACCGGGGGACGGGCCGTCCACCTGGGGAATCGCCACCGCGCAGCCCGCGCGGTGCGACTTTCCGGAGGTTGGTGCCCGTCAGCGGCGCGGACGGGGGAGGATAGTGCCATGCAGCCACGGAATTCGCGTCTCAACAGCTCCGCCCTGCGCGGTGCGGTCGACCTCGCCGCAGTGAAGGCAGCCGGCGAGGCCGCCCAGAAGGCCGAGCAGGCCAGGGCCGAGCGGGCCCGCCAGGCGGCGGCCGCCGAGGCGGCCGGGGTCGCCCCGGCCCAGCCCGCGTACCCGCTCGTCATCGATGTCACCGAGGACACCTTCGAGACCGAGGTCGTCCAGCGCTCCACCGAAGTGCCGGTGGTCATCGACTTCTGGGCCGAGTGGTGCGGTCCGTGCAAGCAGCTCAGCCCGATGCTGGAGCGGCTGGCCGAGGAGTACGCCGGCCGGATCGTGCTCGCCAAGATCGACGTCGAGGCCAACCAGCTGCTCACCCAGCAGTTCGGCATCCAGGGCGTCCCGGCCGTGATGGCCGTGGTGGCCGGCCAGCTGGTGCCGCTGTTCCAGGGCGCCGAGAGCGAGGCCAACGTCCGCAAGGTGCTGGACCAGCTGATCCTGGTGGCCGAGCAGCGCTTCGGCGTGGTCGGCGGGGCCGGGGCACCGGCCGAGGCGTCGGGCGAGGCCGAGACGTACCTGCCGGAGGACCCGGCCCTGGCGGCCGCGCACGAGGCGCTGGACCGGGGGGACCTGGGCGGCGCCGTCCAGGCGTACCGGAACGTGCTGGTCAACGAGCCGGGCAACACCGAGGCCCGGCTCGGCCTGGCCCAGGCGGAGCTGCTGCGCCGGGTGGAGGGTCTGGACCTGGCGGGCGTCCGCGCGGCGGCCGCGGCCGACCCGAAGGACGTCGCGGCCCAGCTGGACGCGGCCGACCTGGACCTGGTGGGCGGTCACGTCGAGGACGCCTTCGGGCGCCTGGTGGCCACCGTCGGGCGGACCTTCGGCGAGGACCGGGACACCGTCCGGCTCCGGCTGCTGGAGCTGTTCGAGGTGATCGGCACCGACGACCCGAGAGTGACGGCGGCGCGCGGCGCGCTGGCCCGCGTGCTGTTCTGAGGACCGTCCAACGGCCGGTTCTGGCACGGCGGATGACCTGCGGTGTCGCTGACGATTTGGCGACAATCCGGTCATCGGTCCAGAGGTTTACCAAATCTTGACAACACCCGTGGGCGGTCACTTCAGGTGACCGCCCACGGGTGTTTCGCTGGTGTTTCCGGCGGATTTCGTCCTCACCGTTCCTTCAATTCATCACTCTGGGTGTGCGGGCGGCCATTTCCATGATCGCCGCCGTCCGATGTTGGATTACCCGTCAGTAATGAACCCCTTGTGCTTCGCCCGGGATTCAAGCAGCATCGGCGACGCCCGGTCCCAGCGTTCAGCCCCCCGACAGCCGGTCGGTGGGCGGAGCCAGGGATCCCCACCGGGTGAGCCGCCGGCCGAGGCCGGCGGTGGGAGGGCAGGGGGGTATCCGCGGTCCCACGGCGGTTCCTGTCCTTCGAACCGGCCGCGCGGCCCGCGCGGTCGCTGGTTGTCGCTCGGGGGTGATCGCCGATGTCGTCGGTCCTGCCCGCCGCCCCGCAAGGGCGGTCGGTGAAGGGACGGGAGTGCCGCTGTGTGCCGGCCGCTCCCGCGTCCGACGACGCCAACGGCGCTCTCCGCTACCGAGGACGTAGCTCTCTCCCATCCCAGGCCCCCACCGGTGCGCGACGCACCGCCGGGGAGCCGGAGATGTACGTCCTAGAAGGAGGACTCGCATGTCCCAGACCTACGGCAAGACCCGCTGGAAGCGCTTCGCCCTGGTGATGGTGCCCAGCCTCGCGGCCACCGCCGCGGTGGGCGTCGCACTGGCGAACAACGCGCTTGCGGCTTCGTTCAGCGTCTCCGGCCAGAGCTTCAAGGTCACCACGGCCGAGCTGCACGGCTCCAACTTCGCGCAGTTCGGCTCGATCGACGCGGAGACCAACGGCACGCCGCACCCGGTGGCCATCTCGGCGTTCGACTCGGCCACCATCAAGAGCCTCTGCCAGTCCGTGGTGACCGACCCCAACGTCATCCCCGGCCTGCCGTGGAAGCTGCCGAAGATCACCCTGCGCCTGGAGGCCGGCCAGAGTGACGACCCGGCGAAGCAGGTCACTGCCAAGAACCTGCTGATCGACCTGGAGCAGCTGAACGCGGACGCCGAGTTCACCAACATCAACATCGGCCAGGACGCGTCCACCCTGAAGGGCACCGCCACCCAGGGCTGGAAGTCCAAGCTCGGTACCGGCCTGCCCTCCGGCGCCACGGGCTTCGCCCAGGCCGCCGACAAGGCCGACCTGTCCAACGTGCAGCAGACCGCCTGGGCCACCTCGGCCGGCACCTTCAAGCTCCAGGGCCTGAAGCTCAACCTGCACACCGACGGCGGGCACGAGTGCTACTAGGCCGTTGAGCGGCGGCGGGCCCCGGCCCGCCGCCGACCGCGGTACCCGGGGGGTCGGGGGCGGTGCGTGCGCCGTCCCGGGCCCTCCCCCTCCCGTTTTTCGCCTCGTTCACACCATCGAGGAGCTGCATCGTGTCCAGCGCCCTTGCCGAGTTCCGGCCCGCCGAGCACGAGAACCCCGCCCAGTGGGTGCGTCGGGTGTTCCGTAACTTCCGCCGGTCCCGGCCGTTCTACGGCGGCTTGCTGGCCATGATCGCCGGCGTCCCGATCATGTACTTCCCGTACGCCAAGCTGGCGTTGAACGGCATGACCGTCACCATGGCGACCACGGCCGGTGCCGGGTCATTGATCATCGGGGTCCTGCTGATCGTGCTGGGCCTGACCGCCTGGTTCCAGCCGGCCGTCCGGTTCTTCGCCGGCATCGCCACCACGCTGCTGACCCTGATCTCGATCCCGGTCTCCAACCTCTCCGGTTTCGGCATGGCGCTGCTGCCCGGTCTGATCGGCGGCGGGCTGATGCTCTCCTGGGCGCCGAACCCGGCCGCGCCGACGACCGAGGCGGTCGCCACCGGCGCCGGCGGCGCCAAGACCCTGCCGTCGACGGCGTCCGAGGAGCCCGGCACCGCGGAGTTCGCCGCCGAGGAGCCCGCCACCGCGCCGCTGCCGGCCGTCCCCGCGCAGGCCGCCCCGGCCGACGGCGGTACCGCCGGGGCCGGCGTCCCGTCGCAGCACACCGGTGACCAGAAGGAGGCACGGTGAGCGGGTCCCAGGAGCCGCGGGCGGAGCAGCGCTCCGGGCGGCACGCGGCGCCCCGCACGCCCGTCCGGGTCCGGCTCAGAGGCCGCGCGCTGGCGATGGCCGCGGTGCCGACCGCGCTGCTGATGGCCGCCGCCTACACGCCGAACGCCGCGATCGCCGAGACCTCGGCGGGCAAGCCCTGCGCCACCGCGCCGGACACCGCGCCGCCGGTGGTGGCGGAGACCCCGGTGCCCAAGAGCGAGCTGCCCCCGCCGCTGCCCGGTCCGTCGGTGCCGCTCCCGGAGAGCCCGGCGACCACCCCGGCGGGCACGCCGACCGGTGCGCCGACCAGTGCGCCGACCGGTGCTCCGACGAGCACGCCCACCACGGTGCCCGGCACCCCGGCCCCCTCGTCCTCGCCGGCCTCGGCCCCGGTCCGGTCCGCGACCACCGGCGGGTCCGGCGGCGGCGTCGTCCAGGCCGGGCTGATCGACGACATCGTCGGTGGGATCACCAACCTGATCCACCCGAGCGCGTCGGCGAGCCCGTCCGCCTCCGCCACCACGGCCGCTCCGGCGCCGACCCAGGCCCCGGTGACCGCGCCCGCCGCGGGAAACCGCGCGGTGGCCCCGGCCGCCGCCACCCAGGCGCCCGCCGCGCCCGCGCCGTCCGCCGCCACGACGCCCCCGGTCGCCGGGTCGGGGACGCCGAGCCCGGCGGCCACCACGCCGGGCGCCAAGGCGAGCACGCCGGGTGCCAAGGCGAGCGGCAAGCCGTCCGCGGGTGCGAAGGCCACCGGGTCGGCCACGCCGTCGGGCCCGGCCACGCCGTCCGCCTCGGGCACGCCGAGCAAGGACCCGAACTGCCTGGTCCCGATGAAGGGCCTGGCCGCCGGGGAGAAGACGGACAACGCGATCCTCGTCCCGGACCAGAACTGGACCCTGCAGACCAGCCGGCTGACCCTCAACCACGCCGTCCTGATGGGCGTGGTCAAGGTCCAGACGCCGACCGGCACCAAGCGGGTGCTGAAGTTCGTGGTCGACAGCGTGGACATCGAGAACCTCGACATGTCGACCCTTGAGGGCAACGGCAAGACCTTCCACGTCAAGGGCGCCCCCGGCTCGGTCTCCACGATGCGCAAGGGCCCGGTCACCATGTACGTGGAGAAGCTCTCCGGCCACCTGTCCAAGGTGCTCGGCCTGCCGATCCCGATCGACCTGGGCGAGCTCACGCTGACCCCGGACGGGCCGCTGCCGCAGTGGCTTTACGACCTGATCGGCAAGCTCGAACTGCCGCTCTGGCTGGAGATGACCGGTGTCACCGCGGTCCAGTCCGGCCAGTTCGGCGGCACGCTGAAGATCCCCGGCATGCAGCTCTACAACGACGACAAGCCGTACGTCGGCAACCAGTAGCGGCGGCGAGAACGCCCGTGGGGCGGCCCCTCCGACGAGGAGGGGCCGCCCCACGGGCGTGTTCGCGGGCGGGTGCTACGCGCTCCGGGTGCCCAGGTGGTGCACCTGGACCATGTTGGTGTTGCCGGGGACGCCGGGGGGCGAGCCGGCGGTGACGATGACGGTGTCGCCCTCGTCCAGCTGGCCGATCTTGAGCATCTCGCGGTCGACCTGGGCCACCATCTCGTCGGTGGAGCCGACCTGCTCGGTGACGTGCGCCTCGACGCCCCAGCTCAGCGAGAGCTGGTTGCGGGTGGCGTTGTCCGGGGTGAACGCGATCACCGGGATCGGCGAGCGGTAGCGGGAGAGCCGGCGCGCGGTGTCACCGGACTTGGTGAACGCGACCAGCGCCTTGCCGTTGAGGAAGTCGCCCAGCTCGCACGCGGCGCGGGCGATCGAACCGCCCTGGGTGCGCGGCTTGCGGCCCGGGTTCAGCGGCTGGAGGCCCTGCGAGAGCAGCTCCTCCTCGGCCTTCTCGGCGATCCGGCTCATGGTGCGGACCGTCTCGACCGGGTACTTGCCGACGCTGGACTCGGCGGAGAGCATGACCGCGTCGGTGCCGTCCAGGATCGCGTTGGCGACGTCGGAGACCTCGGCGCGGGTCGGCCGCGAGGCGTGGATCATCGACTCCATCATCTGGGTCGCGACGATCACCGGCTTGGCGTTGCGGCGGGCCAGCGTGATGAGCCGCTTCTGGACCAGCGGCACCCGCTCCAGCGGGTACTCGACGGCCAGGTCGCCACGGGCGACCATGATGGCGTCGAAGGCGAGGACGATCTCCTCCATGGCCTCGACGGCCTGCGGCTTCTCGATCTTGGCGATGACCGGCACCCGGATGCCGACCGCGTCCATGACCTCGTGGACGTCCTTGATGTCGTCCGCGTTGCGGACGAAGGAGAGGGCGACCATGTCGACGCCCAGCTCCAGGGCGAAGCGCAGGTCGTCCTTGTCCTTCTCGGACAGCGCGGGCACGTTCACGGCCGTGCCGGGCAGGTTGATGCCCTTGTTGTTCGAGAGCACACCGCCCTCGACGACGACGGTCTTCACCTGCGGGCCGTCGACGCTGACGACCTCCAGGGCGATGACGCCGTCGTTGATCAGGATCGGGTCGCCGGGCTTCACGTCGCCCGGCAGGCCCTTGTAGGTGGTCCCGCAGATGTGCTGGTCACCGGGGACGTCCTCGGTGGTGATGATGAACTCGTCACCGTTGTCGACGGTCACCGGACCGTTGGCGAAGGTGGCCAGACGGATCTTGGGGCCCTGGAGGTCGGCAAGGACGCCGATGGCCTTGCCGGTGTCCTCCGAGACCTGGCGGACCTTGTGGTACCGCTCCTCGTGGTCCGCGTGGGTGCCGTGGCTCATGTTCAGTCGGGCGACGTTCATGCCCGCCTCGACGATGGCCTTCAGCTGTTCGTAGGAGTCCGTCGCCGGACCCAGGGTGCAGACAATTTTCGCTCGGCGCATATGGATCAGTCTATCCGTTCGTGTTATAGGTGCATTCGGCACGAAACGTGAGGAATCGTCGACGAAGGATCCCGAGGGGCGAGACGACGACGGCTCAGCCCCCGGACCGCCGGTGCACCAGGGCGAAGGCCTGACGCGCGATCTCCAGTTCCTCGTCGGTGGGGACCACGGCGACCGCGACCCGGCCGTACGCGGGCGAGATGATCCGGGCCTCGCCGGAGCGGACCGAGTTCAGCTCGGGGTCCACCGCGATGCCCAGCTCCTCCAGGCCGGCGGTGGCCGCGGCCCGCACCGGAGCCGCATTCTCGCCGACCCCGGCCGTGAACGCGATCGCGTCCACCCGGCCGAGCACCGCGTAGTAGCCGCCGATGTACTTGCGCAGCCGGTGGACGTAGGCCCGGAACGCCAGCTCGGCGTCGGCGTCCCCGCCCTCGGCCCGCCGCATGATCTCGCGCATGTCGTTGTCGCCGCACAGACCCAGCAGGCCGCTGCGGCGGTTCAGCAGGTCGTCGATCTCGTCGATCGAGAGACCGCCGACCCGGTGCAGGTGGAACACCACGCCCGCGTCGATATCACCCGAACGAGTGCCCATCACCAGGCCCTCCAGGGGGGTCAGCCCCATCGAGGTGTCCACGCAGCGGCCCCCGGAGACGGCCGAGGCGGAAGCGCCGTTGCCCAGGTGCAGGACGATCACGTTCACCTCGGCCGGGTCCTTGCCGAGCAGCCGGGCGGTGGCCCGGGAGACGTACTGGTGCGAGGTGCCGTGGAAGCCGTAGCGGCGCACCCGGTGCTCGTCCGCGACGGCCTTGTCCACCGCGTACCGGGCCGCGTACTCGGGCATCGAGGCGTGGAAGGCGGTGTCGAAGACGGCGACCTGCGGCAGGTCCGGGCGCAGCGCCCGGGCCACCTCGATGCCGGTGATGTTGGCCGGGTTGTGCAGCGGCGCGACCGGGATCAGCCGGCGGATCTCGGTCAGCACCTCCTCGGTGATCACCGTCGGTTCGGTGAACCGCAGCCCGCCGTGGACCACCCGGTGGCCGATCGCGGCGAGCTCGGGGGAGTCCAGCCCGGTGCCGTCGGCGGCCAGCTCCTCGGCGACGGCCTTCAGGGCGGCGGAGTGGTCGGGGAAGACCTGGAGCGCCTCGCGCCGCTCGCCGGAGCGCGGGGCGTGCACCAGCCGGCCGTTCGCCTCGCCGATCCGCTCGACCAGGCCGGAGGCCAGCCGGGCGCCGTCCAGCATGTCGATCAGCTGGTACTTGACCGACGAGGAGCCGGCGTTCAGGACCAGGACGCGGGTGCCTTCACTCATGCCCGGACTCCTTCGGTGCGGTCCTGCGAGGGGGTGGCCGGGCCCTGCGGCCCGCCGTGTTCCTGCGACTGGATGGCGGTGATCGCGACGGTGTTGACGATGTCCTCGACCAGCGCGCCGCGCGAGAGGTCGTTGACGGGCTTGCGCAGCCCCTGGAGGACCGGGCCGACCGCCACCGCGCCGGCCGAGCGCTGGACCGCCTTGTAGGTGTTGTTGCCGGTGTTGAGGTCCGGGAAGATCAGCACGGTGGCCCGGCCTGCCACCGGCGAGCCGGGCAGCTTGGTGGCCGCGACATGGGCGTCCACCGCCGCGTCGTACTGGATCGGGCCCTCGACCAGGATGTCCGGGCGCAGCGCGCGGACCAGCTCGGTCGCCTTGCGGACCTTGTCGACGTCGGCGCCGGAGCCGGAGGTGCCGGTGGAGTAGGAGAGCATCGCGACCCGGGGCTCCACGCCGAACTGGGCGGCGGTGGCGGCGGACTGGATGGCGATGTCGGCCAGCTGCTGGGCGTCCGGGTCGGGATTGACCGCGCAGTCGCCGTAGACCAGCACCTTGTCGGCGAGGCACATGAAGAAGACCGAGGAGACGATCGCGGCGCCCGGCGCGGTCTTGATCACCTCGAAGGCGGGCCGGATGGTGGCGGCGGTGGAGTGCACCGCGCCGGAGACCATGCCGTCGGCGATGCCCTCCTGGACCATCAGGGTGCCGAAGTAGCTGACGTCCGTGACGACGTCCAGCGCCAGCTCCACGGTCATGCCCTTGTGGGCGCGCAGCCGGGCGTACAGCTCGGCGAACTGGCGGCGCAGCGGGCTGGTCGCCGGGTCGACGATCCGGACCTGGGCGCGGTCGGCCGCCGGGTCCTCCTGCGGGAGGTCGATGCCGAGGGCGGCGGCCTTGCGGCGGACGGTGTCGGGGTCGCCGAGGAGGGTGAGGTCGCAGATGTTGCGGCGGAGCAGCACCTCGGCGGCGCGCAGCACCCGTTCCTCGGCGCCCTCCGGGAGGACCACGTGCCGGCGGGCGCCCCGGGCCCGCTCCAGCAGCGCGTGCTCGAACATCATCGGGGTGACCCGCTCGGACCGGCCGACCTCGATCCGGTTGGTCAACTCGGCCGTGTCCACGTGGAGTTCGAAGAGGCCCAGGGCGATCTCGGCCTTCCGCGGGCTGGCCGAGGTGAGCTTGCCCTCCAGATGGGTCAGGGCGGCGGCGGTGATCCAGCTGCCCTCGGGGACGACGGCGACCGGAGTGCCGGGGGCCAGCCGGGCGGCCAGCGCCATCACGTTCGGGCCGGGGTGCTGGCCGAGCGTCAGCAGCACGCCGGCGATCGGCGGGGCGCCGGCGGCGTGCGCGGCCAGCGAGCCGATCAGCAGGTCGGCGCGGTCCCCGGGGGTGACCACCAGGGCGCCCTCGGTCAGCGCGTCCAGGAAGGTCGGCAGCATGGCGCCGCCGAAGACGAAGCCGCGGACGTCCCGGGCCAGCCCGGCCGCGTCCCCGGTCAGGACCTCGGCGCCGGTGGCCTCGACCAGCTGGGCGACGGTCGGCGCGGCCAGCGCCGGCTCCTCGGGGATGACGTACGCGGGGATCGGCAGCTTCTCGCCGAGGGTGCGCTGGATCCGCTGCTTGGCGCCGGGCGCGACCCGGTTGGCGACCATCGCGAGGGTCTCGCAGCCGAGGTCGGTGTAGGCGCGGTGGGCGTTGCGGACCTCGGCGATCACCGCCGCCGGGTCCTCGGAGTGGCCGCCGACCACCGGTAGCACGGCGGCGCCGAACTCGTTGGCGAGGCGGGCGTTGAAGGCCAGCTCGTCGGGGATGTTGGTGTCCGCGAAGTCGGTGCCCAGCACCAGCACCGCCTGGCAGCGCCGCTCCAGCGCCCGGAACCGGTCGACGAGGGTGGAGACCAGCTCGTCCTGGCCCTGGGCGGCCTGCAGGGCGGCCGCCTCCTCGTAGGTGAGCCCGTACAGCTCGGCGGTGGGCAGGTCGACCCGGTAGCGGGTGCGCAGCAGCTCGACGACGTGGTCGGAGCCCCGCTCGCCGGGCGCGTGCGCGTGCACCAGCGGCCGGAACACCCCGACCCGGTCCACCTGGCGGGTGAGCAGTTCCATGACCCCGAGTTCGACGGCCTGCCGGCCGTCCCCTCGGTCGATCCCGGTCACGTACACGCTGCGCGCCACGTGGGTCTCTCCGTCCCGTCGTCTCAGAGGATGGTCATATCGACCATACCTTCGCACCGGGAACGGACGTCCGCGAGCAGAGGGCCCCGGCCGGGGCAAGGGACGAAGGTCACGTCGGGACGGGCCGGGGTCGGCCCGCGACGGGTTGGAGCCGCGGTAGCCCTCGGCCTCCGGCGGGGAGCCTGGGGGCCGGTCGGTGCCGGGCACGACGGCCCGGCACCGACCGGGCGTGCTCAGGCCGGGCGGAGCCAGACGGTGGCGAGGGGCGGCAGGACGAGTTCGGCGCTGCGGGGCTGGTCGTTCCAGGGGACGGACTCGGTCTTCACCGGGTGGGAGTTGCCGACGCCGGCGCCGCCGTAGGTCTCGGCGTCGGTGTTCAGCACCTCCTCCCAGAGCTGCTCGCGGCCGTCGAGGGCGGGCAGTCCGACCCGGTGGCCGTGCCGCACGACGGGGGAGAAGTTGCAGACCGCGACGAGCGGGGAGCCGTCGGCGGCGTACCGGACGAAGGAGAGCAGGTTGTCCTCGGCCGCGCCGCCGTCCAGCCAGCGGAAGCCGTCCGGCGTGGTGTCCTGCTCCCAGAGCGCCGGGGCGTCGAGGTAGCGGCGGTTGAGGTCGCGGACCAGCCGGCGCATCCCGAGGTGCTCCCCGGCGGCCGGCCAGGACTGCTCGTCGAGCACCCACCACTGCGGGCCCTGTTCGTGGTCCCACTCCGACCCCTGGGCGAACTCCTGCCCCATGAAGAGGAGTTGCTTGCCCGGGTGGGCCCACATGAAGCCCAGGTAGGCGCGCTGGTTGGCGCGCTGCTGCCACCAGTCGCCGGGCATCTTGGAGACCAGCGCCTGCTTGCCGTGCACCACCTCGTCGTGCGAGATCGGCAGCACGTAGTTCTCGGAGTAGGCGTACACCATCGAGAAGGTGATCTCGTTGTGGTGGTACTTGCGGTGCACCGGTTCCTTGGACATGTAGACCAGCGAGTCGTGCATCCAGCCCATGTTCCACTTCAGGCCGAAGCCCAGGCCGCCGCTGTCGGTGGGCCGGGTGACCCCCTCCCAGGCGGTCGACTCCTCGGCGATGGTGAGCACACCGGGGCAGCGCCGGTAGACGGTGGCGTTCATCTCCTGGAGGAAGGCGGCCGCGTCCAGGTTCTCCCGGCCGCCGTACTGGTTGGGCGTCCAGGCGCCGCCCTCGCGGGAGTAGTCGAGGTAGAGCATCGAGGCGACGGCGTCGACCCGCAGGCCGTCGATGTGGAACTCCTCGCACCAGTACACCGCGTTGGCGACCAGGAAGTTGCGCACCTCGGTGCGGCCGTAGTCGAACTCCAGGGTGCCCCAGTCGGGGTGCTCCGCGCGCAGCGGGTCGGCCGGCTCGTACAGCGGCTCGCCGTCGAAGCGGGCGAGGGCGAAGTCGTCCTTGGGAAAGTGCGCGGGCACCCAGTCGACGATCACGCCGATGCCGTGCCGGTGCAGGGTGTCGACCAGGTGGCGGAAGTCGTCGGGGCTGCCGAGCCGGGCGGTGGGGGCGTAGTAGCCGGAGACCTGGTAGCCCCAGGAGCCGCCGAAGGGGTGTTCCATCACCGGCATGAACTCCACGTGGGTGAAGTTCAACTCCTTGAGGTAGCCGGGCAGTTCCTCGGCGATCGCCCGGTAGCTGGTGAGGTCGGGCCGCCAGGACGGCAGGTGCAGCTCGTAGACCGACATCGGCGCCCGGTGGTGCGCGGCGCGGGCCCGGCGCTCCATCCACTCGTCGTCCTGCCAGCGGTAGGAGGAGGAGGTGACGACCGAGGCGGTGCCCGGCGGGCACTGCGCGGCCCGGGCCAGCGGGTCGGCCTTGTCGAGCACCCAGCCCTGCCGGGTGTGGATCTCGTACTTGTACTGGGTGCCCTCGGCCAGGCCCGGGACGAACAGCTCCCAGACGCCGGAGGAGCCGAGCGAGCGCATCGGGTGCGCGGTGCCGTCCCAGTGGTTGAAGTCCCCGATCAGCCGGACGCCCGCCGCGTTCGGCGCCCAGACCGCGAAGGCGGTGCCGGGCACCCCGTCGACGGTGCGCACGTGCGAGCCGAGCGCCCGCCAGAGCTGCTCGTGCCGGCCCTCGGAGATCAGGTGCAGGTCCAGCTCGCCGAGGGTGGGCGCGATGCGGTAGCCGTCGTGCTGGCTGAGCGGCTCGCTGCCGGGGTAGCTGACCAGCAGCCGGTAGTCGGGCACCTCGGTGCCGGCCAGCAGGCCGGTGAAGAGGCCGCTCTGCTGGTGGGTGAGCTCGGCGGGGCCGTGCGCGGTCTCCACGACCACCCGCTCGGCGAACGGGCGCAGCACCCGGATCGCGGTGCCGCCGTGCACCGGGTGGGCGCCGAGCAGGCCGTGCGGGTCGTGGTGCATGCCGCCGACCAGCCGGTCCACCTCGCTCGGCGGCAGCGGTGCCTCGGGCAGCCGCAGCGCCCCGGGCGGGGCGGCCGGTCCGTCGGGGAGGCCCTCCGGGGTGGCGACGGGGGCGGCGGGGGCGGCAGCGGCGGCGGGGGTTCCGTCGGGGGCGCTCCCCGCGGCGTCTGCGGCAGCGTCGCCGGCGGTGTTGCCGGCCGGGTCCGTGGCCGCGTTCGTGGCCGCGCGGGCGGCGGCGCCGTCCGGGCCGCCGTCGGGCGCCGGGCGGCGCGGTTCGGCCCGCCGGGCCGCCGAGGGCTCGCGCTGGGCGGAGTCCGGGCCCGCCAGGAAGGTGGCAGGCACGGTACGGGGGGTGCGGCCGGGCGGGTCGAGCGGCGTCACGGCGTGGTCCTCCTGCGGGATCGGGGTGGCCGGGGGCGTCGGTGGCGGGCGGGCGTTCTCGGGGGCGGGGGCGGGTGCGGGGGCGGGTGCGGAGCCGGTCTGGCGGGGCCCTCAGACGGTCAGGGCCAGCCGGTTGATCGCGGCCAGCGGGATCGGCAGCCAGCCGGGCCGGTGGCGGGCCTCGTAGACCACCTCGTACACCGCCTTGTCGATCTCCAGGGCGCGCATCAGCTCGGGCGAGGCGGCCGGGTCGGTGCCGCCGCCGGCGGTGTAGCCGGCGCAGAAGGCGGTGCGGTTGCGCTGGGCCCAGGCGGCGGCGAGGTGGGCCAGCTCCGGGTCGGGCGGTGCGCCGGCCAGCAGGTGGGCGGCCGCGTAGTCGAAGGAGCGGAGCATCGCGGCGACGTCGCGCAACGCGGTCTGCGGTTCGCGCCGCTCGGCGACGGACTTGGCCGGCTCGCCCTCGAAGTCCAGCAGCACCCAGCCGTGCGGGGTCCGCATGGCCTGTCCGAGGTGGAGGTCGCCGTGGATCCGCTGGACCGGCATGCCATCCGGGTGGGCGTCGGCGAGCTGCTGGAAGGCGGCGCGCAGGGCGGGCCGGTAGCGGAGCAGCCCGGGCACGGCGGCCACCGCGCTGTCCAGCCGGTCGGCCATCGCGGTCGCCAGCTGCCGGGTCTGGGTGCGGTCCAGCCGGGCGACCGGCATCGAGCGCGCCAGGACCCGGTGGACCTCGGCGGTGGCCCGGCCGAGCCGGTGCGCCTCGATCGCGAAGTTGCCGGGGGACGGGTCGCCCTTGAGCCGGCCGACCTGGTCCAGGGCCAGCTCCCAGCCGTCCTCGGCCTCCGGCAGGTAGCGCTGGAGCAGGCCGAGAGTGGCCGGTTCCGCGCGCTCCAGCCGGCTCTCGAACCAGGCCGCGACCCGGGGGATCCGGGTGGAGCCGGCCCGCGAGAGCGCCAGCGACAGCTCCAGGTCGGGGTTGGTGCCGGGGTGGATGCGGCGGAAGAGCTTGAGGATGTACGCGGTGCCGTAGATGACCGAGCTGTTGGACTGCTCCGCGGTGGAGGCGCGACCGGGCAGGTTGGTGGGCAGCCCGGAGCCGGGGGTGCGGCGGAACGACAGCGAGCCGAACCGGTCGCCGGTGGCCAGGTGCTCCAGCAGTCGCCCGGTCAGCTCGGGATCGTGCACCGCGTCGTAGAGCGCCGCGCCGTCGTACGGGCCCTGGCTGAGCCGGCCGAGGACGGCGCTCGGCTCGATGTCGGCCGTCCCCGCGGAGCGGATGCCGAGCAGCAGCTGGTAGATGTCCCCGTGCGGTGCGCCCGCGGTGGTGGCGTGCTCGACCCGCAGCAGCAGGTGCAGCAGGGCCGGGTCGCCGACCTGGAGCGGGGTGCCGACCACGGGGGTGAGGCCGGTGATGGGCCGTCCCTTGCCGGCGTACCAGCGCTGGGTGGGGAGCCACTCGGCGATCAGGGGCAGGGCCGCCTGGACGAGTTCGCTGACCCCCAGAGCGGTTCTCCGGGCCGCGGCGCCGCGGGAGCCCACCGGCGCGGGGCCGGTGGGGGTGTCGCGGTGCAGATCGGCTTGAGAACGGGAGGTTTCGGACATGACTCCCTTTCCCCGGAAGCGGGCGGACTGCCCGACGGGTCTGGCCGGGTCCGTCAGTCTTCCGGATTTCGGCGGCGCGGCGGCGACGGCACGCGAGCGGTGCTCAGGTGTCACGCCTTCGTGTAAGTGGCCGTTGGGCTGTTCTCCGTACGCGGTGGTGCAGAGACCTCCGGGGGCGCGGGGTGTTCAACTCTCGCGCCCCCGGAGGGTTTGGTGGAACGGGTGCTCCTGACGGATCGTTACTTCGATCGCCTGGCGCTGCTGAGGCGCGGGGGCTGCCGGAGCTGGAACCAGTAGAAGCCGTGCCCGGCGAGGGTGAGCAGGTACGGCCACTCACCGATCGAGGGGAAGCGCACCCCGCCGATCAGCTCGACCGGGTACCGCCCTCCGAACTGCCGCAGGTCGAGTTCGGTCGGCTGCGCGAACCGCGAGAAGTTGTTCACGCACATGACCAGGTCGCCCTCGTGCTCCCGCACGAAGGCCAGTACCGCGGGATTGCTGGAGGGCAGCTCGGTGTAGGTGCCGAGGCCGAACGCCGAGTTGAGCTTGCGGATCTCGATCATGCGACGCGTCCAGTGCAGCAGTGAACTCGAACTGCTCTGCTGCGCCTCGACGTTGGTCACCTGGTAGCCGTACACCGGATCCATGATGGGCGGCAGACTGAGCCTGCCCGGGTCGGCGGACGAGAAACCCGCGTTGCGGTCCGGGGTCCACTGCATCGGCGTGCGCACGCCGTCCCGGTCGCCCAGCCAGATGTTGTCGCCCATGCCGATCTCGTCCCCGTAGTAGAGCACCGGGGAGCCCGGCAGGGAGAGCAGCAGGGCGGTGAACAGTTCGATCTGGTTGCGGTCGTTCTCCAGCAGCGGGGCGAGCCGGCGGCGGATGCCCACGTTGGCGCGCATCCGGGGGTCCTTGGCGTACTCCGCGTACATGTAGTCGCGCTCCTCGTCGGTGACCATCTCCAGGGTCAGCTCGTCGTGGTTGCGCAGGAAGATGCCCCACTGGCAGCCGTGCGGGATGCGCGGGGTCTTGGCGAGGATCTCCGACACCGGGTAGCGGGACTCCCGGCGGACCGCCATGAAGATGCGCGGCATCACCGGGAAGTGGAACGCCATGTGGCACTCGTCGCCGCCGGAGGCGAAGTCGCCGAAGTAGTCGACGACGTCCTCCGGCCACTGGTTGGCCTCGGCGAGCAGCACGGTGTCGGGGTAGTCGGCGTCGATCTCCTTGCGGACCCGCTGGAGGAACTCGTGCGTCTCCGGCAGGTTCTCGCAGTTGGTGCCCTCGCGGGCGAACAGGTACGGCACGGCGTCCAGCCGGAAGCCGTCGATGCCGAGGTCGAGCCAGAACCGCAGCCCGGCGATCATCTCGTCCTGGACGCGGGGGTTGTCGTAGTTGAGGTCCGGCTGGTGGGAGAAGAACCGGTGCCAGAAGTACTGCTTGCGCACCGGGTCGTAGGTCCAGTTGGAGGTCTCGGTGTCGACGAAGATGATCCGGGCGTCCGGGTACTGCTTGTCGTCGTCGGCCCACATGTAGAAGTCGCCGTACGGGCCGTCCGGGTCCTCCCGGGAGGCCTGGAACCAGGGGTGCTGGTCGCTGGTGTGGTTCATCACGAAGTCGATGACCACGCGCATGCCGCGCAGGTGCGCGGCGTCGACGAACTCCATGAAGTCGGCGAGGTCGCCGAACTCCGGCAGGACCGACTTGTAGTCCGCGACGTCGTACCCGCCGTCGCGCAGCGGCGAGGCGAAGAACGGCGGCAGCCAGAGGCAGTCGACCCCGAGCCACTGGAGGTAGTCGAGCTTGGACGTGAGCCCCCTGAGGTCCCCGACCCCGTCGCCGTTGCTGTCCTGGAAGGACCGCACCAGCACCTCGTAGAAGACCGCACGTTTGAACCACTCGGGGTCCAGGTTCTTCTTCGAGGTCTCGGGGAAGGTGTCGGGGACGGGCTCGTTCACTGTCACGCTGGGTTCCTCCGAACCGTGAGGAGGTGAGCCGGCTCGGCTGAGGGATCGAGCCGGACGTAGTTGTGCCGGCCCCAGGTGTAGGCGGCGCCGGTGAGCTCGTCGTGCACCGCGAACGGGCCGTCCCCGTCGAGGGTGACGGTGGCCTCCTGGGCGTGGTGCGGGTCGAGGTTGACGACCGTGATGACGTGGTCGGTCAGGCCCTCGGTCGTGGTGGCGGTCTTGGAGAAGGCGAGTACCTGGTCGTTGTCGGTCGGGTGGAAGCGCAGGCCGCGCAGCTGCTGGAGCGAGGGGTGCCGGCGGCGCAGCCGGTTCAGCACGGTGAGCAGCGGGGCCAGGGAGTCGGTGCGGGTCCAGTCGCGGGGTCGCAGTTCGTACTTCTCGGAGTGCAGGTACTCCTCCGAGCCCGGGTGGGCCGGCTCGTTCTCGTACAGCTCGAAGCCGGCGTAGACGCCGTAGCTGGGGGAGAGGGTGGCGGCCAGTACGGCACGGATCGCGAACGCCGCCCGGCCGCCGGTCTGCAGGTACTCGTGCAGGATGTCCGGGGTGTTGGCGAAGAAGTTGGGCCGCATGTAGGAGGCGGCGTCGCCGGCGAGCTCGGAGAGGTATTCGGTGAGCTCCTGTTTGGTGGTGCGCCAGGTGAAGTACGTGTACGACTGGTGGAAGCCGATCTTCCCGAGGGTGTGCATCATCGCCGGCCGGGTGAAGGCCTCGGCCAGGAAGACCACGTCCGGATCGGTGCGGGCGATGTCGGCGAGCACCTTCTCCCAGAACAGCACCGGCTTGGTGTGCGGGTTGTCGACCCGGAAGATCCGCACGCCGTGGCTCATCCAGAACCGCAGGACCCGGAGGGTTTCCTTGACGATTCCGTCCATGTCCTGATCGAAGTTGATCGGATAAATGTCCTGGTACTTCTTCGGGGGGTTCTCGGCATAGGCGATGGTGCCGTCGGCGCGGTGGCTGAACCACTCCGGGTGCTTGTTGACCCAGGGGTGGTCCGGCGAGCACTGCAGCGCGAAGTCCAGGGCCACCTCCAGGTGCAGCGCCGCCGCCTCGGCGACGAAGTGGTCGAAGTCCTCGATGGTGCCGAGGTCCGGGTGGACGGCGTCGTGGCCGCCCTCCGGCGAGCCGATCGCCCAGGGTGAGCCGACGTCGTGCGGACCGGCCGTCAGGCTGTTGTCCGGCCCCTTGCGGAAGGCTCGCCCGATCGGGTGGACCGGCGGCAGGTAGACCACGTCGAAGCCCATCGCGGCGACGGCGGGCAGCCGTTCGGCGGCGGTGCGCAGGGTGCCCGAGCGCGGCGGCTCGACGCCGGAGGGGTCGACCACCGCGCCCTCCGAGCGGGGGAAGAACTCGTACCAGGAGCCGTACAGCGCGCGCTCGCGGTCCACCTGGAGCGGCAGCGGGCGGGAGGCGCTCACCAGTTCGCGCAGCGGGTAGCGGGCCAGCAGGTCGAGCACCTCGGGGGCGAGCGCCGCGGCCAGCCGGGACAGCGGCGGCAGACCGGCGTCGCGCAGGGCGTCCACCGCGGCCAGGATGTGCGCCCGGCCCTCCTTCTTCGGCACGCCGCCCGCGGCCCGCTCCAGCAGCAGCGCGCCCTCCTCCAGCACCAGCGCGGTGTCGATCCCGGCGGGCAGCTTCACCGCGGCCACCTTGCGCCAGGTGGCCAGCGGGTCGCTCCACGCCTCCACCAGGTAGGACCAGCGGCCGGGCGCGGTCGGAGTGACCTGCGCGCCCCAGCGGTCGGTGCCCTCGGCGAGTTCGCGCATCGGCGTCCACGGGCCGCTGCGGCCGCGCGGGTCGCGCAGGACGACGTTGGCGTTCACCGCGTCGTGGCCCTCGCGGAACACGGTGGCGGTGACCGCGAAGGTCTCGCCGACCACCGCCTTGGCCGGGCGACGGCCGGCGTCGACGAGGGGGCTGACGTCCAGGACGGGGATGCGGCCGATCACGGTGTCGCTCTCTGTCGTCTTGCGGGCGGCTGGCTTGCGGGCTGGGGTCTTGGCGGCGGTCTTGGCGACCGGCTTGGCGGCGGGTCCGGTCGCGGACCCGCCGGCGGCCGTGGTGCGGGCGGGTGCCCGCCGGGGCGCCGGGCCGGCCTTCGCGGCGGCGCCCGTTCCGGAGCCGGCGATCGTCCCGGTGCCGGCGGTGGTGACCTCGGTGCCGGTGGCGGCGGTGCGGCGCGTGGTGGTGCGCCTGCGGGGTGCCGCCGGCCGGCTCTCCTCGGTCCCGGGTTGTCGGGCCGGTTCGGACGGCTGCTCCGGACGGTCGGCCGCGGCGCCCCGGGGTCCCGGCATCGCCGCGTCTGTCCGAGTGTCAGAATCCATCCGTCCGGCGGATTCCGCGACCGCTGCGTCGTGGCTTTCGGCCACCGGTGTGGACTGGTCCCGCGTGTCGCCGTGCATGCCAAACTCCTGCCCGAGATCGGCGGCAGCTCCCGCGGGCCGGGCCGGCCGGGGGGAGTACCGGGAGGACTGCTGGGTGGGGAGGACGTGCGACCGGAAGCCTGCCCGCGCCGCCGTCCCCGGCAACCTGCCCCGCTCCCGCCGAGCCCCTGGCGGGGCGCCCGAGAGCCCGCGCGCGTCCCGGCGCACGCCTCTCGGGGCACGCCCCTGGGCGACCCAACCCACCCGTGAACGAGCAGGCCGAGTCCCAGGACACGCGGCGGCGCGCGGTGAGCGCCGAATGGGCTAAGGAGGTTGGGAATCGATCAACGCGAAAAGGATTCGGACGTGCTGCTTCAAGGAGGGCGCCACCCGTCGCCGCACTCCCCGCAGCATCCACGACCTTGGTTCATAGTCGCACCGGCGACCGGACTTTTGCAGCGGTACGACAGTAGTTTCGGGCTTTGTCCGGGGCGGCTCCGCCGGTGGAAATGGATCTGTTCCGCAATGTTCACGCATTGGTAGCGCGATCCGACGGAACGTGCGCCGCGCGCGCCCCCTCTGCAGCCCAATGCGCCGAATGCGATCTCATCAATAGCCCGAACGGAGGCTCAATAGCCCACTTGACGCACCCTCACGACAGCCGCCGGGGCTACGCTTCACGCCGTGAAGGCAATCCGCAGATTCACCGTCCGCACTGTCCTGCCCGAACAACTCCAGCCGTTGCACGAGCTGGCCCTCAACCTGCGCTGGTCCTGGCATCCCGAGACCAGGGACCTCTTCCGGTCCGTGGACCCGGAGGTCTGGGCGGCCACGGGGGAGGACCCGGTGCGCCTGCTGGGCGAGGTCCCGGCCGCGCGGCTCGCCGCGCTGGCCACCGACCGCCGGTTCCTGCGCAGACTCGGCGACCTCGCCGACGACCTGCGGGAGTACCTGGCCGGACCGCGCTGGTACCAGGCCGCCCAGCACGGCCTCGACCAACCCGTCGCCGATGCCGCGCAGCCCACCGCCATCGCCTACTTCTCGCCCGAGTACGGCATCGCCGCGGCGCTGCCCCAGTACTCCGGCGGCCTCGGCATCCTGGCCGGCGACCACCTCAAGGCGGCCAGCGACCTCGGCGTGCCGATCATCGGCGTCGGGCTGTTCTACCGGCACGGCTACTTCCGGCAGTCCCTCAACCGGGACGGCTGGCAGCAGGAGCGCTACCCGCTCCTCGACCCGGACGAACTCGCCGTCACGCTGCTCCGGGAGAGTGACGGCACCCCCTGCCGGATCGACCTCGCGCTGCCCGGCGGCCGCACCCTCGCCGCGCACGTCTGGCGGGCCCAGGTCGGGCGGGTGCCGCTGCTGCTGCTCGACTCCGACATCGAGGCCAACTCGGCCGCCGAGCGCGACGTCACCGACCGCCTGTACGGCGGTGGCAGCGAGCACCGGCTGCTCCAGGAGATGCTGCTCGGCATCGGCGGCGTCCGTGCGGTGCGCGCCTACTGCCGGCTCACCGGCCACCCCGCGCCCGAGGTCTTCCACACCAACGAGGGCCACGCCGGCTTCCTCGGGATCGAGCGGATCCGCGAGCTGATCACCGACGGTCCGGCCGAGCCCGGTCTGGACTTCGCCGCCGCCCTGGAGGCCGTCCGGGCCGGCACCCTGTTCACCACCCACACGCCCGTCCCGGCCGGCATCGACCGCTTCGACCGGGACCTGGTCGCCCGCCACTTCGGCGGCGACGCGGCACTGCCCGGCGTCCCGGCCGACCAGGTGCTCGCGCTCGGCGCCGAGACCTGGCGCGGCGGGGACCCGAAGCTGTTCAACATGGCGGCGATGGGCCTGCGGCTCGCCCAGCGCGCCAACGGCGTCTCGACCCTGCACGGCGAGGTCAGCCGGTCCATGTTCAACGGACTCTGGCCGGGATTCGACGCCGCGGACGTCCCGATCACCTCGGTGACCAACGGCGTCCACGCGGCGACCTGGATCGACCCGGCGGTCGTCCGGCTCGGCGCCGCCGAGATCGGCGCCGACCGCGCCGAGGACGCCATGACCACCGGGGACGCCAAGCGCTGGACGGGCCTGGAGCGGATCGGCAACAGCGAGATCTGGGAGCTGCGCCGCAGCCTGCGCGCCCAGCTCGTCGACGAGGCCCGCCACCGGCTGCGCGCCTCCTGGCGCCAGCGCGGCGCCGGCGAGGCCGAGCTCGGCTGGGTCTCCTCGGTGCTCGACCCGGACGTGCTCACCATCGGGTTCGCCCGCCGGGTGCCCTCCTACAAGCGGCTCACCCTGATGCTGCGCGACCAGGAGCGGCTGCGCGCCCTGCTGCTGAGCCCGACCAGGCCGGTGCAGATCGTGGTCGCCGGCAAGGCCCACCCGGCCGACGACGG
Source organism: Kitasatospora sp. NPDC086009 (assembly GCF_044540385.1). NCBI lineage: Bacteria > Bacillati > Actinomycetota > Actinomycetes > Kitasatosporales > Streptomycetaceae > Kitasatospora > Kitasatospora sp. NPDC086009. The sequence continues at coordinate 429,064 of NZ_JBITSA010000006.1, forward strand.
CGGCAAGCGGCTGATCCAGCAGATGGTCGCCTTCGCCGACGACCCGGCCGTCCGGCACCGGATCGTCTTCCTGCCGGACTACGACATGGCGATGGCCCGCCACCTCTACCCGGGGTGCGACGTCTGGCTGAACAACCCGCTCCGCCCGCTGGAGGCCTGCGGCACCTCGGGGATGAAGGCCGCGCTGAACGGCTGCCTCAACCTGTCCGTCCTGGACGGCTGGTGGGACGAGTGGTACGACGGCCAGAACGGCTGGGCGATCCCCACCGCCGACGAGAGCGCCGGCGTCCTCGACCCGGAGAGCGGCGAGGCCGAGCGGCGGGACGACATCGAGGCCGCCGCACTGTACGACCTGATCGAGCACCAGGTGGCCGCCCGGTTCTACGACCGGGGCGCGGACGGGCTGCCGCACCGCTGGATCGCCATGGTCCGGCACACCCTGGTCACCCTCGGGCCCAAGGTGCTGGCGGGGCGGATGGTCCGCGAGTACGTCGAGCGGCTGTACACCCCGGCGGCGCTGGCCCAGCGGGAGCTGGCGGCGGCGGTGCCCGGCGGGCCGGTGACCGGCCCGTACGCGGGGGCCCGCGAGCTGGCCGGCTGGAAGGCCAAGGTCCGGGAGGCCTGGCCGGCCGTCCGGGTCGAGCACGTCGAGGCGGAGTGCCCGGACGAGGCGCAGGAGCTGGGCAGCTCGCTGGCGCTGCGGGTGCAGGTCGCGCTCGGCGCGCTGGAGCCCGGTGACGTGGAGGTGCAGGTGGTCTCCGGCCGGGTGGACGAGTCGGACGGCATCTCGGACGCCTGCCTGCTCGCCCTCAAGCCGGTCGGCGGGCCGGACCTCGACGGGCGCACCCGCTACGAGGGCTCGCTGGAGCTCTGCCGGACGGGCCCGTTCGGGTACACCGTCCGGGTGCTGCCGGCCCATCCGCGGCTGGCCTCGCCGGCCGAGCTGGGCCTGGTGGCGCTGCCGCCGGAATCCACCGGGATGGACGCGGGGCTGCTGCGCTGAACGGGTGGGGAGGGCCGGTCGGTCCGGCTCTCCCCACCCCGCCCGGCCGGGCGGGGCCTAGCGGACGGCGGCGACCAGGGAGTCGGTGACGGAGCGCCAGGCCACCCCGGCCTCGCGGAACCCGGTCTCGACGAGCCGGGCGGTGTGCCAGTCGGCGGGGTGCACGGCGCCCTGGGCGTGCGAGCCGTAGAGCGCGTTGCGGGCGGCGACCTCCTCGGCGAGCAGCGGGTCGGCCGCGGCCGCCGCCCACCAGCCGGCCCAGTCGAGCACGCCGTCGGCCCGCTCGCGTTCCTGGCGCCGCTGCTGGAAGGCCTCGTCGGCCGCGGTGAGCAGCGGGATCGTCGACTCGGGAGTGTGGTCGGCGTTGAGGAAGACGCCCCCGGGGCGGACCAGCTCGGCGAGGTCCCCGTACAGCCGGACGAGGTCGTCGGTGGGCAGCCAGTGCAGGGCGGTGGCGGTCACCACGGCGTCGAACGGGCCGGGCGGGAGCCGGGTGGCCCAGTCCGGGTCCTTGAGGTCGGCGGTCACCAGGGTGAACCGGGGCTCGTCGGCGAAGATGCCGCGGGCGATGGCCATCAGCGCCGGGTCCTGGTCGACGCCGACGCTGACCGCGCCGGGCAGCCGGGCGAGCAGTCGTTCGCTGATGCTGCCGGTGCCGCAGGCCAGGTCGAGGACGCGCGGCTCGGGGCCGGCGACCGCCTCGACGACGTCCAGCATGGCGCGGAACCGCTCCTCGCGGTCGGGCAGGTACCACTCCTGCTGGCGGTCCCAGCTGCGCTGCCAGTCCTGCCAGTGCGTCCGGTCGGTCACGTCCGCTCCCTAGGTCGTCGGCCTGCGGACCGGTGCGGCCCGGTGCGGCCCGGTCGGTCCCGGGGACGACTCTAGGCCCTTTCGGTAATGGATGAAAGGGCCTAGAGGCTATTACCCGCGCGGGCGCGGTCAGACCAGGCTGTCCCGCCAGGCCTGATGCAGCTCGGCGAAGCGGCCGGAGCCGTCGATCAGCTCCTGCGGGGTGCCGTCCTCGACGATCCGGCCCTGGTCCATCACCAGGACGCGGTCGGCGATCTCGACGGTGGAGAGCCGGTGGGCGATGATCACGGCCGTCCGCCCGGCCAGCACGGTGCGCATCGCCCGCTGGACGGCCTGCTCGCCGGGCACGTCCAGCGAGCTGGTCGCCTCGTCCAGGATCAGCACCGCCGGGTCGGCCAGCAGGGCCCGGGCGAAGGCGACCAGCTGGCGCTGGCCGGCCGAGATCCGGCCGCCGCGCTTGCGCACGTCGGTGTCGAAGCCCTCCGGCAGCGCGGCGACGAACTCGTACGCGCCGATGTCCCGGGCGGCCTGCTCGACCTCCGCGCGGGAGGCACCCGGACGGCCGATCGCGATGTTCTCGGCGACGGTGCCGGAGAACAGGAACGACTCCTGCGTCACCATGACCACCCCGCGCCGCAGTTCCGGCGTGGCGAGGTCGCGCAGGTCCACCCCGTCGAGGCTGATCCGGCCGTCGGTCGGGTCGTAGAAGCGGGCCAGCAGCTTGGCGACCGTCGACTTGCCCGCCCCGGTCGCCCCGACCACGGCCACGGTCTGGCCGGCCGGCAGCACCAGGTCGAACGCGGGCAGCACCTCCTTGCCGGAGCGGTAGCCGAAGGCGGTCTTCTCGAAGTGCACCTCGCGCCCCTTGGCCGCGGCGGTGGACCGCTGGGCCGGGAGCTCCTTCGGCTCGGCGGGCTCCGCGACGGTCGGCTCGTGGGCGAGCAGGCCGGCGATCTTCTCCAGGGCGGCGGCGGCCGACTGGTAGCTGTTCAGGAACATCGCGAGCTGGTCGATCGGGTCGAACAGGCGGCGCAGGTAGAGCACGAAACCGGTGAGCACACCGAGCTCCACCGCGCCGTCGGTGACCAGGAAGGCCCCGAGCAGCACCACACCGGCGCTCCAGACGTTCGCGGTGGCGCGGGAGAGGCCGACGTAGCGGGCGATCTCCAGGAGGCCGTCCGCCGTGGCGGCGGCCGACTGCCGGTTGACCACGGAGAACGCGGCGTCGTTGGCCCGCTCGCGGCGGAAGGCCTGGACGGGGCGGATGCCGTTCATGGTCTCGGTGAAGCGCACGATCAGCGAGGCGGCCGAGGTGCGCGAGCGGCGGTAGACCCGGCGGGAGCGGCTCCGGAACGAGCGGGCGATCAGGAACAGCGGGACGAACGACGCCAGCGAGACCAGGCCCAGCCGCCAGTCCATCACCAGCAGCAGCACCGAGATGTAGAAGACCGAGAGGAAGACGGTCAGCAGCTCCTGGAGGCCCTCGGAGAGCAGCTCGCGCAGCGCGTCCACGTCGGAGGTGGCGCGGGAGATGATCCGGCCCGAGGTGTACCGCTCGTGGAAGTCCAGGCTGAGCCGCTGGGCGTGCCGGAAGATCCGGCCGCGCAGCTCCAGCAGGATGTCCTGGTTGATCCGGGCGCTGATCTTGATGAACGCCCACTGCAGCACGGTGCTGATCAGCGCGCAGGAGAGGTAGGCGGTGATCACCGCGACCAGCGGGCCGGCGTCGTGGTCGCGCAGTGCCGGGATGCCCCGGTCCATGGCGATCGCCACCAGCAGCGGACCGGACTGCAGCGCCGCCTGCTGGAGCAGGATCACCACCATCGCGACGGTGATCCGGGCCCGGTGCGGGCCGAGCAGCGCGCGCAGCAGCGCCCGGGGCGCGCCCGGCGGGACGGGGATGTCCTCCTCGTCGGCCGGGGGCGCGGGCAGCTCCTCCTCCGGCGCGGCCTTCGCCGCCGCCGTGGACTTCGCCGACTTCTCGGCGGGTTCGAGCGTGGTGGTCATCGGGCGGCGCCCCTCTCCGGTACCAGGGCGGCGTCGCCCGACATCAGTTCGCGGTAGCGCGCCGAGCTGCGCAGCAGCTCCTGGTGGGTGCCGACGGCCTCGATCCGGCCGTCCGAGAGCACCGCGACGCGGTCGGCGAGCAGCACGGTGCTCGGCCGGTGGGCCACCACCAGCGCGGTGGTGGAGCCGAGCACCTGCCGCAGGGCCCGCTCGACGAGCGCCTCGGTGTGCACGTCCAGCGCGGAGAGCGGGTCGTCCAGGACGAGGAAGGCCGGGGCGCCGACCACCGCGCGGGCCAGCGCCAGCCGCTGGCGCTGGCCGCCGGAGAGGCTGAGGCCCTGCTCGCCGACCTCCGTCCCGGCGCCGTCGGGCAGCTTCTCGACGAAGCCGGCCTGGGCGGTGGCCAGCGCGGCGGCGAGCTGCTCGGGGCCGGCGCCGGGCGCGCCCATCAGCACGTTCTCCCGGACGGTGGCGGAGAACAGGGTCGGCTCCTCGAAGGCGACCGAGACCAGCTCGCGCAGCCGCTCGCGGGACAGCTCGCGGATCGGGCGGCCGTCCAGCGTGATGGTGCCGGCGGTGGCGTCGTACAGCCGGGGGAGCAGCGCGGTGAGCGTGGTCTTGCCGCTGCCGGTGGCACCGACCAGGGCCATCGTCTCGCCGCTGCGGATGTGCAGGTCGATGCCCCGGAGCAGGTCGGGGGTGTCGGGCGGGGCGTCCGGGTAGCGGAAACGGACGCCGGTGAGCCGGATGCCGTCGGGGGCGGCGCCCGGCGTCGTGGCCGTGGCCGTGGTGTCGGCGGCGTCGGCCGGGGCCGGCTCGGTGTCGTCGTCCGGCAGCGGCTCGTCCAGCACCTCGAAGAAGCGGTCGGCGGCGGTGGCGGCCTCGTTGGCGTAGGCGAGCAGCCAGCCCAGCGACTCGACCGGCCAGCGCAGCGCGAGCGCGGTGGAGAGGAAGGCGACCAGGGTGCCGGTGCTCAGCTCGTCGTGCGCCACCAGGTAGCAGCCGACCGCGAGGGCGCAGCCGAGGGCGAGCTCGGGCAGGCCGACGATGACCGCCCAGAGGTTGGCGAGCAGGCCGGCCTTGCGCAGCTCGGTCCGGCGCAGGTCGTGCGTCCGGGCCCGGAAGCGGTCGGCCATCGACCGGTGGCGGCCGAAGGCCTTGAGGATGCGGATGCCGAGGATGGACTCCTCGATGACGGTGGCGAGGTCGCCGTTCTGGTCCTGGGCGAGCCGGGCGGCGCCGGAGTAGCCGGCCTCGAACCTCCGGGTCAGCACCATCAGCGGGACGGCGGGCGCCAGCACGATCAGGGCCAGCCGCCAGTCCTGGGTGAACATCAGGGCGGTGCCCGCGAGGAAGGTCGCGGTGTTGACGATCAGGAAGACCAGCGGGAAGGCCAGGAACAGCCGCATGGTGTACATGTCGGAGGTCGCCCGGGAGAGCAACTGGCCGGAGCCCCAGCGGTCGTGGAAGGAGATCGGCAGCCGCTGCAGCCGGGCGAAGAGGTCGCCGCGCATCGCCGTCTCCACCCCGGCCAGGGGTTTGGCGAGGATGACCCGGCGGGCGTAGAACAGGGCCGCCTCGAAGAGCCCGAGCGCCAGGAGCAGGCCGATCAGCGGCCAGAGCGCGCCGACGTCGTGGTCGGTGATCGGTCCGTCGACGATTCGGCCGAGAACGATCGGGACGAGCAGCACGCTGAGCGCGGCGAACAGCGCGGCGGCGACCGAGGCGGTCAGCCGCCAGCGGATCGCGCGGGCGTAGGGCCACAGGCGCAGCAGCGAGCGGACCGTCGACCGGTGGGCGGACGTGGGGGCGGGGGCTTGGTTCTCGGCCATCGCCGTGAGCGTAGGTCGGGCCCGCGTCATTTCTCATCAGGTTTTTCGCACCTGTCGTCGAGAACCGGCCACCGGTGGCCGGGACGCGTGGGGTGCGGGGGTCAGCGAGGGGCGGGTGCGCGCAGCAGGCGCAGCGAGTGCCCGCCGAGCAGGGCGGTGTCCGGGGAGGGGAGCGGGCCGTTCTCCTCGCTCGCGGTGTCCAGCACCGTCTCGTACCGCGCGTCCGGCGCGGCCCAGGGTTCGCCGGGCAGCGTGAAGGCCACCGGGTCGGGGCCGGTGTTGAGCAGCAGCAGGAAGCTGTCGTCGCGCAACGGGCGTCCGTGCTGGTCGCGTTCGGACATCGCGGTGCCGGAGAGCAGCATCCCGAGGCAGGCCGTGGGGGCGAACCAGTCGGCCTCGGTCATCTCCTTGCCGCGCGGGGTGAACCAGGCCAGGTCCGGCTGGCCGCCGGGGGTGGCGGCCCGGCCGGAGAAGAACGCCCGCTGCCGCAGCACCGGGTGGGCGCGGCGCAGCCGGACGAGGCGGGCGGTGAGGTCGCGCAGCCCGGCCCAGTCGCGGTCCGCCAGCAGGGACCAGTCCAGCCAGCTGATCTCGTTGTCCTGGCAGTAGGCGTTGTTGTTGCCGCGCTGGGTGCGGCCGAACTCGTCCCCGGCGGTGATCATCGGGACGCCGGTGGAGAGCAGCAGGGTGGCCATCAGGTTGCGCAACTGGCGCAGGCGCAGGGCGTGGACGGCCGGATCGGCGGTCTCCCCCTCGGCGCCGTGGTTCCAGGACCGGTTGTCGTCGGTGCCGTCCCGGTTGGCCTCGCCGTTGGCCTCGTTGTGCTTGCGGTCGTAGGAGACCAGGTCGCGCAGGGTGAAGCCGTCGTGCGCGGTGACGAAGTTGACCGAGGCGTAGGGGCGCCGGCCGCCGCGCTGGTAGAGGTCGGAGGAGCCGGAGAGCCGGTAACCGAGCTCGCGGACGTCCGGGCGGGCGCCGCGCCAGAAGTCCCGGACGGTGTCGCGGTACTTGTCGTTCCATTCGGCCCACAGCGGGGGGAAGCCGCCGACCTGGTAGCCGCCCGCGCCGACGTCCCAGGGCTCGGCGATCAGCTTGACCCGGCTCAGCACCGGGTCCTGGGAGACGGCGGCGAGGAAGGGGTGGTCCATCTCGACGCCGTCGCTGCCGCGGGCGAGCGCGGCGGCGAGGTCGAAGCGGAAGCCGTCCACGCCCATCTCGGTCACCCAGTACCGCAGCGAGTCGGTGATCAGCCGGATCACCTGCGGCCGCCGGGTGTCCAGGGTGTTGCCGCAGCCGGTGTAGTCGGCGTAGCCGCGCGGGCGGTTCAGCGGCAGCCGGTAGTACCCGGCGTTGTCGATGCCCCGCAGCGAGAGGGCGGGGCCCAGCTCGGCGCCCTCGGCGGTGTGGTTGTAGACCACGTCGAGGACGACCTCGATGCCGGCGGCGTGCAGCGCGCGCACCATCCGCTTGAACTCGCCCACCTGGCCGCCGCGGCTGCCGGAGGAGGAGTAGCCGGCGTGCGGGGCGAAGAAGCCGACGGTGTTGTACCCCCAGTAGTTGCCCAGGCCGCGAGCCTGGAGGTGGTCCTCGCTGGCGTACTGGTGCACCGGCAGCAGCTCGACGGCGGTGACGCCGAGCCCGGTGAGGTGGGCGATCGCGGCGGGGTGGGCGAGGCCCGCGTAGGTGCCGCGCAGCTCCGGCGGCACCTCGGGGTGGCGCATGGTGAAGCCGCGCACGTGCAGCTCGTACAGCACGGTCTCGGCCCAGGGGGTCTTCGGGCGGTGGTCGTCGTACCAGTCGTCGTCGTCGTGGACCACGACGGACCTGGGCACGTAGCGGGCCGAGTCGCGGTTGTCCCGGACGGTGTCGGCGACGTCGGCCTCGGGCCAGTTGCGGACGGCGGAGCAGACCGCGTCGTGGGAGGTGTAACAGCCGTCGACGGCCCGGGCGTAGGGGTCAAGCAGCAGCTTGGCCGGGTTCCACCGGGCGCCGGTCCACGGGTCCCAGCGGCCGTGGACCCGGAAGCCGTACCGGGTGCCCGGGCGGACGCCGGGCAGGAAGCCGTGCCAGGTCTGGAAGTTCTGCTCGGTGAGGCGGTGTCTGCTCTCCTGGCCGTCCTCGTCGAAGAGGCAGAGGTCGACCGCCTCGGCGCCGGCCGCCCAGAGCGCGAAGTTGGTGCCCTGGCGGCCCTGGGCATCGGTGCGGAAGCGGGCGCCGAGCGGCTGCCAGCTGCCGGGCCACGGTGGCTCGGTGCCGGTACCGCCGCGCGGCCGCACTCCGGCTTCCAGCTCCTGCCCTGACGCCATGGCCCTACCCTCCCTGGGCGGGGTGTCCCGGACCCCGTTCACCTTCTCTTTCCCTGATCCTGCTGATCGGAAGCCGCTGAACGGTGGCTTACCGGCGGATGGCGGCCGGGGGCCGCGCGCCGCGGGGGCGGTTCGGGCACGCCGCCCGGGCCCGCGCCGGGGCCACCACCGGGCCGCCGGCCGCCCGGCGGTGGGCCGCCGGAGTGAGGTTCACCCGGCGGTCCGCGTGTCCTGCCGGGATTGCCCTCGTTGTCCGGGGTATCGGACGGAAACGGCGGGAGGCCCCGGAATGCGGCCCCGAGTACTGGTGTGGGCGCGCCGTGCGGCGGCGCTGGGGTGGAGCCTGGCGGTGCTGACGGGGTGCGCCGGCGGGGGCGGTCCGGCGGCCGGCCCGGCCCAGGACGCGGCGGCCCCGGGGCACACGGCCCCGCCGGCCCCCTCCCGGGCGGCGATCACCGCGCTCCCCGCCGACGGCGCCGAGGACGTCCCGCCGGACGGCGCGGTCCGGGTCTCGGTGGCCCAGGGCCGGCTGGTCTCCGTCCGGCTGGCCGACGCGAAGGGCACCGAGGTGGCCGGGACGCTCTCCCCGGACGGTGCGAGCTGGGCGCCGAACGGCCCGCTGCCGCTCGGCACCGCGTACACCCTGGACTCGGTGGCCGAGGACGACCAGGGCCAGAAGGCGAACCAGCACACGGACTTCTCGACGGTGGCCCGGGCGCACACCTTCGTCGCCTTCTTCACCCCGGAGGACGGCTCCACGGTCGGCGTCGGCATGCCCGTCTCGCTGCGCTTCAGCCGCCCGATCACCGACCGGGCGGCCGTCGAGCGGGCGGTGACGGTGACGGCCGACCCGCCGGTGGAGCTGGCCGCGCACTGGTTCGGCACCCAGCGGCTGGACGTCCGGCCGAAGGCCTACTGGGCGGCCGGCACCAAGGTCGCGGTGGCGCTGCGGCTCAAGGACGTGCAGGGGGCGCCGGGCGCGTTCGGCACCCAGACCAAGGACGTCCGGTTCACCGTCGGCCGGGCCCAGGTCTCCACGGTGGACCTGGACGCCCACACCCTGACCGTGCGGGCCGGGGCGGGCGGCAAGGTGGTGCGCACGCTCAAGGTGTCCGGCGGGGACCCGAAGCACACCACCTACCGGGGCGTGCTGGTGGTCTCCGAGAAGTACCGCACGACCAGGATGAACTCGCAGACCGTCGGGATGGGCGACGAGTACGACATCAAGGACGTCCCGCACGCGATGCGGCTGACCACCTCCGGCACCTTCATCCACGGCAACTACTGGGCCGACCCGGCGGTGTTCGGCGCGGCCAACACCAGCCACGGCTGCATCGGCCTGGCCGACGCCAAGGGCGGTACGAGCAAGGACACCCCGGCGGGCTGGCTGTTCGAGCACACCATCCCCGGGGACGTGATCGAGGTGAAGGCGGCCACCGGGGACGCCGTCCCGCCGAGCAACGGCTTCAACGGCTGGAACCTGCCCTGGGCCCAGTGGGTCGCGGGCAGCGCGATCGAGCGCTGAGCCACCGGCCCCTGGCCCCGGCCGCGGGGCGGTGACCCTCCCGCCGGTCTTCACCGCTGTTCCACCTGTGATTCACCGCACTCCCCCCGGGGTTCACTCATTCGGCCCAGCTATCCTGCTTGCCGCGCCGAAGACCGGCGCGGAAGATCGCCGGTCCGGTGCAACCCGTCCGGGCGAACACGCGTCCATCTGGATGGACACCGGGAGGGGAGAAACCGTGAAGCCGGTTTTGGCGGACGACGCCGCGATAGGGACCACCAGCCGTCGGATGCGCCGCGGCGCAGTGGCGCTCGCGATGGGCGGGGTGCTGCTGCTCACCGCGGCATGTGGGGACGACAAGGGCAGTGACGGGGGCAGCGGCGGGGGTGACGCGGCCGCCACGGCGGGTGCCAACGGTGGGGGCGCTCCGGCGCCCGGCCAGAGCTCGGCGGCGCCGAAGACCTCGGCCGCGGTGCTGACCGTCGAGCCGAAGGACGGTGCCCAGGACGTCTCGCCGACCAACGCGCTGGCCGTCTCGGTCGCGAGCGGCAAGCTCACCACCGTCGAGGTCACCGACAAGGAGGGCAAGCCGGTCGCCGGGGCGATCACGCCGGACGGCTCCGGCTGGAAGCCCAGCGCGCCCCTGGCCGTCGGCATGGTCTACAAGGTGAGCGCGCAGGCCCAGGACGCCGAGGGCCTGGTGACGGCGTCGACGACCTCGTTCACCACGCTGACCCCGGCGAAGACGATCTCCACGAACGACAACATCGCCGACAACGCCACCTACGGCGTCGGCATGATCGTCTCGGTGGTCTTCAACAAGGACGTGAAGAACAAGGAGGCCGTGGCGAAGGGGATCACCTTCGAGACCAGCGACGGCGCCGCCACCGAGGTGAAGGGCCACTGGTTCGGCACCAAGCGGCTGGACTTCCGCCCGGCCGAGTACTGGAAGCCGGGGACGAAGGTCACCATCCACTACCGGCTGAAGAACGTCGAGGTCGCCCCCGGCATCTACGGCGACGTGGACAAGGACGAGCCGTTCACCATCGGCCGCTCCCAGGTCTCGACGGCCGACTCGGCCGCCCACACGATGACGACCGTCCGGGACGGCAAGAGCACCACGGTGCCGGTCACCCTCGGCGCCGACGCGACCCCCTCCTGGGGCGGCACCATGGTGATCATGTCCAAGGAGAAGGTCACCCGGATGAACTCGCAGACCGTCGGTCTCGGCGGCGAGTACGACATCCAGGACGTCCCGCACGCGATGCGGCTCACCACCTCCGGCACCTTCGTGCACGGCAACTACTGGGCCAACCCCTTCGGCAAGTCCAACGCGAGCCACGGCTGCGTCTCGATGGCCGACGAGAAGGGCGGCAGCGACACCTCGGTGGCGGGCAAGTTCTTCAACGACTCGCTGGTCGGCGACGTGGTGAAGATCGTGAACACCAAGGAGAAGACCGTCGCGCCCGACAACGGCCTCGGCGGCTGGAACATCGGCTGGGCCAACTGGTAGGTCCGGCGACACACGCTCTACCCCGGCGGCAGCCCCGGTAGTCCCGGTTCGACGACGACCGGCCCGATCCTCACTCGTTGGGGTCGGGCCGGTCGTCGTTCGTGGCGTGATCGTCGCCCGGATGGCGCAACCTTTCCGGTGGATGGCGCGTGTATCTGTCGAGTCCCCTCGTGGTCGAGCGGGATCAACGGGAGGAGTCGACATGAGGTCGATACGGACAGTGGTGGCCGCCGGTCTGATGGGCGGCGCGCTGGTGCTGACCAGCGCGTGCGGCGGGGGCGACGGCGCGGCCGGCGGGAGCGCGGCCAAGGCGGACCTGGGGGGCGCGGCGGGCGTCGCGGCGACCGCCTCCGCGCCGGCGTCCGGAGCTGCACCGGCCTCCGGGGCGGCGCAGGCCGACGCCCCCGCGTCGACCCCGGCGGCGCCGAAGGTGTCGGCGGCGGTGCTGGACATCGAGCCGAAGAACGGCGCGGTGGACGTGGCCCCGAGCGGCGCGCTCAAGGTCGCGGTGGCGGGCGGCAAGCTCACCACGGTCAAGGTGAGCGACCGGACCGGCAAGGAGGTCGCCGGGACGATCGCCGCCGACGGCGGCAGCTGGACGCCGACGGCCGGCCTGGCGGTCGGCACCGCCTACCAGGTGAGCGCGATGGCGGCGGACGCCAACGGCGTGGTCGCCTCGGCGGACAGCGGCTTCACCACGCTGACGCCCGAGCGCGAGGCGAAGGCGAGCGACAACGTCGAGGACAACGCCACCTACGGGGTCGGCATGATCGTCTCGGTCGACTTCGACAAGGACGTGAAGAACAAGGAGGCGGTCGCCAAGGGCATCACCTTCGAGTCCGACAACGGCACCGTGGTGAAGGGCCACTGGTTCGGCAACCGCCGGCTGGACTTCCGCCCCGAGGCGTACTGGAAGCCGGGGACGAAGGTCACCGTCCACTACCGGCTGAAGAACGTGGAGCTCGCCCCCGGCGTCTACGGCGGCGTGGACCGGGACGAGCCCTTCACGATCGGGCGATCGCAGGTCTCGACGGTTGACGCGAAGACGCACAAGATGACGGTGGTCAACGACGGCAGGAGCTCCGTCGTCGACATCACCTCCGGCTCCTCGGAGCACCCCACCTGGAACGGCACCATGGTGGTGATGTCCAAGGAGGGCGTGGTGCGGATGCAGTCCAGCAGCATGCCCGGGATGACCGGGGACCCGTACGACCTCCAGGTGCCGCACTCGATGCGGCTGACCACGTCCGGCACGTACGTACACGGCAACTACTGGAGCAGCGCCTTCGGCAAGGACAACGTCAGCCACGGCTGCGTCGGCCTCAAGGACGTCAAGGGCGGCGGCGACGGCACCTCGGCGGGCAGCTTCTACGACGGCTCGCTGATCGGCGACATCGTGACGGTGCAGAATTCCGCGCGCGGCACGGTGGCTCCGGACAACGGCCTCAGCGGCTGGAACCTGGCCTGGAGTGCCTGGTAGGAGGCGGTTTGCGGCAACCCGGGCTTGACGCGCACCCGGCCCGGGTTGCACCCGGCATATGCCGAGCGGGTAGTGATCGTTTGCTCATTGTCCGTACGCGGCCGCTTGCGTTCCGCAATGATGGACCGCATGGCGGGTTGGGGCGAAACAGATCAGTCATCACTTCCTGGGTCGAGCTTGGTCGCTGAGGCATCGTGGATGTGCTTCCAGGACGCGCTGGCGGCCCTGGAGCGGCTCAGCTCCGAGGAGCTGGAGCGGATGTACTTCGGCAGGCTGTGCGACCAGTCGGCACCGGGCGAGATGCGGTTGCCGTCGAGGCCGGAGTCCGGGCCGCTGGCCCGCCGGCTGGTGCTCTCGGTGCTGGAGTCCTGGGAGCTGCACCAGCAGTTGGAGGTCGGCGAGCTGCTCACCAGCGAGCTGGTGGCCAACGCGGTGCGGCACGCGGCCGGGCGGACCATCGGCGTCCAGGTGTCGCGCAAGCCCGGCTGGCTGCGGGTCGAGGTGCGGGACTCCTCGCGGGCGCTGCCCTGTCTGATCATGGCCGAGCCGCTGCCGATCAACGAGTACGGGCGCGGGCTCAAGGTCGTCGACGACCTCGCCGACCGTTGGGGCGCCGATCTGCTGCCGCGCGGCAAGGGCGTCTGGTTCGAGCTCAAGGTGCGCGAGCGCCACTGAGGCGTCGCGGCGGCACCCGCCGTGGCCGTGCCGCAGCCGTGGCCGTGCCCGGAAAACGCGCAGGGCCCCCGATCCACCGTGTTCCGGTGCGTGGGGGCCCCTGCAAGTCATCGCGCGGCCAAGGGGGTGCGTGCCGACACGATGGGCGACGGCCGTGCCAGGTCGGGCGGGCCGTAGTCTCGGTGTCCTCGGCGGGTCGTCGTCGTCCGCCGCCGGACATCTCGACTATCGCATGGATCTCAGCATGTGGGCAAACCGGCTGGCTTTGATTTCAAGGTTTGTAACCTAGTTCACCTTTGGATTTTGCATAGGTTAACGCTGTCGCCTGAGATTATTCATGAGCGAGCCGTGTAGACCCTGTGACGAGGCTCTGTGACGGGGCTCTGTGACGAGGCCCTGTCGGGGTCGGCGGTCCGAGCGCTAGCGGACGCCCTGCCCCGGGCCGCGCAGCGAGAGCAGCGGGGTGTCGACGCCGAGCTTGGTGGCGCTGCCCTGGAGGGCCTCCCGCAGGTACGGGTAGAGCACCGTCACGCCGATCCGGTCGACGAACAGCTGCTGCAGTTCGGCGGGGAGCTCGAACGGCGCCCCCAGCGAGAAGGCCGCCGCCGCGTCCACCACGAAGTCGGCCTGGGCGCTCCCCAGTTCCAGCCGGCAGCGCACCTCCAGAGTGGTCCCGTCGTCGCCCTCGCGGAGCCAGACCGCGAGCGTGGTCCGGTTCTCCGCCTCGCTGCGCGGCTCCTGCTGGTCGAAGAGGCGCCGGCCGGACACCTCCAGGAAGGTGACGTCCTCCAGCTCGGTGGCGGCGGAGAGCTCGTCGAGGGTGGCGAAGCGCCGGACCCCCGGGCGGGCGGGCGAACCGGCCATCAGACGGTCACCGACCGCTGCGCGTCGTCGCCCCAGGCGGTCGGCCGGGACCGTGCTCCGCGCTCGCGGACGGCCACCCGGACCTGCACCTCGACGGGCGCGGGCTTCCAGGCGGGCGTCAGGTCCGCGGCGGTGTGGTCGACCAGGCTGTACAGCCGGGCGTCGACCGCGCGGGCGTACCGCTGGAGCGTGGAGTAGCGGGCGTCGCCGCCCACCCGCTCGAACTCGGAGATCGTCGACTGCGACGTCCCCATCAGGTCCGCCACCTCGCGCTGGGTCAGACCGCGCTTCTTGCGGGCCACCACCAGGGTCTCCACGAGTTCGGCGTAGGCCTGCGCGTCGGCCAGGCTCGCGGCGACGCGGGGATCGTCCGGGTCGAGGTCGAGTAGATCGTGCAGCGTGGGTGCCATGGCCGCCTCCCCTCAGAGTGCTTCAACATTATCGCCCGAAGCCGATATCGAGAACCGGGAACTCAGCCCGCCGACGGCCGGTTCCGCCACTCCCTGAGCCGCCGCTCCGCGGCGCCGCGCTCGTTCGGCGGGGTCTTCTGGGACTTCTTCTGGAAGAACGACAGGGCGAGCAGGACCAGGCCCTCGCCCTCCTCCGCGAAGAGCAGCCGGAAGGTGCGGTGATCGCCGGTGAGCCGCACCTCCAGGAGGTCGTTGCCGAGGTCCTTGACGTCCCCCGGCAGGGTCTGCCGCTCCTTGACCCGGTTCATCAGGACGAACAGCCGGGCCCGCTCGTGGGTGGCCAGCCGGGCCTTCTGCAGGTCCTTGACCAGGGGCGTCGAACCGTCCGCGCCCTCGTAGAAGGACCACTCCCGTGTGTTCAACGCCCACCCCCTCGGCCCGTGCGCCGGTCGGCAGTCTAGGGGGGAGGGGGTGAAGGGGGGATCAATGCGGATGCCGTGCGGACGGGTTGGGGCGGACCGAGGCGCGGACCCGGGCGGCGTGCCGGTGCACGGCCTGGGGCGAGAGCCGGGTGCGCGGTGGCGGGGCGTCGGAGGCGCCCGCCCGGCAGGCCCGGCAGAGGCCGCCGAGGAGGGCCTGCGGCCGGCTCGGGGTGCGGCAGTCGGTGCACTCCAGGACGCGGGTGACCGGTGCCGTCGGCTCCCCGGTGCGTTCGGGCGGCATCTTGTCGGCCAGGCGGCGGTGGACGAAGGCGGCCGGGCTGTGGACGGCCGGCGGGAGTCCGGCGGTCAGCGCGGTGGTGAGGTACGCCGTACCGGCCCCGCGCGCGAGCCACTGGGCGGCGAGCGGTTCGAGGGAGTCGCAGTCGCGCGCCGAGAGCGCGAGCCGGGGGTCGGCGAGCCCGAGGGCGGCGAGGGCCCGGTAGGCGGGTGACCTGTCCACGCGGGGGTGGGGTCGCTCGTCCGGGTGAACCTGCGCGGGGCCGGTGTCGGCACTGCCGTCCGTGTCGCCGACGGTCAGGAAGCGGGACCACCAGGCGTCGTCCCGGGGCGTCCGGGAGAAGTAGGTGCGGAACACCCACTGCGTGCGGTCGCCGTCGACCCGCTCGCGGACGCGGCGCAGGTGACCGGCGACGGAGAGCCGGTTGAGCGCGCTGCGGACGGCCTGCTGGCCGTAGTGGGGCTGCTCGCGGGCGAGGGTCTTGGTGTCCATCGCGGCGCCCTCGGGCAGCCGGTCGACCAGCCGCGCCAGGTAGGCCTCACGGGCGGGCAGCTGCGCGAAGTCGTCGGCGTGAGGGGGATTTTGGCCCGGCGCGGAACGCTTTCCGTAGCCGGGGGACGCCATCGGGGGCAGGGCAGGGCTAAAGTCGTGGGTAGCCACAGGATCGACTGCTTTCGATCGTGTCGGTCAGACCCCCGTTCGGTGTTGGTGCACCGGCGGGGGTTGATTCGTTGGTGCGCACGCTACACGGCGTGCGCAGCCCGTGGCGACCGGTGACGATTAGTCATACGGGCTGGCTAGGGCGGTGGTTGGGAGGGTGGGTGGGGGGTGTTCACCCACCCGTTCCGCTAGGAAGTCACTCGACCCCCGACACCTGAGCTTCGGCCGCGAAGGCGAGGAACGCGGCCCAGGCGGCGGGCGAGAAGGAGAGCTGCGGCCCGGCCTTGTCCTTGGAGTCCCGGACGTGGACGGTGAGGCTGGAGGAGGCGACCTCGACGCAGTTGCCGCCCTCGGTCCCGCTGTAACTGGACTTGGTCCAAGTCAGGTTGGCGCTCATAGTTCCTCCGACAGAGTTCTGATGAACCGAGCCGACTCCTCGGGGCTGAGGGCCTGCCGGAGGATCATTGCATAGCGCTGCCAGAGGAGATTCACCTTCTCTCGCTCTGCAAACAGAAGCCCCATGGACTGGCCTTCCTCGTAGGCCAAGCGCTCGTGATCGGCGGTCTCAAGAAGGACGAACGGGCCGTTGACCCCCGGGTGTACTCCATGGGCGGGCACCACCTGGATGGAGACGTGCCGAGGTGTGCCGGCGGCGAGGAGGTGTTCCAGTTGCTTGCGATGGACGTCCTCGGTGCCGACTCGGCGCCTGAGAGCGAACTCCTCGATGAGGAAGTTGAAGGATTTCGTCTGCTTCTGCAAGGTCGACTGGCGAGCGATCCTGGCTGCGACTCTCTCGGTCACGGTGTCGTCATCAAGTGGCGGCCAGTGGGCGTTGATCAAGGCCTGTGCGGTTGCTTCGGTCTGGAGCAACCCGGGGACGAGTTGATTCTCATAGGAGCTCAGAACGGTCGCCTCAGCCTCGTACCTCATGAAGTCCTGCGAGAATGACGGGAACTTCTCAGGTTTCAGGTAGTCGACAGCACCGAGCAACATTCCTCGGGCGTTGCATAGCTCGTCCGCGACTGTCAGCAGCTTGACCGAGGGCTTCCGTCGGCCCGCTTCCATGGATCGGACGCTCTCCGGGTCGTAGCTGGCCGCCTGGCTCAACTGCTCCCGCGTGACGCCCGATTGCTCTCGCCAGCGCTTGATCTGATCGCCACAGTACTTCCAAGCCATCGGCGGCTGTGCGGGCGCGCTCATCCCCGTACCCCTCCTCATGCGGTCGACCAGCGGGTCACTCCCTCGCTGAATCGCCAGTGTCACTACCGAGGCTAAGCCCGGAAGCCGATTCTCGGACCGTGAAATGGCTGATCTCCGCTCCCGTGGGTGACGCCAAAGGCTCTCCGCGTCAAGGACACTGATGATCACTCAGCCCGTCGACATCGAGTGGATGTTCCCCCGCCACCCCCGCAGCGTCGGTCATGCCCGCGTGCAACTCCTCCGGCAGGCCTACGCCTGGCGGGTGCCCGACGAGACCACCGAGACGGCCCTGCTCCTCCTCAGCGAACTGGTCACCAACGCGTGCCGTCACGCCCGTGGCCCGCGCGACCGCCTCATCGGCGTCCGGTTCGCCGTCACCGAATGCGGTGCGCTCCGGGTCGAGGTCGCCGACGCCAACCCGGACCTGCCCGAGCCCCGTCAGGCCGGCCCCGAGGACGAGGGCGGTCGCGGGCTCGAACTCGTCGAGGCCCTCGCCGCCTCCTGGGGCACCCGGCCCCGGGGCCCGGGTCACGTGGGCAAGATCGTCTGGTTCGAGCTCAAGCCGGAGTAGTGGGAAGTCGACCGGTCCGACTTCCTGCTCCGGCCCCTTCCGGGACTCCCGTCACTACCCTCACTTCGGCCACTTCAGCGCTGCGACCTGCCCTGGTTCGTGC
Source organism: Kitasatospora sp. NPDC086009 (assembly GCF_044540385.1). Taxonomy (NCBI): domain Bacteria; kingdom Bacillati; phylum Actinomycetota; class Actinomycetes; order Kitasatosporales; family Streptomycetaceae; genus Kitasatospora; species Kitasatospora sp. NPDC086009. The sequence continues at coordinate 446,722 of NZ_JBITSA010000006.1, forward strand.
CCTGATAGCCCTTCGCTCAGCGCACTTGTGTCTGTATATATGATTTTCGGTGCACGGCTTCGGGGGCGCCGTGGCCAACCGAACGGAGTGCGATGTCCGACATCACCACCGAGGAGTCGCGCCGTGACGGCGTCGATCCGATCGTCCTGGCGCTGGCCGCGGCAGCCGCGGTGCTGGCCGCGCTGACCGTCAGGATCCTCCTGCTGGACAGTGAGTCGTCGGACTACTACTACTTCCTCGGTCCGTGGTACCGCTACATCGCCGAGAACGGCGGCTTCAACGCTCTCAGCCATGCGGACTTCTCGGACTACAACGTCCCGTACCTCTACCTCATGGCCGCGCTCACCTACCTCCCGGTGACGGCGCTCGCCGGGATCAAGTGGGTCTCGATCCTCTTCGACCTCGCCCTGGCGTCCTACGTGTTCCGCATCGTGGAGCTGCGGTGGCCGCAGCGGCCGTGGCGCGCCCTCGGTGCCGCGGTGGTCGTGCTCTTCCTGCCCACGGTCGTCACCAACAGCGGCTGGTGGGGCCAGGCCGACGCGATCTTCACGACCTTCCTGGTGGGCGGCGTCTACCACCTGCTCCGGGACCGGCCCACCTGGGCGTGCGCGTTCTTCGGGATCGCGCTCGCGTTCAAGCTCCAGGCCGTCTTCCTGTTCCCCGCCCTGCTGGTGCTCGTCCTGGCGAACCGGATCCCCTGGCGGAGCCTGTTCGCCGCCGTGGCCGCGTACGTGGCCCTCGACATCCCCGCCTTCCTGCTCGGCGCGGACCCGTGGCAGCTGCTGACCGTCTACACCCGGCAGCCGGACACGTACAAGGACCTCACGCTCTACGCGCCGTCGGTGTACCAGTTCGTCTCCGTCCCGCAGGACGCCCAGGACACCGCGCGGGGCATCGGCGTCGTGGTCGCCGGCGTGGTGGTCCTGGCGCTGGTGGGGCTCGCGGTGCGGGCCCTGCGGCAGGCCGGCGCCGCCGCGGCCGGCCAGGCGGGGCGGCGGGTGCTCACGGACACCCGGATCCTGCTGCTGGCCACCGCCTCCGCGATCGCGGTGCCCTTCCTGCTGCCGTCGATGCACGAGCGCTACTTCTACATAGCCGACGTGCTCAGCGTGATCGTGGCCTTCCAACTGCCCCGGCAGCTCTGGTACCTGCCGGTGCTGGTGCAGCTGTCCTCGTTCGGCAGCTACCTCAAGTTCATCAACCGCGACGTGGACCCGTACCTGTCGATGCCGGCCCACGGCGTCCTGATGCTGTTCGCCCTGATCGCCGTCCTCCGGGTCACGGTCGCCGACCTCCGCCACCGGCCCACCGTCCCGCTGCCGCACCAGGCCGACGGGGGCGAGGCCCCGCCGACCCCGGCGCCGATCCCCCGGGCGACCCCGGCCACCTGACCACCCGCCCCGTAGTCGGTCGAGCTTCTCGGACGCCGCCAGGGCATTCCTGGCGGCTGAAGGCCCTCGGCCAGTGGCTCAGGTGACGGTCCGCCCAGCGGTCGTGCAGCACCTGCGGTCTGGTGACCGGGACGACGGTCAGTACCCCGTCGAGGCCCTTGAAGTCGTCGGGATTCGTCGTGAACAGAGGAAGGCCCTCGGCAATGGCGGCGATCATCAGATCCGCCACGCGTCGGCGAGGCTTGCGGCCGCTGCTGATGACGGCAGCGCAGACGCGGCCGTAGATGCGGGCCGCCTCCGTGTCGAACGGAATGGGGTCGAACTCGTTCTCCGCACGTTGGAGCACGTGGAGTCGTCGGGCACGTTCGGCGTGCTCGTCGTAGTCGTTCTGCTCCTCGTTCCTGCGGGCCTCATGCGGTCCCGAAGAGAGCTCGGCCAGCGTGATCGCCGTGATGGCCATCTCTGCGGGTAGCTCGTCCGGGTCCACTCACTTGCGCAGGATCATGATGTCGGTGTCCAGGATGCCTTGTGGGATGTCACCGGCCATAGGGGTCATCCGTCTGCTGGTCGGCCAAGGCGTCCTGGTCGGCGCGGAAGGAATCCAGGGAGATGTCCGGGGCGCTACGTGACATGGCGGTGAACTCGCTCCGTGGGACGAATCGTCGCCGCCTTCGTAGCGGGATCAGCTCGCCGATCCGGTGCCCGTCACGTGTCACCGTGAAGGAGTGGCCTGCCTGAACGGCGTCCATGATCTCCTTCGACCGACTTCGCAGCTCTCTTTGAGTGATCTCGGGGTGCACTGACATGAATTCAGCATATTTCCCGCTGTGCCACCCTGTGCTACCGCGTGGCACGGGACTCGGAACGCCCTTGGCGCAGGCGGCCCCGCCGCCGGTGGTTACCGGGGGCCGGGGAGGCGTAGGGCCAGGCCGTCGAGGATGACGTTCAGGCCGTAGGTGAACTTCTCGTTGCGCAGGGCCACCGGGTCGACGCCGATCGCCGCCGCGTACGCGGCGGAGAGGTGCTCGGTGTCGGCCGCCGCCTCCTGGGCGGCGGGGATCAGCCCCTCGATGAACTCGGCCTCGGTCTGGCCGGAGCGGGCCACCGTGGTCAGCCAGGCCGTCTCCGTCGTGCTCATCCCGATCACGTAGGTGATCACGGTCTCGATCGCGCGCTCCGGCTCGGGGAACCCGGCGGCGACGAACAGGGCGGCCACGCGCTCGGAGTAGGCCTTCAGGTTGGGGCCGAGGTAGGCGAGCCCCGCCTGGCCGAGGACCGAGGCGAGCCACGGGTGCCGCAGCGCGGTCGCGCGGAAGGACTCGGCGGCCTCGGCGACGGCCTCCCGCCAGTCGGGGCTGTCGGCGGGCGGGACGGTGCTCTCGCCGAAGACCTCGTCCACCGCGAGCTCCATCAGCTCGTCCTTGGTGGCCACGTGTCGGTAGAGGGACGTCGCGCCCGCGTTCAGACGGGCGCCGAGCTTGCGCATGCTGAGCGCGTCGATGCCGTCGGCGTCCAGCACGGCGATCGCCTCCCGGACGATGGCGGCCCGGTTGAGCGCCGGCTGCTCCGCCTCCCGCTGCTGCCGTGCCCAGACGGACGGGGCCGGGTTCGCCCTGGTGGCCATGAGGTTCTCCTCTTCACATCTTCCTGCGTACGCCGTGCGCATCCAGCGTACAGGTGCAGCGGGTTGCGCACACTGTTCCGGTCTGCGTACAGTGTGCGCAGCGAAGGAACAGTGTGCGCAACTCGGAGGGACAACCCATGGAAACCCGCAACCCACGTCGTTGGTGGATCCTCGTCGTGCTCTGCCTCAGCACGCTGGTCCTGGTGATCGACGGCATGGCGCTCACGGTGGCGGTGCCGTCGATGACGGAGTCCATCGGGGCGAGCGCCCAGGACACCCAGTGGATCCTCGACTCCTACATCCTGGTCTTCGCCGGGCTGCTGCTCACCTCGGGCAGCCTCGGGGACCGGTTCGGCCGCCGCAAGGTGATGATCATCGGCCTGCTGCTGTTCGGCGCCGCCTCACTGGCCGCGACCTACTGCACCAGCCCCGGTGAGGTCATCGCGGCCCGCGTCGCGATGGGTGTCGGCGGTGCGCTGATCATGCCGTCCACCCTCTCCATCCTGATCACCGTCTTCGACGAGGACGAGCGCAGCAAGGCGATGGCGGCCTGGGGCTCGGTGTCGATGCTCGGCCTGGTCGGCAGCCCGGTGCTCGGCGGCGTCCTGATCGACCACTTCTCCTGGCACTCGATCTTCTTCATCAACGTCCCGGTCGTCGTCCTCGCCGTCGTCGCCGCCCTGACCCTCATGCCGGAGTCGAAGGGCCCCTGGCAGAAGGCCGACCCGCTGGGCGCGGTGCTCTCCGCCGTCGGCATGACCGCCATGATCTGGTGGATCATCGAGATCCCGCAGCACGGCGCCTTCGACGGCCGCTCCGCCGTCACCCTGATCGTCGCCGTCGTCGCCCTCGGCGGGTTCGTGATCTGGGAGAACGTCACCTCCGAGCCGATGGTCCCGCTCGCCCTGTTCAAGCACCGCAACTTCAGCGGCGGCTCGCTCTCGCTGACCCTCGTCCAGATCGGCAACGGCGGTCTGCTGCTCGTCCTCACCCAGTACCTGCAGTTCGTGCTCGGGTACTCCCCGGTCAAGGCGGGCCTCGCCTTCGTGCCGCTGGCCGTGGCCGCGCTGATCGGCAACGGCGCCGGTGCCGGGCTCGCCGCGAAGATCGGCAACCGCCTGCTCGTCCTGGTCGGCATGCTGCTCATGGCCGCCGCCTTCGGCCTCCTGAGCACGGTCTCCGCCGACGCCGGGTTCACCCTCCCGGCCGTCGCCCTCGGCCTGCTCGGTCTCGGCGCCGGGCTGGCGATGCCGGCCGCCATCGGCGCCCTGATGGGCACCATCCCCGCCGAGAAGGCGGGCGTCGGCTCCGCCCTGAACGACACCATCCAGCAGGCCGGCAGCGCGCTCGGCATCGCCATCCTCGGCTCCCTGCTCTCCAGCCGGTTCGCCCGGGAGATGCCCGCCGACAGCTCCGCGCAGGCCAAGCGCTCGATCGGCGACGCCCTGGCCGCCGCCGGCGGGGACGCCGGACTGGTCCACTCCGCCCGGGAGGCCTTCACCTCCTCGATGTCGACCACCTTCACGATCAGCGCGGTCGGCGTCCTCGCCGCGGCCCTGCTCGCCACCCTGGTCATGCGGGACAGGAAGGCCGCGCCGGCCGACGCCCAGGCGGAGGAGGCCACGCTGGCCGCCTGACGCCCCGCCCGTCCGCCGGGAAGGCCGGCCACCCGCTCCGGGTGGCCGGCCTTGTCGACGCGTGGGCGCGGCCGGGGGTCAGTCCTCGGTCGAGGTGGGGGTCCAGCCCACGCGGTCGTCCTGGTAGAAGTAGCCCGGTGCGCCCTTCAGGCCCATGGTGCGGAAGGGCTTGTCGTTGGCGTCCTTGACGGTCTGGGTGCCGTGGCTGCTGCCGCTGCTCCACTCCAGCTCCAGGTACCAGCTGACGTCCTGCCCGGCGGTCCCGGCCTCGACGTTCAGCACCTGGGGGTCGGTGGCCGAGACCCGGTAGGGGAAGTCCGAGACGGTCTTGGCCTTCACCTCGCCCTCCTGGGCGGGGACGGCCACCGGCCGGGGGGCCGCCGCGTCGAGGTCGACCGAGAAGGCCGCCGGGGTGATGCTGCCGCCGCAGCCGGAGCCCATCATGTACGCGTTCCACTTCGGGGCCGGGCGGGTGCTGACCACGTGCACGTAGAGGGCGTGCAGGACGACCGGGACGGCGGAGTCGCCCTGCGCCGTCACCTGCAGCCGCAGGTGCCCGGCGGGGACGGCCTCCTGAGCGGCCGCCCAGCTGTCCGTCCGCTTGGGGCTCGGGGGCGCGGGCACCGAGCGCGGCGCCTTGGCGGTCAGGAACCACTGGCCGCAGGGGCTGCCCCAGTTGTCGGTCAGGACGTTGACCTGGAACGGGGCCGGGGTGGCCGCGCTCGTCGCGGCGGTGGTCGCGGCGGGGGTCACGGCGGTGGTCGCGTCGGACGCCGGAGCGGACGGCTGCCCGGCGACCGGGGCCGGGGCCGCCGGGGTGGAGGGGGCGTCGGCGGCGGTCGGGGACGGGGGAGCCGCCGACGGGGTGCCGCCGTGCCCGCTCGGGACGAGGAGCGGGATCGCGGCGGCGACGAGGGCCACGGCCGCCGCGCTCAGCAGGATCCGCGGGTACGGAAGCCTGCGGCGCCGGGTCTCGCCGTCGGCGGGGGCGCCCTGGGGGCTGCGCGCGGAGTGCAGGGCGTCGACGGGCGGCAGCGTCGCCTCCTGGGCGGTCGCCGGAAGCGGGGCGTCGGGGGCTTCAGGGGCCACGGTGACCACAGGGGTCGGCTGCGGCTCGGCGGGCTCCGGCCGGACCGGTTCGCGGGCGGGCTCACGGCGCCGGGCCGCGTCCGCCAGGATCCAGCGGCGGTGCAGTTCGACGAGCTCGTCCGCGCCCGCCCCGCAGACCCGGGCGAACCGCTCCACCGGCGCGTACTCGTTGGGGACGGCGGCGCCGTTGCAGTAGCGGTGCAGCGTGGACGTGCTGACGTGCAGCCGGGTGGCGAGCGTGCCGTAGCTGCGGCCCGAACGGTCCTTCAGCTCCCTCAGCATCGACGCGAACTCGTCGGTCTCCACGCTCATCCGGCGCCCCCCTCGTTCCGGTCCGGCGTTCCAGGCGGCACCGAATCCGCAGATCACGGTACCTGTCGCCGTTCCAGCGTCCCGAACTCCCCGGGGGGTCTGGCGGCCGGGACGCCTTCCGGGCCACTGTGCGGTGCAGCGGCGGTCCGCCCTTCGGCCGAGGGGGTCCGCCCGTACCGACCGAGTCCTCAGCGGAGAAGAGCAGCCACGTGTCCGTCCACCTCCACCGAATCCTGATCACCTGCGCGCTGCTCCTGCTCGGGGCGGGCGCCCTCCGGGCGCTGCTCCGGCGGCCGGGCCCGCGCCGGGCCGGTGCTGACGGGGGCCGCCCGGTGGCCGATCGGCCGGAGCCGGGCGGTGGCGCCCGGCGCTGCTCCGGTCGGGTGGCGCGGACCGGGGGCAACTGCCGCGGCCCGGTCCGTCCGGTGCCCCGCCGCTGCCGGCTCACCGGGCCGGGGGCCGTGCGGCACTGACGGGCCGCCCGTCGGCCGGGGCGTCAACGTGGTGGCTCCCTGCGCCACTTTCGGGTCCGGGCGCCGTGCCGGCCGCCCCCGTCAGGGCTTCTGCCCGCCCACCCGCCGCCGGTGCCCGGTCCGCCGGCCCGGGATCCGCGGTGGGACCCGATCGTGGGTACCGGAACCGCGAGCGCCGGTGCCCTTTCGACCCTCTGCCCCTTCGCCCCTCTGCCCCTTCGCCCCTCTGCCCCTTCGCCCCTCTGCCCCTTCGCCCCTTCGGCCCTTCGGCCTGACCACCTTCGTCCCGACGACCTCCGCCCTGAGCGATCCGCCCGAGAGAGATGCGAGCCCGCCCGATGCGCAAGCCGTACCGACGCCCGTTGACCGTCCTGCTGGCCTCCGCCGCCCTGGTGGCCGTCGCCGCCACCCCGGCCGCCGCCGTCCACGGGGGCACCGACACCACCACCGCCGCCAACCCGTTCGTCGTGGCCCTGGAGACGGCCGGCGGCGAACAGTGGTGCACGGGTGCCCTGATCGCCCCCACCAAGGTGCTCACCGCCGGCCACTGCGTGGCCGAGGCCGACGACCCGACCACGCTGCGGGTGATCGCCGGCCGGACCGACCTGACCGGCCACGGCGGGCAGGTGCGGCGGGTGCGGAGCGCCGCGGTCGACCCCCGGTACACCTCCGCCCTGGACCACGACTCGGCCGTCCTCACCCTGGACCGGCCGCTGAACGCGCGGACCGTCCGGGTCGCGACGAACCGGGACGAGGCGCTGTACCGGTACGGCCGCACGGCGACCGTCTACGGCTTCGGCCGGACGGGCGACGGCGGCCCGGGCACCCACCTGAAGAAGGCCGCGCTCACGCTCTCGCCGCTGTCCGGCTGCGAGCCCTACACCGGCCCCGGCGACTCCCCGCGGCTGAAGGTCTGCGGCAGCCCCCGGCCCGGGACGGCCGACAGCATCTGCAAGGGCGACTCCGGCGGGCCGCTCGTGGTCGACGGCGTGGTGATCGGCATCGTCTCGACGGGCAACAAGTACTGCGACACCCAGTACCCCGTCTCGGTCTTCACCCGCGCCACCGACGTACCGGCGCAGATCCTCCGCTAGCTCCGGCCGCTCCGGTCGCGCCCCCTTCGGCTGCACCCCCCTCAGGCTGCCCCGCGGGTCAGCCGGCCGGTCGGGTGGCCTGCTGCTCGGCCAGCCGGCGGTGGGCCTCGGGCCAGCCGACGGGGAGCTGCTCGACCGGGGCCTGCCAGTAGGTGAACACGGACTCCCGCATGGTCGAGCGCAGGCCGGTCATGATCGAGCGGTGCGGCTCGGCGCGGGCGAAGTCCTGGAGCGCCTGCTGGCTCTCCCAGGCCGACAGCGTGTAGAAGGTCCGCTTGGTCGGCCGGGCGATCAGCGAGGCGCCGAGCGCGCCGGGCGCGGACTGGATCTGGCGCCAGACGGCGTAGGACTTCAGGAGGAAGCGCGGGACGTCGCCGAGCGAGCGGACCTCGAACCGGGAGGCCATCACGACGGCCTGCGTGCCGGGAGTGGCCGGGTGCGGGGTGATCCAGGGAATCGTGGGCATGGCTGACGCGCCTCCGTTATTGGGTAGTGTCACTATCTATGTTAGACAGTAGAGGTATCCAATAGCTAGGGGAAAGCAGAGCACCGTGCGCATCTCGGAGTTGAGCCGTCGCAGCGAGGTCCCGATCGCGACGATCAAGTACTACCTGCGCGAGGGCCTGCTGCCGCCCGGCCGCTCCACCTCCGCGACCCAGGCCGAGTACGACGAGACCCATCTGCGCAGGCTGCGGCTGGTCCGGGCGCTGATCGGGGTGCGGGGGCTCAGTGTGAGCGCCACCAAGGAGGTGCTGGGCGCGATCGCCGCGCACGGCGGCGAGCAGCACCAGGTGCTCGGCCTGGCGGTCGGCGCCCGGCCGGCCGACGAGGACGCGGCCCGGCCGGCCACCGCCCCGGGCGCGGCGGAGGTCGACGCCCTGATCGCGGAGCTGGGCTGGGAGGTCTCGCCGTACGCGCCGGCCCGGGCAGTGCTGGGGGAGACCCTGGAGACCCTCCGCTCGCTCGGCGAACCCGTCGACCGGCACACCCTGCTCCCCTACGCGGAACTCGCCGCGCGCACCGCCGTCCTCGACCTCGACCAGCTCCGGACCAGCGACGACCCCCTCGAACAGGCCGAACGCGCCCTGCTCCTGACCGTCCTGCTGGAGCCCGCCCTGCTCGCCCTGCGCCGGCTGGCCCAGGAGAACGAGTCCGCCCGCCGAAACGCCTGAGCCGATCAGGTCGCGGGCGAGGCAGGGGGACGGGCGTTCGGGCGTAGGCGGAGGCCAGCTTGTCGCTGGTCATCACCGGCGGCCGCCGGATCCGCCGCATCGAGCTGCGCGAGGCCACCGCGGCGGGCTCGGACGCGGAGCACCGCGAGGAGGACTTCCGGTGAACTCCGCCACCGCGTGACCCTCGTCCACCGCGGTCCTCTCGGAAGGCCAGGTCAGTCCGGGGCCCCGGTGGCCCGGAGGCGGCGCAGGGCCAGGATCAGATTGCCGCTGCCGAACGTCGCGAGCGCGGCGACGCCCCACAGGGTCGCCGCGACACCGGCCCGGTCCAGCACGGCGCCCGCGGCCAGGAAGCCCAGCGGCCCGGCCAGGGCGCTGATCGTGACCACGGCCTGCAACACCTTGGGCCCGAAGCCGTCCGGCAGCCGGGCGGAGAGCAGTCCCATCAGCGGCGCGTTCGCCAGGGGCGCGGCGGCCGCTGACAGGCCGACGGCGACGACGAGCACGCCGGCCGACACGGGCACCAGGAGCGTCCACAGGGGCAGCGCGACGCAGACCAGGGCCGTACAGGCGAGTCGTACGGGGGCGACCCGTGCCGCCAGCACATAGGCGGCCACCGAGCCCACCAGGCCGCCGGCGCCATGGGCGGCGACCAGCAGGCCGCCGACCCTGGCGTCCCCCTCGAACCGGGCGAACGCCAGCACCGGCATGGTGATCATCAGGGTTCGCAGCATCAGCCCGAACACCACGGTGGACAGCATCGCCCGGCTCAGGAACCAGTCGCCGCACAGGTGCCGCACCCCCGCCCACAGGCCTTGGGGCCCGGCCGCGGACCCTCCGGCCCCGCCACCCCCTGCCGGGACGCGGCGCAGCAGCAGCAACCCGGAGAAGGCGAACGAGGCCGCGTCCAGCCACACCACCGATGTGGTCCCCACCAGCGGGATCAGCGCGCCCGCGAGCGCCGGTCCGGCGAACGCCGAGCCGTTCTGCACACCTGCCAGCGCGCTGTTCGCGCGGGCCAGGGAGCGGGCGTGCGGGCTCAGCAGTTCCATCGCCAGCACCCGCTGTGCCGCGTGGTACGGAACGGCCAGCGCCCCGAGCGCCGTGACGATCGCCACGATGACGGCCAGATTGAGCGCGCCCAGGGTCTGCAGCAGCGGGATCAGCGCCACCACCGGAGCGCGGGCGAGATCGGAGACGACCATGGTCCGGCGGGCGCCCAGGCGCTGGATGACCTCTCCGCCCGCGAAGCCGAGCAGCGCCATGGGCAGCACCTGGGCCGCGAAGACCAGGCCCGCCCTGGTGGCCGAGCCGGTGCTCTCCAGCACCAGCCAGGGCAGCGCGAGCATGGTCATCTGGGTGCCCAGCGCCGTCACCGCGCCCGCGACATAGACCGCCGTCAGCGCACGGCTCGGCCTGCCACCCGCTGTGCCGTTCGGCGCTCCGCCGGGTGGGACGGGGGCTGCGTCGGGCCGGGTCGCCGCGATCGTCATCGGGTCGCCCCTCTCTCCTCGGTGGGTCCGGGCCATGTGGTCGCCCAGCACCCTGTCGCCCGCCCACCGTCCGGTGCCAGGGAAGGACCGGCAGCAGCCCACTGTCGGCGCCGCTGCGCCTTCTTCCCTGCCACGCAGCCCGCCCGACCGGCAGTGTGATGGCCGTCGGAGCCCACCACAGCCAAGGCCACCGGCGGCGGAAGCGGACACCGACGAAGGGGGGGACGGCGATGAGCGGCGGTATCGGAACGGCGGTGCACGTCCCGTCCTTCGCCGCCCGCGACGGACGGCGAGCGGTCGAGACCCGGTATGTGGACGGTCTCCCGCAGATCGTGGCCTGGGACCTGACGACGGATCAGCGCCGCCAGGCGACCACCGCACCGCTGGGTGTGGAGACCGCCGCCATCGAGCCGGACGGCCACGGCCTGTGGTGGTTCGACGCCGCTCCCGGCGGTCAAGGCCGCTGGCTGCGCGGGCCGTTCGAGGGCGGGCACCCGCGCCCGGCGCTCGACGGCGTACCCGCCGGGCGGATGCACGGCCTGGCCTTCGACCCCCGCGGCGGCCTCGCCGCCGTCGGCGTCGGGGTCGCGGACCGCTCGCGGCACTACCTCGGCCGACCGGGCGAGCGCGCCCGCCTGGTGGCCGAGGAGCCCGGCTATGCGGCAGTGGTGGGCCTGGCCCCCGGCGGCGGACTGCTGGCCACCGCGGGGTGCCCGGCCGGACCGGCCGCGGTCCGGCTGTGGTCACCGGCCTCCGGCGTTCTCGTGGACGCCATCCCCGGCGCAGCGGGGGACGGCGACGGCGGCGCGGTGTGGGCGCTGGGCTTCCGCCCGGACCTCACCACCGCACGACCGGAACTGCTGCTCGTCCTCGAACGCGCGGGCCGCTACACCCTGGCCTTCTGGCGGCAGGGCGAGGGGATCCGTACGCACGGTCCCGGCTCCGCCCTCGACTTCGATACGGAGATCACCGCCTGCTGGTACGGGCCCGGCCGCACGGCGCTGGTCCAGCAGGACCGGGCGGGACGCAGCCGCCTGCTCCGCGCCGACCTCGACCGCGGTACGACGACGGTGCTTCCCACGCCCGAGGGCACGATCATCGACTTCTCCTGCGCACCCGACCGCACGGTCCACTGCCTGTGGAGCCGCGACGGCGAACCGCCCCGGCCACTGATCTGCCACCCGGAAAGCCCGGAAAGCCCGGAAAGCGCGGAGCACCCGGAACCCCCGGAACGTTCCGGCCGCTCCGGCCACGCCGGCCGCTCCACGACGGCGTCACGCGGCACGGCGCCCGGCGGACCGACCGGATCCAGGCGCCGCGAGCTCTGGACACGCCGGCCGTACGGGCAGATCCACAGCTTCGTGGCCACCCCGCCCGGCGGCAGGGCGGGCCGCCGCCCCTGGCCGACGGTCTTCCTCGTCCACGGCGGACCCCACACCCACGACCGGGACGCCTATGACGCCCGGACCGAGGCCCTGGTCCGGGCCGGATTCGCCGTGGTGCGCACCAACTACCGCGGCTCGACGGGCTACGGCCCCCGCTGGCGGGACGACTTCGGCCACCGGGTCGGCCTCGCCCAGCTCGAAGACCTCGCCGCGGTGCGCGGCCACCTCATCGACGCGGGAGTCTCGGAGCCGGGCCGTACCGGCCTGTGCGGCTACTCCTGGGGCGGCTATCTGACGCTGCTGGCGATGGGCGTCCAGCCCCGGCTGTGGGACGTCGGGCTGGCCGTCGCCCCGGTGGCCGACTACACGGCGGCGTACCGGGCGACGACGCCGGCGCTGCGGGAGGTCGACGACCGCCTCTTCGGCGGCACCCCCGAGCAGGTGCCGCACCGCTATCGCGCGGCCTGCCCGATGACCTATGTGGGCCGCGTACGCGGCCCGCTCTTCCTCGCCGCCTCGGCGGACGACGAGAAGTGCCCTCCGGAACAGATCGAGCGCTATCTCGCCGCGCTGCGGCGCCGCGACGTCCCGCATCGCGTCCGGTGGCTCGGCGGCGGACACGACGTGGGCCGTGACCCAGCCGGACACGCCGCCGCCTGGGCCGCCATGGTGCGCTACGCCGACGACACGCTGCGCGCCTCCCCCAGAACCGCCGACCGCCGCGACATCGGGCGGACCGGCTCGCACCACCCCGTCCACCACACCGAAGAAAGGTCAACCCCATGAAGCGTCACGGACTGCGCGTCGACCCCATCAGCGCCACCGAGCGGGAGCGCGGGATCATCATTCCGCCGGACCACCAGCTCACCCTGGACAAGGCGGTCCCGGTCCGGCCGAACGGCCAGGCGCGGACCTGCACCACCACCCGCACGGAGAAGAACGCGGAGAAGTAGTCGCCTCTGCAGCGAGCCCCAGCAGCGCCGCAGCGGGGTGCCATGCCCGGCACCCCGCCGCGGCGCCGGCCGTGCCGGTGAGGACAGGAGAACATCATGACCACAGCTACGGCAGCGACGGCAGCACCCCGGACGAACGGTCCCCGGCCGGAGAAGCACCGGCCGGACAAGCACCAGCCGGACAAGCCCGAGACGACGGAACCGCGCCAGAACCCGCCGACGTTCCTCAGCGACCCGTACCCGACCCTGGCCAGGATGCGGCAATCGGCCCCGGTCTCCGTGCTGCACAGCGACGGCGGCCTGCGACTGTGGATCATCCCGCGCTACGACGATGTCCGGGCCGCGCTCTTCGACCCCCGCTTCGCGCAGGACGTGCGGCGCGCCCAGGCCCTGGCCGACAGCCGGATCGAGGGCGTCAACCTGGGCTCCGAGATCACCCATATGCTCAGCAGCGATCCGCCCGACCACACCCGCCTCCGCCGCGTGGTCCAGGCGGCGTTCAGCCGCAAGCGCGTCGAGGCGATGCGGCCGATGGTCGAGCGCATCACCCTCGAACTCCTCGACGGGCTGGACGCGGCAGCCGCGCGCCACACGACCCGCACCACCACCGCCACGGTGGACCTGGTACGTGACTTCGCCTTCCCGCTGCCGATCCTCGTCGTCTGCGAACTGCTCGGCTTCCCGCCCGAGGACCGCGACCTCTACCGGAAGTGGTCGACCGCCATCGTCACCCAGGAGGGCGACCACGCCGCGTTCCAACAAGCCGTCCAGGAGATGGGCTCGTACGTCCTGGCCATCGCCGACCGGCGTATCCGCCGCAATGACCGTCCCGCCGATCTGCTCACCGAGCTGCTGGAAGCCCGCGAGCGCGGAGAGCTGACGGACGACGAGATCGTGGGCATGGTCGCCCTGCTGCTGATCGGCGGGCATGAGACCACCGTGAACCTGCTGGGCACCTCCTGCCTCGCGCTGCTGCGCGATCCCGGCCAGGCCGCCTGGCTGCGCGCCGATCTCACCCGGATGCCCAGGGCCGTCGAGGAGTTCCTGCGCTACGACTCCCCCATCTGCATGGCCACCACCCGCTTCACCACCGAGCCGGTGGACGTCGGCGGGGTGGAGATCCCGCAGGACGAGTTCGTGCTGCTGTCCCTCGGCGCGGCCAACCGCGACCCGGCGCGCTTCCAGGACCCCGACCGCCTCATCCTCGACCGCCGGGACGCCGGCCATCTCGCCTTCGGCGGTGGCATCCACCGCTGCCTCGGGGCCCTGCTCGGCAAGCTGGAGACCGAGATCGCGCTCACCGCGCTCCTCGCCCGCTTCCCCGGAACGACCCTGGCCTGCCAGGAGCGCGACCTGCGCTGGCGCGACACGATGATGCTGCGCGGCTTGGAGGCGCTGCCCCTCACCCTGCGCCGCTGACCCCCCCGACCCGGTGCGCGGGAGGAGGCCTACCGGGGCAAGCGGGAGGCCGCGGTACGCCAGGCGCCGACTCCGTCCGCCGCGAGACCGGAAATCCCTGGTCGGCATGGTGCGGACCAGGGATTTGCCAGGGAGTCCTCAGGGAGGTCAGAGCTCTCCGAGGGGCCTTTCAGGCACTTCGGGCCGTGTGCGCAGAGAGGGGCCTGGCAGCTCTGACGGAGAAATCATGCAGGTCAGCACACTTGCCTAGCACTCGATGACGTTGACGGCGAGGCCGCCGCGCGAGGTCTCCTTGTACTTGATCTTCATGTCGGCGCCGGTCTCCTTCATGGTCTTGATCGCCTTGTCGAGGGAGACGTGGTGGCGGCCGTCGCCGCGCAGGGCCATCCGGGCGGCGGTGACGGCCTTGACCGAGGCCATGCCGTTGCGCTCGATGCAGGGGATCTGGACCAGGCCGCCGACCGGGTCGCAGGTGAGGCCCAGGTTGTGCTCGATGCCGATCTCGGCGGCGTTCTCGACCTGCTCGGGGGAACCGCCGAGGACCTCGGCGAGGCCGCCGGCCGCCATCGAGCAGGCGGAGCCGACCTCGCCCTGGCAGCCGACCTCGGCGCCGGAGATCGAGGCGTTCTCCTTGAAGAGCATGCCGATCGCACCGGCGGCGAGCAGGAAGCGGACGATGCCGTCCTCGTCCGCGCCCGGGATGAAGTTCAGGTAGTAGTGCAGCACGGCGGGGATGATCCCGGCCGCGCCGTTGGTGGGCGCGGTGACGACCCGGCGGCCGGAGGCGTTCTCCTCGTTGACGGCCATCGCGTAGAGGGTCACCCACTCCATGGCGTTGGCCGGGCCGATGCCCTCGGCGCGCAGCGCGCGGGCGCCCGAGGCGGCGCGGCGGCGCACCTTGAGGCCGCCGGGGAGGATGCCCTCGCGGGACATCCCGGCCCGCACGCACTCCTGCATGACGCGCCAGATCTCCAGCAGCCCGGCCCGGATCTCCTCCTCGCTGCGCCAGGCCTTCTCGTTCTCCAGCATCAGGCCGGAGATGGACAGGCCGGTCTCGCGGCTGAGGCGGAGCAGCTCGTCGCCGGTGCGGAAGGGGTACTTCAGCACGGTGTCGTCCGGCTTCACGCGGTCCGCGCCCAGCGCGTCCTCGTCGACGACGAAGCCGCCGCCGACCGAGTAGTAGGTCTTCTCCAGCAGCAGGCCGCCGTCGGCGTCGAAGGCCCAGAGGGTCATCCCGTTGGCGTGGTACGGCAGCGAGCGGCGCCGGTGCAGGATCAGCTGGGTGCCCGGGTCGAAGTCGATCGGGTGGGCGCCGAGCAGGTCGAGCCGCTTCTCGGCGGTGATCCGCTCGACGTCCCGGTCGGCCTGGTCGACGTCGACCGTGCGGGGGGAGTTGCCCTCCAGGCCCAGCAGGACGGCCTTCGGGGTGCCGTGGCCGTGGCCGGTGGCGCCCAGCGAGCCGAAGAGCTCGGCGCGGACGCTCGCCACCCCGGTCAGCAGGTCCTCGGACTTCAGGCGGCGGGCGAACATCCGGGCGGCGCGCATCGGGCCGACGGTGTGGGAACTCGACGGGCCGATGCCGATGGAGAAGAGGTCGAAGACGCTGATGGCCACGGAGGACGTCCTTGTCTGGTCTCGTGGAAGGACTTGCAGGCGGGGTGCTGACACGGAACGGGGCACCGCGCGCACTGTCCAGTGTGCGCGGTGCCCCGGAATCCCAGGTGACCAGGCGAGGTGAGCCCGGTCACCCGTGTCCGAACTACAGGTTCGGGTAGAGCGGGTACTTCTCGGCGAGGGCGGTGACCCGGGCCTTCAGCGCGGTGGCGACGGTCTCGTCGAAGGCGGGCTTCAGCGCCTCGGCGATGATGTCGGCGACCTCGCGGAAGTCCTCGGCCTGGAAGCCGCGGGTGGCCAGGGCCGGGGTGCCGATCCGCAGGCCGGAGGTGACCATCGGCGGGCGCGGGTCGTTCGGGATGGCGTTGCGGTTGACCGTGATGCCGACCTCGTGCAGCCGGTCCTCGGCCTGCTGGCCGTCGAGCTGGCTGTTGCGCAGGTCGACCAGGACCAGGTGGACGTCGGTGCCGCCGGACAGCACCGAGGCGCCGGCCTCGGCGACGTCGGCCTGCAGCAGGCGCTCGGCCAGGATCCGGGCGCCGTCCAGGGTGCGCTGCTGGCGCTCCTTGAACTCCTCGGAGGCGGCGACCTTGAAGGCGACGGCCTTGCCGGCGATCACGTGCTCCAGCGGGCCGCCCTGCTGGCCGGGGAAGACCGCGGAGTTGATCTTCTTGGCCCACTCGGCCTTGGAGAGGATGACGCCGCCGCGCGGGCCGCCCAGGGTCTTGTGCGTGGTGGTGGTGACCACGTCCGCGTACGGCACCGGGTTGGGGTGCAGGCCCGCGGCGACCAGACCGGCGAAGTGCGCCATGTCGACCATCAGCAGGGCGCCGACCTCGTCGGCGATCCGGCGGAACGCGGCGAAGTCCAGCTGACGGGGGTAGGCGGACCAGCCGGCGATGATCAGCTTCGGCTGGTGCTCCTTGGCGAGGCGCTCGACCTCGGCCATGTCGACCTGGCCGGTCTTGTCGTCCACGTGGTACGCGGCGACGTTGTAGAGCTTGCCGGAGAAGTTGATCTTCATGCCGTGGGTCAGGTGACCGCCGTGGGCCAGGCTCAGACCCAGGATGGTGTCGCCCGGCTGGATCAGCGCGAACATCGCGGCGGCGTTGGCCTGCGCGCCGGAGTGCGGCTGGACGTTGGCGTGCTCGGCGCCGAACAGGGCCTTGATCCGGTCGATCGCGATCTGCTCGACCACGTCGACGTGCTCGCAGCCACCGTAGTAGCGGCGGCCCGGGTAGCCCTCGGCGTACTTGTTGGTCAGCACCGAGCCCTGGGCCTCCATGACCGCCACCGGGGCGAAGTTCTCGGAGGCGATCATTTCCAGGGTGGTCTGCTGGCGGTGCAGCTCGGCGTCGACCGCGGCGGCGATCTCCGGGTCGAGCGAGTGCAGGGACTGGTTGAGAACCGTCATGGTGTGGTCTTCCCAGGGAGGAGAGAAGGAGGTGCCGCGCCTGGCACGCCCCACGGAAGGGTGGCGGCGGGCGACCGGAGGGCGGAGGAGGCCCGGTGGCCGGGGCGGCCGCCGCACTGCGGCCACCCCGAACGGCCGGCTCAGGCCGGGTTGGTCAGGGCGTTGTACTCGTCGGCGCTGAGCAGCTCGTCGGTCGACTCGACGCGCACCTTGAACAGCCAGCCACCCTCGAACGGGGCGCTGTTGACCAGGGAGTTGTCGTCCAGGACGTCCTGGTTGACCTCGGTGATCTCGCCGGTGACCGGCGAGTACAGGTCGCTGACCGACTTGGTGGACTCCAGCTCGCCGCAGGTCTCACCGGCGGTCACGGTCTCGCCGACCTCGGGCAGCTGCACGTAGACGATGTCACCGAGCGCGTCGGCGGCGTGGGCGGTGATGCCGACCGTGGAGACACCGTCCTCGACGGCGGTCAGCCACTCGTGCTCCTTGGTGTACTGCAGGTGCTGGGGGTTGCTCATGGCGTCATTCTCCAGGATGGGAAGCGGGTACGACGAAGCGGGCCGCCGGACGGACGGCTTCGACGTGGATCTTCGGGGTGGTCAGGCCCGGGCGGGCGCGCTCGTGAGGCCTCGGCGGGCGCGCCCGAGGGGCGTCAGCGGGCGCGCTTGTAGAACGGCAGCGCCACGACCTGCACCGGCTCGTGCTTGCCGCGCACGTCCACCGCGACGGTGGTGCCCGGGGCGGCGTGCGCCGCGTCCACGTAGGCGATCGCGATCGGCTTGCCCAGCGTGGGGGAGGGCGCGCCCGAGGTGATCCGGCCGATCGGCTCGCCGTCGGCGGTCACCACGGTGTACTCGGCGCGCGGCACGCGCTTGCCCTCGGAGACCAGGCCGACCAGCACCCGCGGCGGGTTGGCCTCGGCCGCGGCGGCGGCCTGCTCCAGGGCCTTGCGGCCGACGAACGCGCCCTCGTTGGTGGTCTTGTCGAAGCGGACCACCCGGCCGAGGCCGGCGTCGAAGGGGGTCAGGTCGGTGGAGAGCTCGTGCCCGTAGAGCGGCATGCCGGCCTCCAGGCGCAGCGTGTCGCGGCAGGAGAGGCCGCAGGGGACGAGGCCGCGGCCGGTGCCGGCCTCGGTCAGCGCCGTCCAGATGTGCGCGGCGTCGCCCGGGTTGCAGAAGATCTCGAAGCCGTCCTCGCCGGTGTAACCGGTGCGGGCGAGCAGCACGTCGCGGCCGGCCACCTGGGCCGGGAGGATCGCGTAGTACTTCAGGCCGGGCAGGTCGGCCTCGGTGGTGTCGGCCAGGATCGCGGTGGACTCCGGGCCCTGGACGGCGATCAGCGAGTAGGTGTCGCGGTCGTCGGTGACGACGGCGTCGTAGCCCTTGGCGCGGGCGATCAGCTCGTCCAGCACCAGCTGGGCGTTGGAGGCGTTGGCGACGACCAGGAAGGCGTCCTCGCGCAGGCGGTAGACGATCAGGTCGTCCAGGATGCCGCCGTCCTCGGCGCAGATCATGGTGTAGCGGGCCCGCAGCTCGCCGAGCGCGGAGACGAAGCCGACCAGCGCGTGGTCCAGCATCGCGCCGGCCTGCGGGCCGGTCACGGTGATCTCGCCCATGTGGGAGAGGTCGAACAGACCGGCCTTGGTGCGGACGGCGAGGTGCTCCTCGCGCTCGCTGCCGTAACGCAGCGGCATGTCCCAGCCGGCGAAGTCGGTCATGGTCGCGCCGAGGGCGCGGTGCAGCGCGTCGAGCGCGGTGAGGCGGAGGGACGACATGGCCTGGAACTCCTCGGTCTGGGCACTCAGGTGTGCGCACGCCGGACCGGACCCGCTCGGGGACCGAGCCTGCGCGCGGGCATGCGGCGGCTGGGTCTCCCCATCTGTCGTCGAACCTGAGAGCTTCACCGCACGCGGGCCCGCAGCGCTTCACAGCTAACAGGACAGCATGGCGGCTTGCACCGTGGGTGGGCGCGCGACAGGGCCGTGCGCCGCTTTCCAGATGTGCCTAACCCGTGCGGTAGGGGGGCCTGAGAGATTCCGGGGAGGACTTGCTCCTTCGGCGCCGGCTGTACCGCCTCTCGGGGGTACTCCGGACTCTCCCGCGCGGGTTCGAGCGGCCGGTATGGAGTTGAGGTTCTCGGCGGGGAACACCCGCAGACGCGGACATCATGGCACGTCCCGGCGGAAGACGGGAGAGGGGCCCCGGGCCCGGCCCCGCCCGGCGGGCCCGGCCCGCACCCGCCACCGCTAGCCCACCGGTACCGCCCCGGCCCCGTACCGACCGGTACCGGCGCGCACCGCGGCCCCGGCCGCGGGCCCGCTAGGCTGCTCGGCGTCGGCGGACAGAGGACGGTACAGCGGCGGATGGGGTACCCGGTGGAGCAGCAGCAGGGGTGGGGCGGCCCGGAGGCGGCGCCGCCCGGCGGTGGATGGCCCGCGAACGAGCTGGAGCAGGTGCTCACGGCCGCGCTCGGCGATCCCGGCGCGACCCCCCGGGTGTTCGAGGTGCTCGCCCGCAGCCAGGTGTGGATCCCGCTGCCGGCCGGCGGCGACCCGCAGGGCCAGGCCCTGGACCTGCCGACCATCGAGCTGGCCGGCGACCCCTACGTCCCGGTCTTCTCCTCGCAGGAGGTGCTCCTCCAGCAGGCGCCCGGGATGGCCTTCGCGATCGCGCCGGTCTGGGAGTTCGCCCGCGGGCTGCCGCTGGGCGTGGGCATCGCGGTGAACCCGGAGGCGCCGGTGGGCATCCCGGTGCCGCCGCAGGGCGTCGCCGAGCTGCGGCGCGGGCCGCGCGAGGACCGCTGGGACGCCCCGGAGGCACCGACCGGCGGCCGGGTGGCGCTGCGCGAACCGGTGCCGGGCGAGGACCCGGAGGCCTTCCTGGCCGCCTGCCGGTACGAGCTCTCGGGCCTGCCCGGCGTCCTGACCGCCAGGCGGGCGCTGGCCAGCGTGGAGGGCGAGCCGACGGTGATGTTCGTCGGCGTCCAGCTCGATCCGGCGGCCCCGGCCGAACCGGCCGCCGTGAACGAGGCCCTGGGCCGTGCGCTGGGAACCGCGCCGCTGCCCGGCGGCGTCCACCTCGTACTGCTCGACCTCGCGGAGGACCCCGTGGTCGAGTGGCTGCTCAACCGGGTCCAGCCGTTCTACGCACGGATGTGACGCGTTCCTCCTCGCCCGGCACCGGGCCGGAGGCCACCGCCGGGCACGTCGGCGTGGCGGTGGCGGGTGGCGCCCCATAGGGTGCCTGCAGATGACCGCCGGGCCGGCGGCAGGTGAGAGAAGAAGAGGCGCAGCGAGGTGGGCGCATGAGTGCGGGAGCGGTAGCGGGCGGTGCACCGGGGCCCTGGGGCCAGGTACCCGCCGGGCGCCCCGGCGCGGATCCGAGAGCGCTGGAGCACGCCCTGCGCGAGGTCGCGCCGGAACGCTGGGAGGCGTACGAGGCACTGCTGCACGCGCTGGCCGCGGGGCAGGTCTGGATGCTGCTCTGGCACGGTACGCCGGGCAGTCCGGACGCCCAGTACGGGAACATGGAGATCAGCGGTCACGGCTACGCGCCGGCCGTCACCTCGCCCGAGCAGCTGGCGGCGTCCGGCTGGGCGCGGGCGCACGAGGTGATCTCGGGGCGCGAGATCGCCGCCTCGCTCTATCGCACCCGCTGGGGCCTCTGGCTGAACCCGCACGCCCCCGGCGGCGGCGTCGGGGTGCCCTGGGCGGACCTGCGCCGGATCGCGGCCGGCCTGGACCGGCTGCCGGCCGGGCCGCTGAAGCTGAGCGAACCACAGGTGCAGGCCCAGCAGTTCTTCGCGCTGCTGGAGCGGCAGGCGGTCGAGGTGCGGGCGGTCAAGGCGTTGCGCCGGGCCTGGGTGCAGCCCTCCGTGGGCGAACCGTACCTGGCCATCGGACTTGAGCTGTACGAGAGTTCGCCGCCCACGGTGGAGGCCGTCCGGGCGCTGATGCAGCGCGCGATCGCGGTCGCGCCGGAGGGGCTCGCGGTCTCCACCGTCGCCATGGGGGACGAGTACGACCCGGTGGCGCTCTGGATGCGGGCCAACGCGCGGCCGTTCTACGACCGCGAGGCGGGCGGCCACGGCCGCTCGCAGGCCGCGCCGTACCCGCCGGTGCCGCCGCCGCCCTACGCCTCGCAGGCGGGCCCGGCGTACGGCTACGGCGCCCAGGCGCCCGGCCCGGTGTGGCCGGGGCAGCAGCCGCCGCCGCAGCAGCCCTGGCCCGGCTACCCGGGGCGCTGACGCCCGCACGGTCGACGCGGCGGGCGCCGCGGTGCCCGCGCCGCACGCCGGGCGTTCCGCCGCCCGTGTCGGGGCTCCGGGCATTCGGGCGCCGGTACCGCACGCCGGGCATTCCGGCGCCCGCACCGCAACTCCGGGCAGACCTGGTGTTCGTGTCCCAACTACGGGCACTTCGGACACCTGTCGCAAGCACGGATGTTCGGGTGTTCTCGGCGCGGTAACGGGTAGTCCGGGTGTATGCACCCAAAGCCCTCCACCAGGACCGACATGACGATCCGTCATGTCGGTCCCGGCATTTCCGGTCGGATTTCCGGCTGGTTCGGTGCAGCCCCTTGACATGCATGTAACAGCTGTGTGAAGAGGGATATGCCGAAGATCCAGAGGTGCATGCCGACAGATCACAGTTGGGCATCTCTCGGTTGTCAGGGCTGGCGCAAGCCAGTTCGGATGGCAGAGAGTTCTGCGCAACGCACCGCGCGTACTGGGTGCCCCACGAGGGTGAACGCGCTGGCGGACCGCTTGAGCCTCGCGACGCCCATCCCGCGCGGCCGCAGTACCCGAGCACGTCGCACCGCTGAACACCCGCACCTGAACCTCCGCACGTCCGCACCAGCCGTACCGCCGAACCGGCGACCGGCACCCGTGGGCCGGCCACCGTCGGCGAGGGGACCGAACTGACCATGACCGCACCCATCAAGACCGCCGGGAACACGCCGGAGGCAGCCGCCGCCGCGAGCCCGGCCACGAAGATCGAGGGCCGCTCGCTCGGCCGGATCGCCTGGACCCGTTTCAAACGGGACAAGGCCGCCGTCGCCGGCGCCGTCGTGGTGATCCTGCTCGTCCTGCTGGCCGTGCTGGCCAAGCCGATCGAGTCGATGTTCGGCCTGGACCCCGACGCCCTCAACCAGGACCTCCTGGACGCCAACCTCGGTGGTCTGCCGTTCGGCGACTGGGGCGGCATGAGCCTCGACCACCCGCTCGGCGTGGACCCGCTGCAGGGCCGTGACCTGCTCTCCCGGGTCATCGAGGGCTCCTGGGTCTCGCTGCTCGTCGCCTTCGGGGCGACGCTGCTCTCCAACACCCTCGGCACCGTGCTCGGCGTGATGGCCGGCTACTACGGCGGCTGGGTGGACGCCCTGATCAGCCGGGTGATGGACGTCTTCCTGGCGTTCCCGCTGCTGCTCTTCGCCATCGCGATCTCCGCCTCGCTCCAGGGCGGCGCGTTCGGCCTGCACGGCCTCCCGCTGCACATCGGCGTGCTGATCTTCGTGATCGGCTTCTTCAACTGGCCCTACATGGGCCGGATCGTGCGCGGCCAGACCCTCTCACTGCGTGAGCGCGAGTTCGTCTACGCGGCCCGCAGCCTGGGCGCCCGGGGGCCGTTCATCCTGTTCAAGGAGCTGCTGCCCAACCTGGTCGGTCCGATCCTGGTCTACTCGACCCTGCTGATCCCGACCAACATCCTCTTCGAGGCGGGCCTCAGCTTCCTCGGCGTCGGCATCCAGGCCCCGCAGGCCTCCTGGGGCGGGATGCTCAACGACGCGATCAAGTACTACCAGGTGGACCCCCAGTACATGGTGGTCCCCGGTATGGCGATCTTCCTCACGGTGCTCGCCTTCAACCTGCTCGGCGACGGGCTGCGTGACGCCCTCGATCCCAAGAGCAACTGACATCCCGTCAGGACCCTCCGATCCGCCACCACTTCCTCAAGGGGTTGATCTCACCATGCGTAGGTCCCGTACCGTCGGACTGACCGCAGTGGCCGCCGCCGCTGTCCTGGTCGTCACCGGGTGTACCTCCGGTTCATCCAAGAGCGGGGGCGACTCGTCGTCCTCCGCCGCGTCCGGCGGCGGCGCCGACGCGGCCACCAAGGGCATCGTCAACGCCTCGGACAAGAAGGGCGGGACGGTCACCTACGAGATGAAGGGCACGCCGGACTCGCTCGACCCCGGCAACACGTACTACGCCTACATCTACAACTTCTCGCGCCTGTACGGGCGTCCGCTGACCACCTTCGCGCCGGGCCCCGGCGACGAGGGCAACAAGCTCGTCCCGGACCTCGCCGAGTCCATGGGCCAGCCCAGCGCGGACGGCCTGACCTGGACGTACAAGCTGCGCGCCGGCCTGAAGTACGAGGACGGCAGCGCGATCACGTCCAAGGACGTGAAGTACGCGGTGGAGCGCTCCAACTTCGCGCCGGACGTGTTCTCCAACGGTCCGACGTACTTCAAGGACCTCCTGGTCGACAACCCGACCCCGTACGCGGGCCCGTACAAGGACGCGGCCGGCGACCTCAAGTCCATCGAGACGCCGGACGACCTGACCGTCGTCTTCCACCTGAAGCACGCCTTCGCGGACTTCGACTACCTGGTCTCGGCCCCGCAGACCGTCCCGGTCCCCAAGGACAAGGACAAGGGCGCCGACTACGTCAAGCACCCGATGGCCTCGGGCTCCTACAAGTTCGAGTCCTACGAGGACGGCAAGCAGCTCACCCTGGTGCCGAACACCAGCTGGGACGCGAGCACCGACACGATCCGCAAGCAGCTCGCGGACAAGATCGTGCTCAAGATGAACATCGAGCAGTCCACCATCGACAAGGACCTGCTGGCCGGCAACGCCCAGGTGGACCTCGTCGGCGGCGGCGTCGACCCGCAGACCCAGGCGCAGATCCTGCAGAACCCGAAGCTGAAGGCCAAGACGGACAACGCCTACGGCGGCCGCCTGGTCTACACCGCGATCGACAGCCAGGTCGCGCCGTTCGACAACGTCGAGTGCCGCAAGGCCGTGCAGTACGCGATCGACAAGGTCTCGGTGCAGACCGCGGTCGGCGGCCCGATCCGCGGCCAGATCGCCAACTCCGTCCTGCCGGCGGACATCCCCGGTCACCAGGACATCAACCTGTACGAGACCAAGGACAACAAGGGCGACGAGGCCAAGGCCAAGGAAGCCCTCAAGGCCTGCGGCAAGGAGGGCGGCTTCAACACCGTCCTGAGCGCCCGGACCGAGCGCGCCACCGAGATCGCCGCCGCGACCTCGATCCAGGCCGCGCTGAAGAAGGTCGGCATCAACGCCGAGATCCAGCAGTACCCGCAGGGCAAGTACCTCTCCGACAACGTCGGCGTGCCGGCGAAGAACAAGGAGAAGAACATCGGCCTGATGATGATGCAGTGGGGCGCCGACTGGCCGACCGGCTACGGCTTCCTGCAGCAGATCGTCGACGGCCGCGCCATCAAGGAGGCCGGTAACAGCAACCTGGCCTCGCTGAACGACCCGGCGATCAACAAGCTGCTCGACGACGCCGCCGTCAACACCGACAAGGCGGCCCGCGAGAAGATCTACGCGGAGATCGACAAGAAGGTCATGGAGCAGGCGGTCTACGTCCCGCTGACCTACTTCAAGGTGTTCCTGTACCGCTCGGACACCGCCACCAACGTCGTCTCCACCTCGGCCTTCTCGGGTGAGTACGACTACCTGAACATCGGTACGACCAAGTAAGAGCCTGGCTCCGTATCCCTGAAGGCAGGTGAAGGCAGCGGCGCCCGCCGCCGTCCGGAAGATCCCGGACGGCGGCGGGCCGCCGGAGCCGACCAACTGTGTTTGCCTACATCCTCCGCAGGACGCTCGCGGCCGTGGTGCTGCTGCTGGTGGTCAGCGCGGTCACCTTCGCGATCTTCTTCCTGCTGCCGCGCCTGGCCGGCGAGACGACCGACCAGCTGGCCACGCAGTACATCGGGAAGAACCCGTCCCCCGAGGCGGTCGCGGCGGTCAAGAAGAACCTCGGCTTCGACCAGCCGATCTACGTCCAGTACGGGCGCTTCCTGAAGGCGCTCGTCACCGGGGCCGAGTACAAGTTCGGCCCGGACGCCGCCACCTGCCACGTGCCCTGCTTCGGCTACTCCTTCAAGAACCACCTGGAGGTCTGGCCCGAGCTGACCAAGCGCATCCCGATCACGCTGTCGCTGGCCATCGGCGCCGCCGTGCTCTGGCTGGTCTCCGGCGTCACCACCGGGGTCATCTCCGCGCTCAAGCCGAAGTCGATCTTCGACCGGCTCTCCATGGGCGTCGCGCTGGCCGGTGTCTCGCTGCCGGTCTTCTTCACCGGTGCGCTGCTGCTCACGCTCTTCAGCTACGAGTGGCCGATCCTCGACAACCTCCAGTACGTCAACTTCACCGACGACCCGCTGATGTGGGCCCGCAACCTGATCCTCCCGTGGATCTCGCTGGCCTTCCTCTACTCCGCGCTCTACGCCCGGCTCACCCGCGCCGGCATGCTGGAGACGATGAGCGAGGACTACATCCGCACCGCCCGGGCCAAGGGCCTGGCCGAGCGCAAGGTGGTCGTGAAGCACGGGCTGCGCTCCGCGCTCACCCCGGTCGTCACCATCTTCGGCATGGACCTCGGTCTGCTGCTCGGCGGTGCGCTGATCACCGAACAGGTCTTCTCGCTCCAGGGCGTCGGCGCCTTCGCCGTCTCGGCGATCTCCGACAACGACCTGCCGAAGATCCTCGGCGTCACGCTGCTCGCCGCCTTCTTCATCGTCCTCTGCAACCTCGTGGTTGACCTCCTGTACGCCGCTGTCGACCCCCGGGTGAGGCTGTCGTGACCGAGCTCCAGAAGACCCCGGCGCCGGTGGCCGCCGCGACCGGGGACCCGTTCCTCTCGGTCCGGGACCTGCGGATCCACTTCGACACCGACGACGGCCTGGTCCGCTCGGTGGACGGGGTCAGCTTCGACCTGCACAAGGGGAAGACCCTCGGGATCGTCGGCGAGTCCGGCTCCGGCAAGTCGGTCACCTCGCTCGGCATCATGGGCCTGCACCGCTCCAAGCGGGCCCGGATCAGCGGCGAGATCCACCTGGACGGCGAGGAGCTGGTCGCGGCCGGCCCCGAGCGGGTCCGCCAGCTGCGCGGCCGCGAGATGGCGATGATCTTCCAGGACCCGCTGACCGCGATGCACCCCTACTACACCGTCGGGGCGCAGATCATCGAGGCCTACCGGGTGCACCACCCGCAGGCGACCAAGAAGCAGGCCCGGGCCCGCGCGGTCGAGATGCTCGACCGGGTCGGCATCCCGCAGCCCGACCGCCGGGTGGACGACTACCCGCACCAGTTCTCCGGCGGCATGCGCCAGCGCGCCATGATCGCGATGGCCCTGGTCAACGACCCGTCGCTGCTGATCGCCGACGAGCCCACCACCGCGCTGGACGTCACCGTCCAGGCGCAGATCCTGGACCTCATCCGGGACCTCCAGGAGGAGTTCGGCTCGGCCGTCATCGTCATCACCCACGACCTCGGGGTGGTCGCCGAACTCGCCGACGACATCCTGGTCATGTACGGCGGCAAGTGCGTCGAGCGCGGCCCCGCCGAGACCCTCTTCGACGCGCCCCAGCACCCCTACACCTGGGGCCTGCTGGGCTCGATGCCGCGTCTCGACCGTGAGCTCCAGGAGCGGCTCGTCCCGGTGAAGGGCACCCCGCCCAGCCTGATCAACGTGCCGTCCGGCTGCGCCTTCCACCCGCGCTGCCCGTACGCCGGGCTGACCGGCGGGCGCTCGGCCGACGAGGTCCCCGTCCTGACCGAGGCAGCGCCCGGGCACCACGCGGCCTGCCACCTCGCCGCCGCCGACCGGCGCCGCATCTTCACCGAAGAGATCGCGCCCCGGCTGTGAGCCCGGTTTCGTACCACCATTCTGGAGAGAACCGATGACGGACACTCAGGCGGCGGCCCCCGAGCCCATGAAGAAGGTGCCCGCGCCCGCGCCCGCCCCCGACCGCGAGCCGCTGCTCCGGGTGACCGGCCTGACCCGGCACTTCCCGATCAAGGGCGGCCTGCTGCGCCGCGATGCCGGGGCGGTCCGGGCCGTCGACGGCATCGACTTCACCGTCAACGCGGGGGAGACCCTGGGTGTCGTCGGCGAGTCCGGCTGCGGCAAGTCGACGATGGGCCGGCTGGTCACCCGTCTCGACGAGCCCACCGGCGGGAAGATCGAGTTCGAGGGCACCGACATCACCCACCTGGGCACGGGCGCGATGCGGCCGCTCCGGCGCGACATCCAGATGATCTTCCAGGACCCGTACTCCTCGCTGAACCCCCGGCACACCGTCGGCACCATCGTCGGCGCGCCGTTCCGGCTGCAGAAGGTGCAGACCGAGGGCGGCGTCAAGAAGGCCGTCCAGGAGCTGCTGGAGCTGTGCGGGCTCAGCCCCGAGCACTACAACCGCTACCCGCACGAGTTCTCCGGCGGCCAGCGCCAGCGCATCGGCATCGCCCGGGCGCTCGCCCTGCGGCCCAAGATGGTCATCGCGGACGAGCCCGTCTCCGCCCTCGACGTCTCCATCCAGGCGCAGGTGGTCAACCTGCTGGACGACCTCCAGCGCGAGCTGGGCCTGACCTACCTGATCATCGCGCACGACCTCTCGGTGGTCCGGCACGTCTCCGACCGGGTCGCGGTGATGTACCTCGGCAAGATCGTCGAGATCGCCGACCGGGACTCGCTCTACGCGTCCCCGATGCACCCGTACACCACCGCGCTGATGTCCGCGGTGCCGGTGCCGGACCCGCGCCGCCGACAGCGCCGCGAGCGGATCCTGCTCAAGGGCGACGTGCCCTCGCCGATCAACCCGCCGTCCGGCTGCCGGTTCCGCACCCGCTGCTGGAAGGCGCAGGAGGTCTGCGCGGTCCAGGAGCCGCCGCTGGCGGCGCTGAAGACCGGGCACCAGGTGGCGTGTCACTTCCCCGAGCGGAGCGAGGGGAACGACTAGCGGGGTCCGGAGAACAGTCCGGCCGGCGGCGAGAAGGTGCTCGCCACCGCGTGACGGTCCGCGCCCCTCTGCGCCCCTCTGCACGCCATCGGCCGTCACGTGCTGTGACGGCCGATGGCGCGGCCGTGACGGTCGGCCGAGCGCGGTGCCCGGGGGGTCCATAGTTGTCCGGTGACATCGCAGATCTTCCCCTCCGACGTGCAGCAGAGCCTGGACCTGGTCGGCATCTTCGTCTTCGCCCTCTCCGGAGGGCTGCTGGCCGTGCGCAAGAACATGGACATCTTCGGGATCTGTGTGCTGGCGGAGGTGACCGCGCTGGGTGGCGGGGTCATGCGCGACCTCGTCATCGGGGCCACCCCGGTGGCGGCCTTCTCCAACCTCGGCTACTTCAGCACGCCGCTGGCGGCCGGCCTGGTGGTCTTCTTCCTGCACCCGGAGGTCGAGCGGATCAACCGCGCGGTGCAGACCCTGGACGCGCTCGGCCTCGGGCTGTTCTGCGTCACCGGTACGGCCAAGGCGCACGACTACGGCCTCGGCGCGGTGGCCGCGATGGCGCTCGGCATGGTGACGGCGGCCGGCGGCGGCGTGATGCGCGACATGCTCGCCGGGGAGATCCCCTCGCTGCTGCGCTGGGACCGCGAGATCTACGCCGTCCCGGCCCTGGTCGGCTCGGCCCTCGTGGTGATCCTGATCGGCCTCGACCGGCTCACCGCGCTCACCGGGACGGCGGCCGCGCTGACCGCCTTCGGTCTGCGGATGCTCGCCCTCAAGTACGGCTGGCGCGCACCGCGGGCCTGGCACCGCAACGGTTCTCGCACCAGCGAGGAGTAGGCGAGCCCCCGTACGCCAGCGAGATCGCCTCGGCGGTGCAGAGCAGCTCGGGCAGCAGCCGGACCAGTTCGGCCGGCGGGACCCGGTCGGTCGGGGCGCTGACCGCGCAGGCGGCGACCGGCCGCCCGGCGCTGCCGGCCACCGGGGCCGCCACGCAGGCCACCGCCTCCCGGTGCTCGGCCGACTCGGCCGCCCAGCCCTGGCGGCGGACGGCGGCCAGCTCGGGAGGCAGCTCGTCCTCGCCGGCCCCGTCGTCGGGCAGACCGGCCAGCAGGACCCGGCCGATCGCGGTGCCGGCCGCCGGGGCGCGCCGCCCGATCCGGGTCGGCCGGGCGGTGTCGCTCCCCGTCCAGCGGCCGGCCAGCTCGTCCAGGTAGAGGACCTCGCCGTCCTGGAGCACGGCCAGCTGGACGGTCAGTCCGCAGCGCCGGTGGAGGGCGGCCAGGTAGGGCGCGGCGATCTGGCGGACGTCGATCTCCTCCAGCGCCCGGTGGGCGAGCGAGAGGACGCGGCCGCCGAGCCGGTAGCGCCGGTCGGACTGGCGGTGGACGAAGCCGTGCTCCTCCAGCGTGCGCAGCAGCCGCAGGGCCGTGGACTTGTGCACCCCGATGCTGGTGGCGGCCTGGTCGAGGGTGACCGGCCCGTCGCCGAGGGACCCGAGGAGGGTGAGGGCGCGGTCGACCGACTGCGACATGGCGCCCCCCAGTCCTGATCCGGTCCGGCCGATTTGCGGTGCCCGACAGGCTAACCGTTCGGCCCGGCGGGAGACCAACGAGCCCCCGGCCGTCCCGGCTTGGCCGCCGGGGGCCGGGCCGGTGCCCGGCGCCGCGGGTGGCGGGGGAGCGGCGGCCGGATGGCGGCCGGGTGGCGGACGGTTGGCCGGATCGGGGCGTTTGCGCGCGCTGCGCGGCGGCCGGATCCGCCGGGTGGCCCGAGCGTCGCGCGGTGGCCCTCTACAATCGGATGGTTATGCCATACCTGGACCATGCGGCGACCACGCCGATGCTGCCCGAGGCGATCGCCGCGATGACCGCGCACCTGGGGGTCGTCGGCAACGCCTCCTCCCTGCACGCGTCCGGCCGCCGGGCCCGCCGCGTGGTCGAGGAGTCCCGCGAGTCGCTGGCGGAGTCGCTCGGCGCCCGCCCCAGCGAGATCGTCCTCACCGGCGGTGGCACCGAGTCCGACAACCTGGCCGTCAAGGGCCTGTACTGGGCCCGGCGGGGGGCCGACCCGGCCCGGACCCGGGTGCTGTGCAGCCCGGTCGAGCACCACGCGGTGCTCGACGCGGTGCACTGGCTCTCCGAGCACGAGGGCGCCCGGGTCGACTACCTCCCGGTGGACGGCTACGGCCGGGTCCACCCGGCGGCGTTGCGCGAGGCGATCGAGCGGGACCCGGCCTCCGTCGCGCTGGTCACCGTGATGTGGGCCAACAACGAGGTCGGCACCATCCAACCGGTCACCGAACTCGCCGCGGTGGCGGCCGAGTTCGGCGTTCCGATGCACGCCGACGCGGTCCAGGCGCTCGGTCAGGTGCCGGTCTCCTTCGCGGAGTCCGGGCTGACCGCACTCACCGTCACCGGCCACAAGGTCGGCGGTCCGTACGGCGTCGGCGCCCTGCTGCTGTCGCGCGGGGCCACGCCCGTCCCGCTGCTGCACGGCGGCGGCCAGGAGCGGGACGTCCGCTCCGGCACGCTGGACGCGCCGGCCACCGCGGGCTTCGCGGCCGCCGCCGCGCTCGCCGTCGAGCGGCGGGACGAGCACGCGGCGGTGCTCGGCGCGCTGCGCGACGAACTGGTCGCCTCGGTCCTGGCCGGCGTCCCGGACGCGGTCCTCAACGGCGACCCGACGACGCAGGGGCGGCTGCCCGCCAACGCGCACTTCTCCTTCCCCGGCTGCGAGGGCGACGCGCTGCTGATGCTGCTCGACGCCCAGGGCATCGAGTGCTCGACCGGCTCGGCCTGCTCGGCAGGGGTGCCGCAGCCCAGCCACGTCCTGCTGGCGATGGGCGTGGACCCGCTGCTGGCCCGCGCCTCACTGCGGTTCTCGCTCGGCCACACCTCCACCCGGGAGGACGTCACCGCGCTCGCCGGAGCCATCGCCCCGGTCGTCCAGCGGGCCCGCAACGCGGGGCTGGCGGCGGCCGCGCGCGCCCGGTAAACCCGGCCGGGCCTCCGCCGCGACCACGTACTCTTGTGGGCATCATGACTGACTTCCCCGGTGCCCCGACCGCCCCGTCCACTGGCCGCCTGCGTGTGCTCGCGGCGATGTCCGGCGGGGTGGACTCCGCCGTCGCCGCCGCCCGCGCGGCCGAAGCGGGGCACGAGGTGACCGGCGTGCACCTGGCGCTCTCCGCCAACCCGCAGTCCTTCCGCACCGGCGCCCGCGGCTGCTGCACCATCGAGGACTCCCGCGACGCCCGACGGGCGGCCGACGTGATCGGCATCCCGTTCTACGTCTGGGACCTCGCCGAGCGGTTCCGCGAGGACGTCATCGACGACTTCGTCGCCGAGTACGCGGCCGGCCGCACCCCCAACCCCTGCCTGCGCTGCAACGAGAAGATCAAGTTCGCCGCGCTGCTGGACAAGGCGATCGCGCTCGGCTTCGACGCCGTCTGCACCGGCCACTACGCCCGGATCGTCGACCTCCCGGACGGCCGCCGCGAGCTGCACCGCGCCGTCGACGCCGCCAAGGACCAGTCCTACGTGCTGGGCGTGCTCGACGCCGACCAGCTCGCCCACTCGCTCTTCCCGCTGGGCGACACCACCAAGGACGTCATCCGCGAGGAGGCCGAGCGCCGCGGCCTGGCCGTCGCGAAGAAGCCGGACAGCCACGACATCTGCTTCATCGCGGACGGCGACACCCAGGGCTTCCTGGCCAAGCACCTCGGCCGGGCCCCCGGCGACATCGTCGACGCGGACGGCACCAAGCTCGGCGAGCACGACGGCGCCTACGGCTTCACCATCGGCCAGCGCAAGGGCCTGCGGATCGGCCGCCCGGCCGCCGACGGCAAGCCCCGCTACGTGCTCGACATCTCCCCGGTGAACAACACCGTCACCGTCGGCCCCGTCGAGGGCCTGGACGTGACGGCCCTGACCGCGATCCGCCCGCGCTGGTGCGGGGCCGAGGCCGCGGCCGACGGCCGCTACACCGCCCAGCTCCGCGCCCACGGCGAGGAGGTCCCGGTCACGGCCGCCATGGTCGACGGCGAACTCCACGTCACCCTGGACACCCCCGCCCGCGGCATCGCCCCCGGCCAGGCCGTCGTCCTCTACGACACCACCCGCGTCGTCGGATCCGCCACCATCGCCACCACCCACCGCCGCCCGGTCACGGCCTGACACGGGTCCTCCCGGCCGGAGCGTGCCGTGTGTGCCGCTGTGTCAGCGGCACACACGGAAGACCGGTACGAGCGCGGCTGTGACGAGGTGCACCAGGGCGCTCGCGGACACGGCGTAGGCGGTCCAGCGACGTAGTGACTCCGGCGCGGTGGCTCGGAGGCCGTCGCGGGGCCACGCCTCGGGAGGTGGGCTCACTGCGAGACGTCGGCGTGGACGACCTTGTCGAACGGTTCGATCGTGACGCCCCACCGGCCACCGGTGAGTCGGTGGTGGCTCTCGTCGTCGGCGGATGCCCGGATCAGCACCGGCAGGGACCGCGAGCCGTCGCGCACCGAGATTCGTACGGTTGCGGCGGTGATTCGCCGGACGGTGACCGTCATGTCCAGTCGGCAACCGCTCTTCGCCGCGTTGGTCAACATTCGTCGCGCGGACAACGGCACCTGGGAGCCCCCGGGCGGAGTGCTGGAGCCGACCGAACCGGATACGACCAGCCCGGCGCCTTCCCGTTCCCGTGGGAGCGTCGGCCGCGGGTCCCCGGGTGCGTCATAGTGGACGGAGCCGCACGGGTGGTGCGGCCCGCCGGTGATTCGACGACCCGGGCTCCGGGGAGCGGCCGGCGATGCCCGTGGCGCCTTGCGGAGAGGACGGCATGACCTTCTACGAGCAGCACCGCGACTTCGTCGAGGAGCTGGAGCGGATCGCTCCCGAGGGCGTTCGGATCGAATGGTCCGGGGACACGCTGATCATGCAGGCGTCACCCTCGAACATCCACCAGCTCAACGTCGCGCAGGTGCGCAGGCAGTTCGAGCGGCACGCCCCCGACGGCTACCTCCCCAGTGAGCGGAGCGAGATCGTCAGCCCGGACGTCTCCAAGGGGCGCGAGCCGGACCTGACCTACCTGCCCGAGGAGGTTCTCTCCCAGCCGGGCAACAAGGCCCCCGCCGGGGAGGCCCTGATCGCCGTGGAGATCGTCTCGCCCTCCAACCCGGGCAACGACTGGATGGACAAGCTGCACGACTACGCCGTGATGCGCATCCCGCTGTACCTGATCGTGGACCCGCGGCAGCAGACGGTGACGCTGTTCTCCGAGCCGGACCACGACCGGTACCACACGCGCAGTGACCGGAAGTTCGGTGACGAGATCGGCATCCCGGAGCCCTTCGGCTTCACGCTGGGCCTGTCCGAGCTCGTCCCGTACAAGGACTGACCGTGCGCGTCGGCGGGGCGTGATAGACCAGTCAGCATTATGAACATCACTGTCTTCTGCTCCGCGTACTCGCTCGACGAGCGGTACTCCGCACCTGCCGCCGAATTCGCCCGTCTGCTCGGGGAGGGCGGGCACACCCTGGTGTGGGGCGGCTCCAACGCCGGGTTGATGGGGCTGCTGGCCGACGGGGTGAAGGCGGCCGGCGGCAAGCTGGTCGGGGTGCTGGTCGAACTGCTCCGGCACAAGGGCTACGAGGGCGCCGACGAGCTGGTGATGACCCTGGACCTCGCCGAGCGCAAGGCGCAGCTGCTGATGCGCGCGGACGCCGTCGTCGTGCTGGTCGGCGGCCTCGGCACGCTGGACGAGGTGACCGAGGTGCTGGAGCTCAAGAAGCACGCGCTGCACGACAAGCCGGTGATCGTCCTGGACACCGAGGGCTTCTACGCGGGCCTGCGCACCCAGCTGGAGCGGATGGACACGGAGGGCTTCCTGCCGCGGCCGCTCGGCGAGCTGATCACCTTCGCCGACACCCCCGCCCAGGTCTTCGAGCAGCTCAAGGCCTGAGAGGATCGGGACCATGGCTGCACATCTGATCACGGGCGCGGGCTCCGGCATCGGCGCCGTCCTCGCCGAGCGCCTCGCCGAACGCGGGGACGACCTCTGGCTGCTGGCCCGCGACGCCCGCCGGGCCGCGCAGCTGCGCGAGCGCTTCCCCGGGGCGCAGACCCTGGTCGGCGACCTCGGTACGCCGGCCAAGCTCTCCTGGGCCTTCGGCCACCAGGCGCTGCCGGCGGAACTCGACTCGCTGCTGCACGTGGCGGGCGTCGTCGAGCTGGGCCAGGTCGGTGAACTGCCGGTCAAGGCCTGGCAGGACACCCTGAACGTGAACCTGGTCGCGCCCGCCGAGCTGACCCGACTGATGCTGCCCTCGCTGCGGCTGGTCAAGGGCCACGTGGTGTTCGTGAACTCCGGCGCGGGGCTCACCGCGCACGCCGACTGGTCGGCGTACGCGGCGAGCAAGCACGGCCTGAAGGCGCTCGCGGACTCGCTGCGCCACGAGGAGCACGCCGCCGGCGTCCGGGTCACCTCGGTCTACCCGGGCCGCACCGCGACCGCGATGCAGGTCAAGGTGCACCAGCAGGAGGGCCGGGAGTACGACGCCGACCGCTTCATCGCGCCCGAGTCGGTTGCGACGGCGGTCCTGGCCGCGCTCGACGCCTCCCGCGACGCGGAGATCACCGAGATCACCGTCCGCCCCGGGAAGTGAGCCCCGGGAAGTGAGCCCCGGGAAGTGAGGCCGGGAAGTGAGCCCCGGGGACGTGGGTTCGCCGGCCCGAGCCCTGGCGTGGGAGGTCGGCCGGTCCGACTTCCCACGCCGGGCGCACTAGGCTCGGGCGGGTGAGCAACGGACACTCTTTCCCCGACCTGCGCGGCGCCGCCACCGGCGTCGGATCGCTGCCCGGCACCGACGCGCGGGAGGCCGCCAAGACGGCCACCGGGGCGCTGGAGCAACTGCCGTTCCTGCCCGAGCTGCCCGCCCGCGGGCCGGGCGCCGACATGATCGGGCGCAGCGCCGGCCTGCTGGTCGAGCTGTTCGCGCAGACCGAACCCAGCGGCTGGCGCTTCACCGACCGCCCTGGCCGCGACACCCGGCGGGCCCGTGCCTGGCTGGGCGAGGACCTGGACGCCCTGGAGGAGTTCACCCAGGGCTACCAGGGCGCGCTCAAGGTGCAGGCCGTCGGCCCGTGGACGCTGGCCGCCTCGATCGAGCTGAAGCACGGCGAGAAGGCGCTCGCCGACCCCGGTGCCCGCCGGGACATCGCCGGCTCGCTCACCGAGGGGCTGCGCCGCCACCTCGACGAGGTCCGCCGCCGGATCCCCGGCGCGGCGGTGGTGCTCCAGCTCGACGAGCCCTCGCTGCCCGCGGTGCTGACCGGCGGGGTGAGGACCGCCAGCGGCTTCCAGCGGCTGCGCTCGGTGGACCGCCAGGTCGCCGAGGAGGCGCTGCGCGAGGTGATCCGCGGCGTCGACGTACCGGTGGTGGTGCACTGCTGCGCCCCGGACGTCCCGATCCCGCTGCTGCGCCGGGCCGGTGTGGCCGGCGTCTCCCTGGACTTCTCGCTGTTGACGGAACGTGAGGACGAGCAGCTCGGCGAGGCGATCGAGGCGGGCACCGTGATCCTCGCCGGCGTGGTGCCGCCCACCGACGGAGCTCCCGCTCAATCAACGGCACTGTCCGACCCGGCCGGTAGTGTCCAGGGTGTCAGGACGTTGTGGCGCAGGCTCGGGTTCGCCCCGGAGCTGCTGGGCCGCCGTGTGCTGGTGACCCCCACCTGCGGGCTGGCCGGGGCCTCTCCGGCCCACGCGCGCAAGGCGCTGTCACTCAGTGTGAGGGCGGCCCAGAGCCTGGTGGACAACCCGGAATGAGAACGTAGGAGGGCTTGCGGTGGTGGCTGTCGAGGGCTGGGAGGAGATCCCGGCGGAGGTCCGCGGGCGGCACGCCGAGCTGGCGGCCGAGATCGAGGACCACCGCGCCCGCTACTACGAGCAGGACGCGCCGGTCGTCACCGATGCCGAGTTCGACGCGCTGATGCGCGAGCTGGAGGCGCTGGAGGCCGGGCACCCGGCCCTGCGCACCCCCGACTCGCCGACCCAGAAGGTCGGCGGCGCCGTCACCGAGCAGTTCGCGGCCGTCGAGCACCGCGAGCGGCTGCTCAGCCTGGACAACGCGATGGACGACGACGAGCTGGCCGCCTGGGCCGAGCGGGTCGCCACCGAGCTGGCCGGCATCGAGTACCACTACCTCTGCGAGCTCAAGGTGGACGGCCTGGCCGTCAACCTCACCTACGAGAACGGCCAGTTGGTGCAGGCCGCGACCCGCGGCGACGGCCGGGTCGGCGAGGACATCACCGCCAACGTCCGCACCATCAAGGAGATCCCGCACCGGCTCAAGGGCGACGACGTCCCCGCGCTGGTGGAGATCCGCGGCGAGGTCTACTTCCCCACCGACGCCTTCGAGGCGCTCAACGCCTCCTTCGCCGAGGAGAACGAGCGCCGCCGGCAGGAGAACGAGGAGCGCGCCAAGGAGGGCAAGCGGCCCCGGGCGATGATCCGGCTGTTCATGAACCCGCGCAACGCGGCCGCCGGTTCGCTGCGCCAGAAGGACCCGCACATCACCGCGTCCCGCCCGCTGCACATGGTGGTGCACGGCATCGGCGCCCGGGTCGGCTTCGACATCGACAACCAGTCGCACGCCTACCGGCTGCTGCACGACTGGGGCCTGCCCACGGCCCGGCACAACAAGGTGGTCGGCACGCTGGCCGAGGTCCGCGCCTTCATCGAGCACTTCGGCGCGCAGCGGCACTCGGTCGAGCACGAGATCGACGGCGTCGTGGTCAAGGTGGACGAGATCGCCCTCCAGGGCCGGCTCGGCGCGACCTCGAAGTCCCCGCGCTGGGCGATCGCCTGGAAGTACCCGCCGGAGGAGGTCACCGGCAAGCTCGCCGCGATCAAGGTCGGCATCGGCCGCACCGGCCGGGCCACCCCGTACGCGGTGCTGGCGGAGCCGGTGAAGGTGGCCGGCTCGATGGTGCAGTACGCGACGCTGCACAACCAGCAGATCGTCAAGGCCAAGGACGTCATGCTGGGCGACACCGTGGTGCTCCGCAAGGCCGGTGACGTCATCCCCGAGATCCTCGGCCCGGTGTACGACCTGCGGGACGGCACCGAGCAGGAGTTCGTGATGCCCTCGCACTGCCACGAGTGCGGCGCCGAGCTGCGCCCGATGGCGGAGGGCGACATCGACCTGCGGTGCCCCAACGCGCAGTTCTGCCCGGCCCAGATCCGCGAGCGGATCGCCTTCCTGGGCGGCCGGTCCGCGCTGGACATCGAGGGGCTGGGCTACGTCGCGGCGACGGCGCTGACCCAGCCGCTGGAGCCGGCCGAGGCGCCGGTCCGGGACGAGGGCGACATCTTCCGCCTCACCGCCGAGCAGCTGCTGCCGATCAGGGTGCTGGTCCGCGACCCGAAGACCGGCCTGCCGAAGCTCGACGACGAGACCGGCGAGGAGAAGGAGGTCTTCTTCTTCGCGACCACCACGGGCGCGGCCAAGAAGAACACCGGCCTGATGCTCGACAACATCGACCTGGCCAGGGAGCGCCCCCTCTGGCGCTTCCTCAACGGCCTGTCGATCCGGCACGTCGGCCCGGTCGCCGCGCAGGCGCTGGCCAGGGAGTTCCGTGACCTCGACCGGATCTTCGCGGCCAGCCAGGAGGAGCTGGCCGCCACCGAGGGGGTCGGTCCCGGTACGGCGCGCTCGATCGCCGAGTGGTACCAGGAGGAGTGGCACCGGGAGATCCTGGAGAAGTGGCGCGCGGCCGGGGTCCGCTTCACCGAGGAGGCCGGCGAGGAGCAGGGCGAGCGTCCGCTGGAGGGGCTGACGGTGGTGGTCACCGGCACGTTGGCCGGGCACACCCGGGACGGCGCCAAGGAGGCGCTGACCTCGCGCGGAGCGAAGGTGACCGGATCGGTGTCGAAGAAGACCGATTTCGTGGTCGCCGGTGACAATCCCGGTTCCAAGTTCGACAAGGCCGTTCAGCTCGGGCTGCCGGTCCTGGACGACGAGGGCTTCACGGTGCTGCTGGAGCAGGGGCCGGACGCGGCTCGCAGGCACCTGGGCCTGCCCGAACCGGAGGCCGTCGCCGGGGCCGCCGAGGAGCCCCCCGCCGAGGGGTGACCCGAACTCGGAGCCACCGAGTCCGTCTTGTTATCGTCCTGATGCGCCGTCACCGGGTGCCGCGCGGTGAAAGCGGGCATTGTGTCACTGTGCGGCACCGGAACGCGGTGGCGCGCTCCCGGTTGTCCGAAAGTCTGCCCGCCGGGTGGACCCCGGAATACCCTGGAGCGCAACAGAGTGTCAGCAGGGGTGGGGGCACCGGCTGAGCCGGTCTCCGCGGGGTCGCTCATGCCCGGCAGCTGCCGGCACCGGTACGGTGCCTCACCGTAAGGCGGCCTGACGGGGCGGGCCCGACGGAGGACAGGGCTTATGGATCGTACGACCGGCGGTGCGCCCACACGCCCGCCGCAGGGAGTGGCGGGTGCGGTCCTGCTGCTCGGAGTCCTGCTGGCCGGCGCCGCACCGCTCATCCCGCTGGCCGTCCTGGTCTACCGCTACGAGCCCGAGCTGCTGCCGCTGTTCGCGGTGCCGCTGGCCGTGCTGGTCGCGGCCTGGCGGATCGCCCGGGACCGCGCCCGTGACCAGCTCACCGACCCGCTGACGGACCTGCCCAACCGCCAGGCCCTCTTACTGGCCGCCCAGGAGGCCATCGCCGAGCACGAGCAGGGCTACAGCGTCGGGCTGATCCTGCTCGACCTCGACCGGTTCAGGTCGCTCAACGACACGCTCGGCCACACCGCCGGCGACCGGCTGCTGGTGCACATCGCCCGCCGGCTGCACCGCGCCCTGCGCTCCGGCGCGTCCGGCGGAGCGGGACGGGAGACGATCGACGACGTCTTCGCCGGGATGCCCCGGGACTACCGGCGCGGCCGCCCGATGGTGGCCCGGATGGGCGGCGACGAGTTCGCCGTGCTGCTGCCCGGCGTCGGCTGCCCCAACACCCTGGAGCGGGTCGCCAAGGCGCTGATCGCCGAGCTGGCCGCACCGATCCGGCTGGACGGGCTGCTGCTCGTCCTGGAGGCCAGCGCCGGCGTCTGCGTCTACCCGCAGCACGCCCAGGACGCCGAGTCGCTGCTGCGCCGCGCCGACGTGGCGATGGGCCACGCCCAGCGCGGCTGCACCTCCGTCGAGCAGTACGACGAGGCCCAGGACGCCGACACGCCGTACCGGATCGGGCTGCTCGGCGATCTGCGGCGGGCGCTGGAGACCGGCGAGGTGCAGCTGCACTACCAGCCCAAGGTGGCCTTCGACGGCCGGGTGGTCGGGCTGGAGGCGCTGCTGCGCTGGGACCGGCCCGGCCAGGGCAAGGTCTCGCCGGACGAGTTCGTCGGGCTCGCGGAGTCCAGCGGCCTGATGCCCCGGCTGACCGACTACGTCCTGGAGGCGGCCGTCGGCCAGCTCGCCTCCTGGCGCGAGCAGGGCCTCCAGGTACAGGTCGCGGTGAACGTCTCGCCGCGCGACGTGCTGAACCCGGGCTTCGCCCAGCGGGTCGCCGGGCACCTCGTCCGCCACCAGGTGCCGGCCCACGCGCTCCAGCTGGAGATCACCGAGCGGCTGCTGCTGGACGACTCCCGGCGGGCCGCCGACACCCTGGCCGAGCTGCGCGGCTACGGCGTCGGGATGTCCCTGGACGACTTCGGGACGGGCCACTCCTCGCTGGTGCGGCTGCGCAGCCTGCCGGTCGGCGAGTTGAAGATCGACCGCTCCTTCGTCTCCCGGATGGTCGCCGACGACCACGACGCGGCCGTGGTCCGCTGCTCGGTGGAGCTGGCCCACTCGCTGGGCCTGACCGTGGTGGCCGAGGGCGTGGAGGACGACGAGACCTGGGAGCGGCTGCACCGGATGGGCGTGGACGCCGTCCAGGGCTGGCTGGTCTCGGCGGCGCTGCCGGCCGAGCAGGCCACCGCCTGGCTCCGGGTGCACCGCACCGGCGCCCCGCCGGTCGAGCGGTTCGGCCCGGCGGGTCAACTGCCGCGGGTGATCCAGCCGGTGGTCAAGCCGGGGATCCAGCCGGTGCTGCCGCCGGTCATCCCGCCGGTGCTGCCGCCGGTGGTCCAGGCGGTGTCGGCGGCCCAGTTGGAGGTCCAGGCGCAGGGCACGCCGAGGTGGGTCCCGACGAGCCCGCAGTAGGGCGTCCGCGGCGGTCGCCGGCCCGGTCCCGGAGCGGGGCCGCGGCAGGGTGACCGCCCCGCGGGGTTACTCGTTGGCCGGTGGCCGGGCCGGGCCCCATAGGATGGGGTCCACAGACCAAGAGGACGGGAGCGCCGAGCCGGCTGCTCCTGCCCGGGCCCGGCACCGCCTGAGCGCGGCGCCGGGCCTCACCAGAACTCACACCCCTGAGGATCGCCGCATGCCTGGCATCACGCGCGAGGAGGTCGCCCACCTCGCTCGGCTGTCGCGTCTTGAGTTGCAGGCCGAAGAGCTGGACCACTTCGCCGAGCAGCTCGACGTGATCATCGGCGCGGTCGCGCGCGTTTCCGAGGTCGCCGGACAGGACGTCCCGCCGACCTCCCACCCCCTCCCGCTGACCAACGTCATGCGGGCGGACGTGGTGCGACCGTCGCTCACCCCGGAGCAGGCGCTGTCCGGCGCCCCCGCCGCCGAGGAGCAGCGTTTCCGTGTGCCGCAGATCCTCGGGGAGGACTGACCGATGACCGACCTGATCCGTTACACCGCGGCCGAGACCGCGAGCGCCATCGCCAAGGGCGAGGTCTCCGCCGTCGAGGTCGCCCAGGCGCACCTGGACCGCATCGGCGCCGTCGACAAGAAGGTCAACGCCTTCCTGCACGTCGACACCGAGGGCGCGCTGGACGCCGCCAGGGCCGTCGACGAGAAGCGCGCCAAGGGCGAGGAGCTGGGCCCGCTGGCCGGCGTCCCGCTCGCGCTGAAGGACGTCTTCACCACCAAGGGCGTGCCGACCACCTGCGGGTCCAAGATCCTCGAAGGCTGGATCCCGCCGTACGACGCCACCCTGACCTCGCGGCTCAAGGACGCGGGCGTGGTGATCCTCGGCAAGACCAACATGGACGAGTTCGCGATGGGCTCCTCCACCGAGAACTCCGCCTACGGCCCCACCGGCAACCCGTGGGACCTCAGCCGGATCCCCGGCGGCTCCGGCGGTGGCTCGGCCGCCGCGCTGGCCGCCTTCGAGGCCCCGCTGGCGATCGGCACCGACACCGGCGGCTCGATCCGCCAGCCCGGCGCCGTCACCGGCACCGTCGGCGTGAAGCCCACCTACGGGTCGGTCTCCCGCTACGGCCTGGTCGCGTTCTCCTCCTCGCTGGACCAGGGCGGTCCGTGCGCCCGCACCGTGCTCGACGCGGCGCTGCTGCACGAGGCGATCGCCGGCCACGACCCGCTGGACTCCACCTCGATCGACGCGCCCGTCCCGGCCGTGGTCGAGGCCGCCAAGCTGCGCGACGTGCGCGGCATGCGGATCGGCGTGGTCAAGGAGTTCGCCGGCGAGGGTTACCAGGCCGGCGTCATGCAGCGGTTCAACGAGTCCGTCGAGCTGCTGCGCGAGCTGGGCGCGGAGGTCGTCGAGGTCTCCTGCCCGTCGTTCACCCTGGCGCTGCCCGCGTACTACCTGATCGCGCCCAGCGAGGCCTCGTCCAACCTGGCCCGCTTCGACGCGATGCGCTACGGCCTGCGGGTCGGCGACGACGGCACCCGCTCGGCCGAGGACGTCACCGCCCTCACCCGCGAGGCCGGCTTCGGCCCCGAGGTGAAGCGCCGGATCATCCTCGGCACCTACGCCCTCTCCTCGGGCTACTACGACGCCTACTACGGCTCGGCCCAGAAGGTGCGCACGCTCATCTCGCGCGACTTCGACACCGCCTTCGCCGGCGTGGACGTGCTGGTCTCGCCGACCACGCCGACCACCGCCTTCCCGATCGGCGAGCGCGCCGACGACCCGATGGCGATGTACCTGGCCGACCTCTGCACGATTCCGTCGAACCTCGCGGGCAACGCGGCCATGTCGCTGCCCTGCGGGCTGGCGCCGGAGGACAATCTCCCGGTCGGCCTGCAGATCATCGCACCCGCGATGGCGGACGACCGCCTGTACCGCGTGGGCGGCGCCGTCGAGGCCGCACTCAACGACAAGTGGGGGCACACCCTGCTGGAGGAGGCACCGGCACTGTGAGCAAGCTCGAAAAGGCGAAGGGCTTCAAGCACTCCAAGCCCGGCCTGTGGCTGTCCATCGGCACCAGCACGTTCGGCGCGGTCTCGATCGTCAAGGACATCCGGAAGGCGCGCGGCGAGAGCGACACGCTCAAGCTGATCAACGCCCTGGTCGGTGCGGCGGCGCTGGTCACCGGCACCGCCCTGCTGGTGCGCGAGTTGCGCCGGCTCGGCGACGACGACGTGCTGCTGGGCTGAGAACGCCCTCGGCCCGGCCGCGCACCCGACCGTGCGCGGCCGGGCCCGTACCTCCACAGACTTTTAGCGAAGGGGACGCTGTGAGCGTCATGAACCTGGTCTCCTACGAGGACGCTCTCGCGTCGTACGACCCGGTGATGGGCCTTGAGGTCCACGTCGAGCTGGGTACCAAGACCAAGATGTTCTGCGGGTGCTCGACCGAACTGGGTGCCGAGCCGAACAGCCAGGTCTGCCCGACCTGTCTGGGCCTGCCCGGCTCGCTGCCGGTGGTCAACGCCATCGGCGTCGAGTCGGCGATCAAGATCGGCCTGGCGCTGAACTGCGAGATCGCCGAGTGGTGCCGGTTCGCCCGGAAGAACTACTTCTACCCGGACATGCCGAAGAACTTCCAGACCTCGCAGTACGACGAGCCGATCGCCTTCAACGGCTACCTCGACGTGCAGCTGGAGGACGGCTCGACCTTCCGGGTGGAGATCGAGCGCGCCCACATGGAGGAGGACACCGGCAAGTCCAGCCACGTCGG
This sequence comes from Kitasatospora sp. NPDC086009, assembly GCF_044540385.1. Taxonomy (NCBI): domain Bacteria; kingdom Bacillati; phylum Actinomycetota; class Actinomycetes; order Kitasatosporales; family Streptomycetaceae; genus Kitasatospora; species Kitasatospora sp. NPDC086009. Next base: position 489,752 of record NZ_JBITSA010000006.1, read on the forward strand.
CGGCGCGACCGGCCGGATCCACGGCGCCACGCACTCGCTGCTCGACTACAACCGGGCCGGCATCCCGCTGATCGAGATCGTCACCAAGCCGATCGAGGGCGCCGGCGAGCGGGCCCCCGAGGTCGCCAAGGCGTACGTCGCCGAGCTGCGTGAGCTGATCAAGGCGCTGGGCGTCTCCGAGGCCCGGATGGACAAGGGCCAGATGCGCTGCGACGTCAACCTGTCGCTGCGCCCCAACGGCACCGAGAAGTTCGGCACCCGCTCCGAGACCAAGAACGTCAACTCGCTGCGCAGCGTCGAGCGGGCCGCCCGGTTCGAGATCCAGCGGCACGCCACGGTGCTGGGCGACGGCGGCACGATCGTCCAGGAGACCCGGCACTTCCACGAGGAGGACGGCAGCACCACCGCCGGCCGGATCAAGGACAACGCCGAGGACTACCGCTACTTCCCCGAGCCGGACCTGGTGCCGATCGCGCCGTCCCGCGCCTGGGTGGAGGAGCTGCGCGCCGGTCTGCCCGAGCTGCCGCGGGTGCGCCGGGCCCGGCTGCAGGCCGAGTGGGGCCTGACCGACAAGGACATGCAGTCGGTGCTGAACGCCGGCGCGGTCGAGCCGATCCTGGAGACCATCGCCGCGGGCGCCCCGGCCGACCAGGCCCGCAAGTGGTGGATGGGCGAGCTGGCCCGGCGGGCCAACGAGACCGGCACCGAGCTGAGCGAGCAGCCGATCACCCCGGCGCAGGTCGCCCGGGTGACCGCGCTGGTCGCCGAGGGCAAGCTGAACGACAAGCTGGCCCGCCAGGTCATCGAGGCCGTGCTGGCCGGTGAGGGCGAGCCGGACGAGGTCGTCGAGAAGCGCGGCCTGGCCGTCGTCTCGGACGACTCCGCGCTCGGCGCGGCCGTCGACGAGGCCATCGCCGGCAACGAGGCGATCGCCGCCAAGATCCGCGACGGCAAGGTCGCCGCGGTGGGCGCGCTCGTCGGCGCGGTCATGAAGGCCACCCGCGGGCAGGCCGACGCGGCCCGGGTGAAGGACCTCATCCTGGCGAAGCTCGGCGTGGAAGGGCAGTAGGCACCACCTGAAGAAGCTCGGTGCCGACCGGATCCAACCACGGTTTCTAAGGCATCTAAGGCTCTCTAAGGTGCCTTAGTGCGCTCAGGGCCCGGATCCACCCCCTAAGTGGGGTGGATCCGGGCCTTTGCCGTTCCCGGCCGCCCGACCTAAGGCGCAGGCCGCCCGGAACATCGGGCAAGGTGCCGATGTGGCGCACCCCCCTGGGGGAGGAGGCTTTACCTCAGAACGAGAGAGACCACCACGAGGGGAAACACCGTGTTCGAGTACGAGCTCATCCAGCACCAGGTGCGGGAACTCCACGCCCAGGCCGACCACCAGCGCCTGGTCCGCGAGGCCAAGGGCGACCGCCGCGGCCTGCGCCGACTGCCCGCCGTCCGCTCCGAGCGGCGCGCCGCGCGTCTGCGCGAGTGCTGACGGGTCGACACCCGGCCGAGGCCGGGACGGAGATGGAAGGGGAGGTGCGATCCAGCGCCTCCCCTTCCGGGCGTCCGAGGGCCGGGATAACCGATCGGCCCGGCCCGGACGGTTATGGCATGCTCGCCTCCATGCAGCAGATATCGGTGAGTCCCGTCTTCGTCGGCCGCGGCACCGAGATCACCGAACTGGGCGAGGCGCTGCGGCGGGCCGGGGAGGGGAAGCCGCAGACCGTCCTGATCGGCGGCGAGGCGGGCGTCGGCAAGACCAGGCTGCTGGAGGAGTTCCTCGACCGGTGCTGCGCGGACGAGGGCGTGGTCACCACCGTCGGCGGCTGTCTGGAGGTCGGCGCCGAGGGGCTGCCGTACGCGCCGCTGGCCACCGCGCTGCGCCGGCTGCACCGGGGGCTGGGCGCCGAGCTGGAGGCCGCCGCGGCCGGCAGCGAGGGCCACCTCGCCCGGCTGCTGCCCGACTTCGGCGAGGCCGACGGCGAACCCAACGACGAGTACGGCCGGGCCCGGCTGTTCGAGCACACCGCGAGGCTGTTCGAGCGGCTCGGCACGGACCGTACCCTCGTGCTCGCGGTCGAGGACCTGCACTGGTCCGACCGTTCGACCCGGGAGCTCTTCACCTACCTGGTCCGCACCCTGCACCGGGCCCGCGTGCTGCTGGTGGCCACCTACCGCACCGACGACCTGCACCGCCGCCACCCGCTGCGGCCCTTCCTCGCCGAGCTGGAGCGGCTGCGCACCGTCCAGCGGATGGAGCTGGAGCGGTTCGGCCCGGGCGAGGTGGCCGAGCAGCTGGCCGGCATCCTCGGCACCGCCGACCCCGACCGGCAGCTGGTCGACCGGATCCACCGCCGCTCCGAGGGCAACCCGTTCTTCGTCGAGGAGCTCGCCACCTCCTTCCAGTCCGGCTGCTCGGCCGGGCTCACCGACTCGCTGCGGGACATCCTGCTGGTCCGGGTCGAGGCGCTGGACGAGGAGACCCAGCGGGTGCTGCGGATCGCCGCCGAGGGCGGCTCCTACGTCGAGCACGCGCTGCTGGCCGCGGTGCTGGACGACGAGGAGGAGCTGATCGAGTCGCTGCGCGCGGCCGTCGGCGCCAACATCCTGCGCCCGGACACCGACGGGGACGGCTACCGGTTCCGGCACGCCCTCGTCCGCGAGGCGGTCTCGGACGACCTGCTGCCCGGCGAGCGGCACCGGATCAACCGCCGCTTCGCCACCGCCCTGGAGCAGCAGCCGCACCTGGTCGGCTGCGACGTCCGGCCGGCCCGGTTGGCCAACTACTGGTACCACGCGCACGATCCGGTCCGGGCCCTGCCGAGCGCCCTGGACGCCGCCCGGGCGGCCCGCCGGCGCAACGCCTTCGCCGAGCAGCTGCGGATGCTGGAGCGCGCCCTGGAGCTGTGGGACGAGGTCTCCGAGGACGTCCTGGCGCACACCCTGCGCCCCTACGACTGGGCCGAGACCTACCCGCCCTGCTCCTGCGACGTGGACACCCACGACGGCGACTGCGAGCGGCTGCAACTGGTCGACGTCCTCGCCGAGGCGGTGGTCGCGGCCCGGCGCAGCGGGGACCGCGAGCGCGGGCTGAGCCTCTCCCGGCGGGCGCTGAAGCTGGTCGACGAGAACCGCGACCCGGCCCGGGCCGCCTGGTTCCGGATGAACCGGGCCCGGATGTTCGGCCACCTCAACCGCTCCAAGGACCAGGACGAGGCGGCCTACGCCCGGCGGCTGGTCGAGCACCTGCCGCCGTCCGCGGTGCAGGCCGAGGTGTTCGCGCTGAGCGCCGGCATCGCCATGCTCAACAACCCGACCGGCGAGAGCGTCGAACTCGCCGAGCGGGCCGCGGCGATCGCCCGCCAGGTCGGCGCGCACGCCGTCGAGCAGCACGCCCGGATGACGCTCGGCACGCTCCGCCACGACCTGGGCAACGACCCCGAGGCCGCCGTCACCGAGCTGACCGAGGCGCTCGCCGCCACCCGTGGGCTCGGCGTCCCCGACCTGATGCTCCGCGGCCTCAACAACCTGGCCAGCCTGCTGCAGTCGCTCGGCCGCGCGGAGGAGGCGGTGGCGCTCGCCCGCGAGGGGCTGGAGACGGCGGACGGCACCGGCCTGCTGCGCAACATCGGCACCCTGCTGCTCGGCAACCTCGCCGAGGCGCTGCTCGACCTGGGCCGGACCGGGGAGGCGGCCGAGCTGCTGGCCGGCGCCGAGCGGACCCAGTACCCGGGCAGCCACGCCGAGTTCCTCGACCGGCTGCGGGGCGAGCTGGCCCTGCTGCGCGGGGACCTCCCGGCGGCGGCCGGCATGCTGGCCCAGGCCCGGGCCTCGGACCGGGTCTGCCAGGTCCAGCACTCGGTGCCGATCTCCCGGCTCGCGGTGCTGATCGCCGCCCGCGGCGGGCGGCCGCTGGAGGCGCGGGCCGAACTGCTCGCGGTGATCGGGGGCCCCGTTCCGGCCGGGAACGAGGCCGCGCTCTACCCGCTGCTGATCGACGGGGCCGCGGCCGAGGCCGACGGCCGGGGCCTGCCGGAGGCCGATCCGGGCCGGCCCGCGGTGCTGGCCAGGATCGCCGAGGTGGCCGCCGGGCTGACTCCCAAGGCGCCGCTGCACCACGGCTGGGCGCGCCTGCTGGAGGCCGAACTGGCCCGGGCCGAGGGCCTGGACACCCCGGTGCAGTGGGCCGTCGCCGTCGAGGCGCTGCGGCCGGCCGGGCTGCCCGGCCCGCTGGCGGCGGCCCTGCTGCGGGCCGGCGAGGCCGGGGTGCTGGCCGGCGACCGGGAGGGCGGGGCGGCCCTGCTCCGCGAGGCCCGGACGCTGGCCCGGGCCCGGTCGGACAGCGCGCTGCTGGCCGAGATCAACGGCCTGGCCGAGCGGGCCGGTCTGGCGCTGACCGCCCGTGCGGCGAGGGCCGCCGCGGTGCCCGCGGTCGGCGACTCCTTCGGGCTCACCCCCCGTGAGCGGGACGTGCTCCGGTTGCTCGCCCGGGGCCGTACCAACCGGCAGATCGCGGAGGAGCTGTACATCTCGCCGAAGACCGCGAGCGTGCACGTCTCCAACATCCTCGGCAAGCTCGCGGTGGCCGGCCGGGGCGAGGCCGCCGCACTGGCGCACCGCCTGCGGCTCTTCCCGGACGAGTCGGCGCTGGCCGGCCGCTGACCCGCACGCTCGCCGGCGACCACCGGCCGGACCTGCCCGGACCGGCCGGTGGTCGCCGGACCCCGCCGCGTGCTCCCGTGCGCGCCGCGTGAGCCCCCGCCCGCACGCCCCCGCCAACCGGCCTGATCCGGCGGAATCGGGTGCATTTCACCACCCCTTCACCATTACTCTAAGTTGAGTGTGCGTGTCATTGAGTGACCGAAGTGGTGTAGGGTCCCGAGTGGGAACATCGGTGCGGTGCGTCGGCCGGCAGGCCGCCCACCCCCTGGGCCATCGCCCTGACGGGGCGCCTGGTCACCGCGTACGGCCATCAGGTGCGCGGCCGGTGGCCCGTGGCCGGGGCGCCAGGCTCCGGGCCGGAGGGGGAGAGGCCGAGTGAGCTCCACCGATGCGGTGCTGCCCGGAGCCGGACGGTCGGGCGTACCGGACGCCGACCTGTCCGCAGCCGTCCGGCGCGGCCCGGTCCGCCGGCTGCTGTACAGCCGATCCCTGCCCGGCACCGTGCTCGGCGCCCTCTGCCTGGCGTACGCCCTGGGCGCGTCCCTCGGCTGGGGGTCACGCCAACTCTCCGTCTTCATGGGGGACTTCGGTCTGGCGGCGGCCGCGCTCGCGGCCGCGCTGTCCTGTCTGACGTACGCCTGTACGGTCGGCGGCCCGGCCCGCTCGGCCTGGCTGCTGTTCGGCCTCTCCTCGCTCATGGTCGCGTTCGGCAACGCCACCTGGGGCTGGTACGAGCTGGTCGAACCCGGCAAGCAGCCGCAGGACTCGCTCGCCGAGTTCGCCTTCCTGCTGTTCGCCCCGCTCGCCATCACCGGCGTGCTGGTGCTCTCCCAGCGCCCGCGCAGCGCCGCCGGCTGGCTCTGCCTGCTGCTGGACGGCTGGCTGGTGGCCGGCTCGCTGTTCACCCTGAGCTGGAGCCTGGCACTCGGCCGGATCGCCGCCGGCGCGGATGGCTCCGTGGTGGCGCTGGCGACCAACCTGGCCTACCCGGTGCTGGACATCCTGCTGGTCAGTCTGGTGGTCGGGCTGCGCTTCGGCGGCCGCGACGGCAACCGGGCCGCGGTGCACACCGCGATGATCGCGCTCGCCGTGACAGTGCTCTGCGACGCCCTCTTCACCTCGCCGGAGCTGAAGAGCAACTACCACTCGGGGGAGCTGCTGGACGCCGGCTGGTTCGCCGGCAGCCTGCTGCTGGCCTGGGCCCCGTGGTCGCCGCGCTGGCGCCGTCCGCTGCGCGAGCACCCCTCGGTCGGCGGCCTGCCGCGCCGCCGGGTGGCCACCACCTTCAGCGCGCTCACCCCGTACGCGGCGGCCGCCGTCTGCACCGCCGGGATCCTCTACAACGCCCTCGGCGGGCGGCCCCTGGACCGGGTGGTGGCCGCGGCCGCCTGCACCGTCGGCCTGGCGCTGATCCTGCGCCAGGGCGTGATGCTGCTGGACAACCTCTCACTGGCGCAGGAGCTTGCCCACAAGGAGGCGCACTTCCGGTCCCTGGTGCAGGGCTCCAGCGACGTCATCATGATCGCCGGTGCCAACGGCGTGCTCTCCTACGTGTCCCCGGCCGCGCTCGGCGTCTACGGGCGGGATCCGGAGGAGCTGGTCGGCGGCAACCTGCTGGACCTCGTCCACCCCGAGGACGTGGACCGGGTGCTCGCGGAGGTCCGCCGCTTCCTGGCCCGGGGCCGGCTCGCCGCGCTCCGCTCGCCCGCCGCCGCCGAGCCGTCCGCGGCCCGGGTGGAGTGCCGGATCAGCTCCGGCGCCGGCGAGTGGCTGCACGTCGAGTCCACCGTCAACCGGTACCGCGACGGCCTGATCCTGAACAGCCGGGACGTCACCGAACGCGTCATACTGCAGGCCCAGTTGCAGCACAACGCCTTCCACGACCCGCTCACCGACCTGCCCAACCGGGCGCTGTTCGCCCAACGGCTGCGCGCCGCCCTCGCCACCCGCGGCCAGCAGGGCGGCGCGGGCGCCGGGATCGCCGTGCTCTTCCTCGACCTGGACGGCTTCAAGGCGGTCAACGACAGCGCCGGCCACCAGGTCGGCGACGAACTGCTGGTGCAGGCCGCCCGCCGGCTGCAGGGCGCGGTGCGCGGCGGCGACACCGTCGCCCGGTTCGGCGGGGACGAGTTCGCGGCGCTGGTCTGCGGCCCGCTCGGCCGGCTGCAGGTCCAGGAACTCGCCGAGCGGCTGCGGATCGCCCTCTCCGAGCCGTACTGGATCGGCGGCGCCGAACTCAGCGTCGCGGCCAGCATCGGCATCTCCTTCGGCACCCCCGAGCGTGGCCCGGCCGCCGATCCCCGGGCCGCCACCGACGAGCTGATGCGCAACGCCGACCTCGCGATGTACCGGGCCAAGTCCGAGGGCAAGGGCCGGGTGGTGCTCTACACCCCGGCGATGCGGGCCGACCTGGAGCGCCGCACCGAGCTGGAGGAGCGGCTGCGGGTGGCCGTCCGCGAGGGCGGCTTCACACTGCTCCACCAGCCGGTGGTGGACCTCGGGACCGGCGCCGTCACCGGCGTCGAGGCCCAGGCCCGCTGGCGCTCCGCGCAGGGCCTGCTGCTCACCCCCGCCGAGTTCCTGCGCTCCGCCGAGCACGGCGACGCGGCCACCCGGTTCTCCCGCTGGCTGATCCACGAGGCGGTGACGGCCGCCGCGCTGCGCCGCGGGCTGCCGGCGAGAACCCGCTCGGCGCCGGCCCCGGTGCCGGTGTCGGTCCGGCTCTCGGCGCAGCGCCTCTGCTCGCCCGGCATGTACGAGGCGGTGGTCGCGGCGCTGCGCGACACCGGGCTGCCGGCCAGCCACCTGGTGGTCGAGGTGGCCCGGATGGGCCCGGACGCGCTGGCCGACGAACTCGGCCGCCGGCTGGCCGCGCTGCGCCGGCTCGGCGTCTCGACCGCGCTGGCCGGCTTCGGGGCGGGCAACGGCTCGCTGGGGGCGCTCGCCCGGCTGCCCTTCGACAGCCTCAAACTGGACCGCACGCTGGTCCAGGACCTCGGTGACTCGCCGCTCGGCCGGACGCTGGCCGGGCACGCGCTGCGGCTCGGCCGGGACCTCGGCCTGGTGACCGCGGCCGAGGGGGTGGACCTGCCGCGCCAGGTGGCCGTCCTCCAGGAACTGGGCTGCCGGCAGGGCCAGGGGTCGGCCTTCGCCCCGCCGCTGGACGAGACCCGGCTGCGGCGGGCGCTGGTGCGCCGTTCCTACCCGCTGCCGCGCCCGCTCGGCTCGCTCTCGGCGCGGCGCGCGTACCTGGCCGCGGACACCCGGACGGGTGGCCGCGGCGAGCCCGGCGCGGGCCGGTCCGGGCCCCCTCACAGCCCCTCCGACCTGCCCGAACACCGGGCCGCCGCGGGCCCGGGGCACGGTCCGCATGGCGAGACTGTCGTCCCACCTGCTTGACAGTCGACCCCGCACGGGAGGAAGGTCGTTGCCATGCGCACCCGAATTCTCGTACTTGGCGGGCGCGTCGGCTGAGCGGGCGATGCCCCGCTCGTGACAGACCGACGCGCCACCCCTCGCATGCCCTTGGCACGAGGGGTTTTTTGTTGCACTGACACTGTTCCACTCCGCAAGACCACTGGCCCCGGCCGCCCGATTCCCCCCGATTCCGGAGGGAGAGGAGGGACGATTGGGGCAGAGCCGGCGATCGGCCCGACACGCGGGACCCCACCCTCAGCCACTTGGGGCCCGCAACCACCCGGGCCGGCGAAACCCGAGAAGAGACAGGCAGATGACTGAGCACGCCGCATCCCCCCGCCGCGGGGACACCCCGGCCGCCCACGCTCCCGCTCCCCAGCACGTCGTCGAGACCATGACCGGAGCCCAGTCGCTCATCCGCTCGCTGGAGGCCGTGGGCGCGGACACCGTCTTCGGCATCCCGGGCGGGGCCATCCTTCCCGCGTACGACCCGCTGATGGACTCGACCAAGGTGCGTCACATCCTGGTCCGCCACGAGCAGGGCGCCGGCCACGCCGCCACCGGTTACGCCCAGGCCACCGGCAAGGTCGGGGTCTGCATGGCCACCTCGGGGCCGGGCGCGACCAACCTGGTGACCCCGATCGCCGACGCGTACATGGATTCGGTCCCGATGGTGGCGATCACCGGGCAGGTCGCCTCCAAGGCGATCGGCACCGACGCCTTCCAGGAGGCGGACATCTGCGGCATCACGATGCCGATCACCAAGCACAACTTCCTGGTGACCGACCCCGCCGAGATCCCCCGGGTGATCTCCGAGGCGTTCCACATCGCCGCCACCGGCCGTCCCGGCCCGGTGCTGGTCGACATCGCCAAGGACGCGCTGCAGGCCACCACCACCTTCCGCTGGCCGGCCGAGACCTCGCTGCCCGGCTACCGCCCGGTCACCAAGCCGCACGCCAAGCAGATCCGCGAGGCCGCGAAGATGCTGGTGAGCGCCCGGCGCCCGGTGCTGTACGTCGGCGGCGGGGTGCTCAAGGCGCACGCCACGGCCGAACTGCGGATCCTCGCCGAGCTGACCGGCGCCCCCGTGGTCACCACGCTGATGGCGCTCGGCGCCTTCCCCGACAGCCACCCGCAGCACCTGGGCATGCCCGGCATGCACGGCACCGTCCCGGCCGTCACCGCGCTGCAGAAGTCGGACCTGCTCTTCACCCTGGGCGCCCGCTTCGACGACCGCGTCACCGGCAAGCTGGACAGCTTCGCGCCCTACGCCAAGGTCGTCCACGCCGACATCGACCCGGCCGAGATCGGCAAGAACCGCCCGGCCGACGTGCCGATCGTCGGCGACGCCCGCGAGGTGCTGGCCGACCTGATCGTCGCCGTCCAGGCCGAGTTCGACGCCGGCCACCGCAGCGACTACGCGGACTGGTGGGTCAAGCTCAACGAGTGGAAGAAGACCTACCCGCTGGGCTACGAGCCGGCCCCGGCCGGTCAGCTCTCCCCGCAGCAGGTCATCGAGCGGATCGGCCGGCTGGTCGGCCCGGAGGCGATCTACGCCGCGGGCGTCGGCCAGCACCAGATGTGGAGCTCGCAGTTCATCCAGTTCGAGAAGCCGGCCACCTGGCTGAACTCGGGCGGCGCGGGCACCATGGGCTACGCGGTGCCGGCCGCGATGGGGGCCAAGGCGGGCCGCCCCGAGACGGCGGTCTGGGCGATCGACGGCGACGGCTGCTTCCAGATGACCAATCAGGAACTCGTCACCTGCGCCCTGAACGACATCCCGATCAAGGTCGCGGTCATCAACAACGGTTCGCTGGGCATGGTCCGCCAGTGGCAGACCCTCTTCTACAACCAGCGCTACTCCAACACCGTGCTGCACGCCGGCCCGGACCACGACGGCATCGAGCCGCCGGCCCAGGGCACCCGGATCCCCGACTTCGTGCTGCTCTCCGAGGCGATGGGCTGCGTCGGCCTGCGCTGCGAGCGCCCGGAGGACCTGGACGCGGTGATCAAGCAGGCGATGGAGATCAACGACCGCCCGGTCGTCATCGACTTCATCGTCCACCAGGACGCCATGGTCTGGCCGATGGTCGCGGCCGGCACCAGCAACGACGAGATCCAGTTCGCCAAGGGCGTCCGGCCCGACTTCGGCGACGACCTCGACTGACGCCCGCTCCGGAACGCCAAGGGAACAGAGACCCCATGTCCAAGCACACCCTCTCCGTCCTGGTCGAGAACAAGCCCGGCGTGCTCGCCCGCATCGCCTCGCTGTTCTCCCGTCGGGGCTTCAACATCGACTCCCTCGCCGTCGGCCCGACGGAGCACCCGGACATCTCCCGGATGACGATCGTGGTCAACGTCGAGGACCTCCCGCTGGAACAGGTCACCAAGCAGCTCAACAAGCTCGTGAACGTGATAAAGATCGTCGAACTCGACCAGTCCGCTGCGATCCAGCGGGAACTGGTCCTGGTGAAGGTCCGCGCCGACAACGAGACGCGGTCGCAGATCGTCGAGATCGTCCAGCTCTTCCGCGCCAAGACGGTCGACGTGTCCCCCGACGCGGTGACCATCGAGGCCACCGGTAGTTCGGACAAGCTGGAGGCCATGCTCCGGATGCTGGAGCCGTACGGCGTCAAGGAGCTCGTCCAGTCCGGCCTGGTGGCCATCGGCCGCGGCGCCCGGTCGATCACCGACCGCTCGCTGCGCGCCCTCGACCGCAGCGCGTAGCGCGGTCGTCTCACCCCCTGAAGCACCGTCCCACACCCTGCCGGGTCCACGTACCGTGGGAACGTACCCGGCAAGACCATCACGCAAGGAGATGTGCCCCCGTGGCCGAGCTGTTCTACGAAGACGACGCCGACCTGTCCATCATCCAGGGCCGCAAGGTCGCGGTCATCGGCTACGGCAGCCAGGGCCACGCCCACGCGCTGTCCCTGCGCGACTCGGGTGCCGACGTCCGGGTCGGCCTGAAGGCCGACTCGAAGTCCCGCGCCAAGGCGGAGGAGGCCGGCCTGCGCGTCGTCACCCCGGCCGAGGCCGCCGCCGAGGCCGACGTCATCATGATCCTGGTGCCGGACCCGATCCAGTCCGACGTCTACGAGGAGTCCATCGCGCCGCACCTGAAGGCGGGCGACGCCCTGTTCTTCGGCCACGGCCTGAACATCCGCTTCGGCTTCATCAAGCCGCCGGCCGACGTCGACGTCTGCATGGTCGCCCCGAAGGGCCCGGGCCACCTGGTCCGCCGCCAGTACGAGGAGGGTCGCGGCGTCCCCGCGATCGTCGCCGTCGAGCAGGACGCCTCCGGCAAGGCCCTGGAGCTGGCGCTGTCCTACGCCAAGGGCATCGGCGCCACCAAGGCCGGCGTCATCAAGACGACCTTCACCGAGGAGACCGAGACCGACCTGTTCGGCGAGCAGGCCGTCCTCTGCGGTGGCACCGCCGCCCTGGTGAAGGCCGGGTTCGAGACCCTGGTCGAGGCCGGCTACCAGCCGGAGATCGCCTACTTCGAGTGCCTGCACGAGCTGAAGCTCATCGTCGACCTGATGTACGAGGGCGGCCTGGAGAAGATGCGCTGGTCGGTCTCCGAGACCGCCGAGTGGGGCGACTACGTCACCGGCCCCCGCATCATCACCGACGCCACCAAGGCCGAGATGAAGAAGGTCCTCGCCGAGATCCAGGACGGCACCTTCGCCAACACCTGGATCGCCGAGTACAAGGCCGGTCTGCCCAAGTACAACGAGTACAAGAAGGCCGACGAGGACCACCTGCTGGAGACCACCGGCAAGAAGCTCCGCAAGCTGATGAGCTGGGTCAAGGAAGAGGCCTGAGCCCTAAGGCTCCGCCCCCTTCGGGACCTGTCCGATTCCATAGGGTCCTTGTACAACTAGGCTGCTCCCGTCCGGGTGATTTCGCCGGACGGGAGCAGCCTGGTACCCAGCCCGTCGATACACTTCCGAGTGCGCGTCAGGCCCACAGCGTCGTGCGTCTACCTACGCGGCATGCCACCTTCCCCCCGCCTTCCACGCCACCTACGTGCCGGGGAGAACCGGACAGTTAAGGACCACTGTCGTGAGCACTGTGACCAAGACCGCCGTTGTACTGATCGCCGAAGAGCTGTCCCCCGCCACCGTCGACGCCCTCGGGCCGGACTTCGAGATCCGCCACTGCAACGGTGCGGACCGCACCGAGCTGCTGACCGCGATCGCGGACGTGGACGCCATCCTGATCCGCTCCGCCACCAAGGTGGACGCCGAGGCGCTGGCCGCCGCCCGCAAGCTCAAGGTGGTCGCCCGCGCCGGCGTCGGCCTGGACAACGTGGACGTCGCCGCGGCCACCAAGGCCGGCGTGATGGTCGTCAACGCGCCGACCTCCAACATCGTCACCGCCGCCGAACTCGCCTGCGGCCTGCTGATCTCGGTCGCCCGCAACATCGCGCCGGCCAACGCCGCCCTGAAGCAGGGCGAGTGGAAGCGCAACAAGTACACCGGCGTCGAGCTGAGCGAGAAGGTCCTCGGCGTCGTCGGCCTCGGCCGGATCGGCGTGCTGGTCGCGCAGCGGATGTCCGCGTTCGGCATGCAGATCGTCGCGTACGACCCCTACATCCAGGCCGCCCGCGCCGCGCAGATGGGCGTCAAGCTGGTCTCGCTGGAAGAGCTGCTGGAGATCTCGGACTTCATCACCGTCCACCTCCCGAAGACGCCGGAGACCATCGGTCTGATCGGCGACGAGGCGCTGCACAAGGTCAAGCCCAGCGTGCGCATCGTCAACGCCGCCCGCGGCGGCATCGTGGACGAGGCCGCGCTGGCGAGCGCCCTGCGCGACGGCCGGGTGGCCGGCGCCGGCCTGGACGTCTACGCCAAGGAGCCGTGCACCGACTCCCCGCTGTTCGGCTTCGACAACGTGGTGGCCACCCCGCACCTGGGCGCCTCCACCGACGAGGCCCAGGAGAAGGCCGGCATCGCGGTCGCCAAGTCCGTCCGCCTGGCGCTGGCCGGCGAGCTCGTCCCGGACGCCGTCAACGTCCAGGGCGGCGTGATCGCCGAGGACGTCCGCCCGGGCCTGCCGCTGGCCGAGCGGCTCGGCCGGATCTTCACCGCGCTGGCCGGCGAGGTGGCCGTCCGCCTGGACGTCGAGGTCCGCGGCGAGATCACCCAGCACGATGTGAAGGTGCTCGAACTGTCCGCCCTCAAGGGTGTGTTCGAGGACGTCGTGGCGGAGACGGTGTCCTACGTCAACGCCCCGCTGTTCGCCCAGGAGCGCGGTGTCGAGGTGCGCCTGACCACCTCCAGCGAGAGCCCCGAGCACCGCAACGTGATCACCGTCCGCGGCACCCTGGCGGACGGCGGCGAGATCGCCATCTCCGGCACCCTGGCCGGTCCGAAGCAGACCCAGAAGATCGTCGGCGTGGACGCCTTCGACGTGGACGTGGCGCTCACCGACCACATGGCGTTCTTCAAGTACGAGGACCGCCCGGGCGTGGTCGGCGTGCTCGGCCGCCACCTCGGCGACGCCGGCATCAACATCGCCGGCATGCAGGTGGCCCGCGACGGCAGCGGCGCGCTCGCCTCGATCACCGTGGACTCCCAGATCCCGCAGGAGGTGCTGTCGGCGATCGCGGCCGAGATCGGCGCCCGCTTCGCCCGCTCGGTCGACCTGGGCGCCTGAGCCCCGGCAGAGCCGTTCCGACAGGGCCCGGACCACCGCGCGGCGGTGGTCCGGGCCCTGTCGCGTCCGGGGCCGGACCGGCGCTCCGGGTGAGTCCCGTCTCAGATACTAGGAAATCCAAGTATTCGTGCAGACAGGCCAGGGCCCGGGTCGTACCGTGGAAGAGCCATACGGTGCGCCGCCCCTGTAGCCAGGGTGTGCGGCCCGTGTGCGCCCGTACGCCGTGGGCAGGCGATCCCCGCCCGGCGTGCTCCCGCTCCGCCGTGAGCCCCCCTGGCGACGCGCTTCGCCGGCACCTCCCTCTCCCCACCCTCTGCGCCACTGCCCGGCGCATTCGATCCAAGGAGCCCGGTATGCCTCCCACCGCAGACCGCCACGCCACCCCCGCCCCCGCCACCACCGCCCGTGCGCCGCGCCGCCGCCGCGCGACCGAGCGGCCCCCGTTCGCCGCCGCCGCGCTGCAGCGCGCGCTGGACCGCCGTGACAACGGTGGCGTGACGGGCCACCTCTGAGCGGGCCGCCTCCCGGCGTCCTGGGTCCAGGGCCGCTCGCCGCTGCGCCGGGCGGGTCTCACCCTCCGGAACCGGCGTTCATCTGCCGAATAGCCCGCACGGCCTGACGGTGAGTCACTCCCGAGAGTGCACGTGGCACCCGTTGGAGGGATGTTGCTCGCGCTGTCCGGCGCGATCATCCTAATTTGGGGCCCCGGAAGGGTGATCGGCGTCCGCGCGGGCGGGCGTCAGCGGCACGGCGTGCGGATCAGTTCCCCTTGCCGGGGGAGAGGGCCCAGTGCGTCAGCCACCCGTCCGTCGTCCGATCGCCCGGATCGGCCTCACCCTGGCCCTGCTGGCGGGGCCGTTCCTGCTCACCGCCGCCCCGGCGGCCGGCAGTCCACCGACGGCCGCGCCCCCCGGCGCCGGCCGCCCGGCCTCCGTCCTGCTGGAGCTCGGCACCGAGGCCGCAGGTCCGGCCTGGCGGCAGGCGGCCACCGAGGCCCGGCGGGCCCGGCGCTCCCCGGAGGCCGTCCGACAGGAGGCCGCGCGGGCCGGAGCCGAGCAGGTGACCCGGGCGTCCGAAGCGCTCGACCGGCTGGCCCGGGCCGTCCGCGGTACGGCTCCCACCGTCCGCGAGCTGTACCGCACCCGAACCCTGCTCACCGGACTCGCCGTCACCGTGCCGGCCTCCCGGCTGCCCGCCCTGCGCGCGCTGCCGGGCGTCCGGGCCGTCCACCCCATCGTGCGCAAGCAGCGGGACAACGCGCACTCCGTGCCGCTGACCGGTGCGCCGTGGGTCTGGGACGCCGGATCCGGTGACGCCGGGGCCGGCAACACCGGTCAGGGGGTGCGGATCGGCATCATCGACAGCGGCATCGACTACACCCACGCGGACTTCGGCGGCCCCGGCACCGAGGACGCGTTCAAGGCCGTGGACGGCGCCAAGCCCGCACCCGCCGGCCTCTTCCCGAACGCCAAGGTGGTCGGCGGCCGCGACCTGGTCGGCGACGACTACAACCCGGACCCGGCCTCCCCGCACCACCAGCCCGACCCGCACCCGGACGACAACCCGATCGACTGCGCGCTCAACGGCCACGG
Source organism: Kitasatospora sp. NPDC086009 (assembly GCF_044540385.1). Taxonomy (NCBI): domain Bacteria; kingdom Bacillati; phylum Actinomycetota; class Actinomycetes; order Kitasatosporales; family Streptomycetaceae; genus Kitasatospora; species Kitasatospora sp. NPDC086009. The sequence continues at coordinate 505,081 of NZ_JBITSA010000006.1, forward strand.
CACACACGTCGCCGGCACCGCCGCCGGCCTCGGCGTCACCACCGACGGCCGCCCCTACCCCGGCCCCTACCGGCCCGGCCTCGACCCGGCCGGCTTCGCGGTCGGCCCGGGCGCCGCGCCCGGCGCGCAGCTGTACGCGATCCGGGTGTTCGGCTGCGACGGCGCCACCGACCAGCTCGCCCAGGCCCTCGACGTGGCCGCCGACCCGAACGGCGACGGCGACCTCAGCGACCGGCTCGACGTCGTCAACCTCTCCCTCGGCAGCCGCTTCGGCGCCACCGACGACGCCGACGCGATCGCCGTCGACCACCTCTCCGAACTCGGCACCGTGGTGGTCGCGGCGGCCGGGAACGAGGGCGACGTCTACGGCATCGGCGGCAGCCCCGGCACCGCCGCCCGGGCCGTCGCCGTCGCCGCCTCGGTCGACCCGCACAGCGACGCCGACGGCCTGACGGTACTGGCCCCCGAGCCGCTCGCCGGGGTCGTCCCGGGCCACTGGAGCGCCCGCTACCAGGGCTGGTCGAGCGCCGACGTCAGCGGTGAACTCGCCCTGCCCGTCGACCAGTCCGACGGCTGCACGGCGTTCGGCGAGGCCGACCGGCAGCGGCTCGCCGGGCGGATCGCCGTCCTCGCCTGGAGCACCCGGGCGTCCGAGCGGGCCTGCGGCTCCGGGCCGCGCGCGGACCACGCCGCCGACGCGGGCGCGATCGGCGCCCTGCTCGCCGCCGACGACGACCACCTCGCCGAGGTCTCCGGCAACGACCGGATCCCGCTCGCGCTGCTCGCCCGGGCCGACGGCGAACGGCTGCGCCAGGGTGTGGCGAGCGGCCCGGTCACCGTCCGGCTGGCCGCCCCCGGCAACCCGCTGCACGGTGTCGTCTCCCAGGACCAGCCGCAACGCGCCGACACCCTCACCGACTTCACCTCGCGCGGGATCGGCGTGCCCGGCGTGGTCAAGCCCGACCTCGCCGCCCCCGGCGAGACCATCTGGTCCGCCAAGGCCGGCAGCGGCGTCGGCGGCCAGCGCGAGGACGGCACCTCGATGGCCACCCCGCACGTCGCCGGGCTGGCCGCGCTGGTCCGCGCGGCCCACCCGGAGTGGACGGTCGAGCAGCTCAAAGCCGCGCTGATGAACACCGCCGGGGACACCTGGCCCGGCGACGGGCACACCGGCCCGGTCTACGGCCCCGAGCGCACCGGCGCCGGCCGGGCCCAGGTGGACCGCGCCGTCCGGACCCCGGTGGTCGCCTACGCGGCGGGCGAGGGCGCGGCGCCGGGCAGCGTCGGCGTCTCCTTCGGCCCGGTGGCCGTCGGCGGCCCGCTCGGGCTCGTCCGCGAGGTCGAGGTCCGCAACCTGTCCGGCACGGCGGCGCTGTACCGCACCGGCTACGCGGCCGCCACCGAACTGCCCGGCGCCCGCTTCGAGATCGCGCCCGACCGGGTCGAGGTGCCGGCCGGCGGCACCGCCCGGGTCAGGGTCACGCTGACCGTCCCGGGACAGCTGGGCCGCGCGCCCGACCCGACCATCGACACCAGCCAGGGCGGCCGGGCCCGCAGCTACCGGGGCGAGCTCTCCGGGCGGCTGCTGCTCACGCCCGTCTCGGACGGCGCGCTGCCCGAGCTGCGGGTCCCGCTGCTCGCCGCTCCCCGCCCGGCCTCGGACCTGAGCGCGGCGGCGCCGGCGCACGGCACCAGGACCGGCGCCCTGGTCGTGCTCGGCGGCGCCCGGGCGCCGGCCGAGCAGCCCGGACTGCTCAGCGCCTTCGCGCTGGGCGGCGAGGGCGCCCGCTGGCCCGACTGCCCGCCCGACAGCGGCGCCGCGGTCGGACCGGGGGCCGGCATCGTGCCGGAGGAGAGCACCGAACCGCAGGCCCCGCAGGACGTCTGCGTCGAGCGCCCCGGCGACCGGGCGGCCAACCTGCGCGCGGTCGGCGCGGCCTCCGACGCGCCCGCCGTCGGCGACGAGCAGGGCATGCTCTACCTCGCCGCGCAGTTCTGGGCGCCCGCCGCCACCCCGGTCGGCGTCTTCGCCGTCCGGGCCTCGCTGGACACCGACGGGGACGGCGCCACCGACGTCTTCGTCAAGGCGGACCGGCAGCCCGGCAGCGACGTCCTGGTCGCCCGGTCGGTGGACGCCCGCAGCGGCGCCGAGCTGGACGTCCAGCCGCTGAACGCCCGCTGGGGGGACACCGACACCGCGCTGCTGGACAGCGACGTCCTGGTGCTGCCGGTGCGCCTCGCCGCCCTGCCGGGGGTGCGCGCCGGGCACAGCACCGTCCGCTACGGGCTCTGGACCGGTGTCGCCACCTCGGGAAAGCCCGACCCGGCCGAGGCGTTCTCCGCCGTCGGCCTGCGCGGCACCAGGCCCACCCTCGCGGTCGACGTGCTGCACCCGGCCGTGGACGTCCGCACCGGTCCCGGCGGCCCCGCCGCGGTGGCCGCCGCCCTCCCGCCGGGCACCGTCCTCGACGTCCGGCGCGCCGACGGGGACACCTCCCGGCTGCTCCTGCTCCACCACTTCAACCGGGACGGCCACCGGGGACAGGTCCTCGCCCTCCCCTGACCGCTCCGTCCCGACCCGCCCCGCCGGAGGCCGTCACCGCACGCGGTGACGGCCTCCGGCATCGCTACCCGTCGGCGCGACCCCGGTGGGCGGCCCGGCGGATCCGGCGCGGTGTGCGGGTGGGCCGGTGGCGGAGCCGGCCGAAGACCCCGGTCAGGGTGGTGACGGCGGCCGCGGCCAGCGCGAGGAGCAACCCCTCGGTCAGACCGGGCGGGCGGAACGAGCAGCTGATCCGGTCCGCGCCGGCGCCGAGCGGGACACCGATCACGCCGAGGACGGAGGTGGGCGCGGTGGGCCGGCCGCCGCCGGTCGCGCAGGTCCAGCCCGCGGTGGCCGGGACGGAGAGCAGCGCCGTCCCGGTGCTGCCGGGCGGGAGGGCGGCGGCCAGGGTGTGCCCGCCGGCCGTGACCGAGCGGGCGCCGGTCGCGGTGAGCCGCGCGACGGCCGCGTCCAGCGCGCCGGGCCGCAGACAGCCGACCGGCCGGGCCGGGACCTGGGTGACGGCGTCCGCGCGCAGCACCACCCGCACCACGCCGTCGGCGGGCACCGTCCCCAGCTCGTGGATCGGCACGGCGGTGGTCGGCTGCTCGCCGTCGCTGCGGTAGGTCGTGGCGAGGCCGCTCACCGTGCCGTCGAACCAGACCCCGTGGAAGTACGCGGTGGCGCCCGGGGTGCAGGCCGCGGTGAACGCGGTGCCGTCCGAACCGGCGGGGGTGGCGGGGACGGACCAGCCGCTGCTGCCGTGCTCCGCCGGCTCCGGACCGCCGGCCGGGACCAGCCCGGGGACGTCGTAGACCGGGCCGCCGAGCAGCGACTCCTGGCGCGACCAGACCGAGGAGGTGTCCGGGGCGGAGCCCGCCGGGAGGACGGTGACCAGCGGGGGAGCGGCGGACCGGGTGACCGTGAAGCCGTTCGGCGCCGGCCCGTCGGCGAGCTGGGTCCGGACGGCGAACAGCGCCCGTCCGACCGGGTCCGTGACGCTCCGGGTGACCCGCCCGCCGGCCGACCAGCCGGCGCCCAGGTCGTGCAGCAGCAGAGCGGTGACGGTGGGCAGGGACCCGCTGGAGTAGCCGCCGCCCTGGCCGTCGAGCAGCAGCGGGTCGTTCGGGGTGAAGGCGTGCGGTCCCGGGTCGCTCCGGGCCCGCGGCCAGTCGGCGGCCTGCCGCAGCGCCGCGTGCGCGGCCCGGACGGCGGCGCCCGAGGGCGTCCCGGCGGCCGGCGTGCCCAGCGCGGCGTAGGCCGACCAGACCGCTCCGCCGAGCACCGCGGCGCCCAGGACGGCGGTCGCGGCGGCGCCCGCCCGGCGGTCGGTGTGCCGGTGCTCCAGGGTCCACAGCGCGGCGAGCAGCACCGCGCCGCCCAGCGCGAGGAGGGCCCAGGTCGACCCGTGCACCGAGCGGTGCGCCGCCGCGATCCCGGCCACCAGGGCGGTCACGGCGGCGCCGCCGAGCAGCGTCGGGGTGTCGGGCCGGTGCACCAGCGAGACCCAGCCGGCCAGCACCAGCAGCCCGCTGAGCACGAAGGCCGCCCGGTAGGGGCCGCCGGCCGGGATGGCCAGGCCGTGCCAGACCAGCACGGTCGGCGTCCAGACGAAGCTCAGCACCACCAGGGCCAGCAGGGCGCACCAGACGATCCGCTCCCGGGGCCGCACCCGCCGGTTGAACGGCAGCCCGGCCACCAGCAGCAGGCCGAGCAGGCCGATCGAGACGTCCGGCAGCGGCCGCCCGCTCTGGGTGCCGGGCAGCAACTGGGCGAGGTGCCCGCCGAGCCCGGAGGGGCCGAGCGGCTGGACGGGGGACTCGGGCTGCGCCTCCTGGGCGGCCCGGACGCCGACGAACAGCACCGGCGCGGCGAGCAGCACCCCGAGGCCGGCCGTGGTGACCGCCCGACCGGTCACCCGGACCACGGCCTTGAACGGCCGCCGGACGGCCGCCAGCCGCACCGCGAGCACCAGGCCGGCCGTGATGGTGGCCATCGCGGCGGTGTAGAGGTTGCCCGCCCAGGCGAGGGCGACGCACAGGGTGCCGGCCACCCAGCGGCGCTCGTGCAGGCACCAGTCGCCGGCCAGGACGAGCAGCGGCAGCGAGACCAGGCCCCAGAGCCACATCGGGGCCGTCCCGCCCACGGTCGGCACCCAGGCGCAGAGCCCGTAGCCGAGGGCGGCGACCGCCCGCAGCCAGTGCGGGCCGGCGTGCAGGCGGCCCAGCGCGTGGGTCATCAGGCCGGTACCCAGGCCGATGCTGCCCAGCGCCACCAGGAAGACCGCGAGCTGGGCCTGGTCGCGCGGCAGCAGCGCGGCCGGCCAGGAGAACGGGTTCATCAGGTAGGCGAAGAAGTCGGCCAGGAACGGCGCGCCGTACCCGCTGTTCCAGGTGAACAGCAGGTCCCCGGTGGTCTCGCCGTGGACGAGGTCCCACAGCTGGGCGTGGAACGGCACCGCCGTCTCCGCGGCCCCGGGCGGCCAGGCCCCGCGCAGGGCGGCGGCGAGCGCGTACCCGGCCATGCCCAGGCCCGCCGCGACCCCGCAGGCCAACGCCTCCCGCCGTCGCTCGGCCATGGTGATTCGCCCCGTTCCACGAGGAATGCCGGACCAGTTCGTCGCGAGCATAGACGCGCCCCGGGCGCGGGTTCCGCCTCCCGCGCTCCCTCGTGGGAGTGACGTCCGGCGGGATCCCGCCGAGTAGCCGGAGAGCGTCCGTCAGGATGCCCGTACGGGAGGAATCATGAGCATGGAGCCGTACCCCGACTGGCTCCGCCCCCCGGTCGGCGGGTACACCGCCGAGGACCTCGACCGGCTGCCGGATCTCCCGCCGCACACCGAGTTGCTCGACGGGAGCCTGATCTTCGCGAGTCCGCAGACGCTGTTCCATAGGGCGACCCTCAAGCGGTTGGAGCGCGCGCTCGACGACTGCGTGCCGGATCGAGCGTCCGGATAGTGGACGCGAAGTGTCAGCCCCTGGGACGGCGGAGTAGGGTCCGAGCATGTCTCGCACCATTCGTCTCGCAGTAGTTCCCGGTGACGGCATCGGCCAGGAAGTGGTGGCCGAAGGCCTCAAGGTCCTTGGCGCGGCGCTGCCCGCCGACGTGAAGCTGGAGACCACCGAGTACGACCTCGGCGCCCGGCGCTACCACCGCACCGGCGAGACGCTGCCGGACAGCGTGCTGGCGGAGCTGAAGACCCACGACGCGATCCTGCTCGGCGCCATCGGCGACCCGAGCGTCCCGTCCGGCGTGCTGGAGCGCGGGCTGCTGCTGAAGCTGCGGTTCGCCTTCGACCACCACATCAACCTGCGGCCGGGCCGGCTCTTCCCGGGCGTGGCGTCGCCGCTGGCCGGTGACCCCGCGATCGACTTCGTGGTCGTCCGCGAGGGCACCGAGGGCCCGTACGTCGGCAACGGCGGCTCGCTGCGCACCGGCACCGAGCACGAGGTGGCCACCGAGGTCAGCCTGAACACCGCCTACGGCATCGAGCGGGTCGTCCGCGACGCCTACCGCCGGGCCCAGGCGCGGCCGCGCAAGAAGCTGACCCTCGTCCACAAGAACAACGTGCTGGTGCACGCCGGTCACCTGTGGACGCGGATCTTCGAGCGGGTCGGCCGGGAGTTCCCCGAGGTCACCACCGACTACCTGCACGTCGACGCGGCGACCATCTTCTTCGTCACCCAGCCCGAGCGGTTCGACGTGATCGTCACCGACAACCTGTTCGGCGACATCCTGACCGACCTGGCCGCCGCCGTCACCGGCGGGATCGGCCTGGCCGCCAGCGGCAACATCAACCCGAGCGGCGACTTCCCGTCGATGTTCGAGCCCGTGCACGGCTCCGCCCCGGACATCGCGGGCCAGGGCAAGGCCGACCCGACCGCCACCGTGCTCTCGGTCGCCATGCTGCTGGAGCACCTCGGCTTCGCCGCCGAGGCCGCCGCGGTCGAGGCCGCGGTCGCCGCGGACCTGACCGAGCGCACCGGCACCCGCAGCACCTCCCAGGTCGGCGACGCGCTCGCCGCCCGAGTATCCGGCTGACAGGCCGGATCCGACACGCGGGATCAGGCCGGGAGGCCGGATCCGACAAGCGGTGTTCCGGCCGAAGGGGCCGGGGCGCACAAGCGCACAACCGCGGCCGCCGACTCCTCCTGGGGTCGACAGCTGTTCGGCACGGCCCTCTGGATGCGAGTATCGACAGTGGGCCGTGCCGTCGTGCGTTCGTTCGCCGAAACGTTCACCCGACGGAGGCGGCCCGGACCAACCCCACGGTGAAGGACACACAGCCATGAGCACGCCCACCCAGGCGCCCATCACGTTCGACCTCAAGCCCTCCGCGCACCCGCTGTCCGACGCGGAGCGCGAGGCCCGGCTGGCCAACCCCGGCTTCGGGAGGATCTTCACCGACCACATGGTCACCATCCGGTGGACCGAGGGCCTGGGCTGGCACGACGCCCAGCTGGCGCCGTACGCGCCGCTGGAGATCGACCCGGCGAACATGACGCTGCACTACGGTCAGTCGATCTTCGAGGGCCTGAAGGCCTACCGCCAGGCCGACGGCTCGATCGCGACCTTCCGCCCGGAGGCCAACGCCGCCCGCTTCCAGGCCTCCGCCCGCCGGCTGGCCATGCCGGAGCTGCCGATCGAGACCTTCGTCGAGGCCGTCGAGCACCTGGTCCAGCAGGAGCAGAACTGGGTGCCGAACGAGCAGGAGCAGAGCCTCTACCTGCGGCCCTTCATGTTCGCCACCGAGGTGGGCCTGGGTGTGCGCCCGGCCAACTCCTACCTCTTCATGATCATCGCCTCGCCGGCCGGCGCCTACTTCTCCGGTGGCGTCAAGCCGGTCTCGGTCTGGCTCTCCGAGGACTACGTCCGCGCCGCGCCGGGCGGCACCGGTGCCGCCAAGTGCGCCGGCAACTACGCCGCCTCGCTGGTCGCCCAGGCCGAGGCCGCCGCCAAGGGCTGCGACCAGGTGGTCTGGCTCGACGCCGCCGAGCACCGGTGGATCGAGGAGATGGGCGGGATGAACCTGTACTTCGTCTTCGGCGAGGGCAAGGACGCGACGATCGTCACCCCCGAGCTCTCCGGCGCGCTGCTCCCCGGCATCACCCGCGACTCGCTGCTCCAGCTCGCCGCCGACCTCGGCTACGCCGTCGAGGAGCGGAAGATCTCCACCGAGGAGTGGAAGCGGGGCAACGCCGACGGCACCCTCACCGAGGTCTTCGCGTGCGGCACCGCGGCCGTCATCACCCCGGTCGGCTCGGTCAAGTCCCGCGGCGGGGACTGGACCGTCGGCGCCGGCGAGCCTGGCCCGACCACCATGGAGCTGCGCCGGGCGCTGCTGGCCATCCAGGGCGGCCAGCGCCCCGACACCCACGGCTGGCTGCACAAGATCGTCTGATCCGGAGCCGCCCCGGCCCGTGCCGTTTCGGATCGCGAGACGGCCGGGCCGGACTCCGGAGGGTGTGCCACACTGCGAGCGTGTCCTCGCTTTCGCTGATCATTAGCAGCAGGCGCGCCGGTCCGCAGTGACCGCTCCGCAGTACCCGATGCGGAGCGACCACCAGCGTCCAGACCCGCGCGCAGACCTCTCGCACCCGCGAGGGGTCTTTTGCTTTTCGGGCCCGGCCCGAACGGCACACCCCCGGACCGGCCGGAGCCCCCACAAGGGGCCGAGCGACACCGGGCGCGCGCGGGATGCTGGACAGTGGAGCCGGATCAGAACCGGCAGAGCAGTACCAACCTCCCGGAACGGAGACCCAGGGCCATGACCCAGGCCAGCAACCGCACCGACGACAGCTTCCACGTCTTCGACACCACCCTGCGCGACGGCGCGCAGCGCGAGGGCATCAACCTCACGGTGGCCGACAAGCTGACCATTGCCCGGTATCTGGACGAGTTCGGGGTCGGGTTCATCGAGGGCGGCTGGCCCGGCGCCAATCCGCGGGACACCGAGTTCTTCGCCCGGGCCGCCGCCGAACTGGACCTCCGGCACGCCCAGCTGGTCGCCTTCGGCGCCACCCGGCGGGCCGGCGGCAAGGCGGCCGAGGACCCGCAGCTGGCCGCCCTGGTGACCTCCGGCGCCCCGGTGATCACCCTGGTCGCCAAGGCCCACGACCGGCACGTCGAACTGGCGCTGCGCACCACGCTGGACGAGAACCTGGAGATGATCCGGGACAGCGTGGCCTACCTGCGCTCCCAGGACCGCCGGGTGTTCATCGACTGCGAGCACTTCTTCGACGGCTACAAGGCCAACCGCGCCTACGCCCTGGCGGTGGTCCGCGCCGCGCACGAGGCCGGTGCCGACGTGGTGGTGCTCTGCGACACCAACGGCGGGATGCTGCCGGCCGGCGTCCGCGACATCGTCGCCGACGTCCTCGCCGACTCCGCGACCTACAAGCCCGGTGCCCGGATCGGCATCCACGCCCAGGACGACACCGGCTGCGCCGTCGCCAACACGCTGGCCGCGGTCGACTCGGGCGCCACCCACGTCCAGTGCACCGCCAACGGCTACGGCGAGCGGGTCGGCAACGCCAACCTGTTCCCGGTGGTCGGCGCGCTGGAGATCAAGTACGACCGCCGGGTGCTGCCGCCCGGCAGCCTGGCCGAGATGACCCGGATCTCGCACGCGGTCGCCGAGGTGGTCAACCTGACGCCCTCCACCCACCAGCCGTACGTCGGCCACTCCGCCTTCGCGCACAAGGCCGGTCTGCACGCCTCCGCGATCAAGGTCGACCCGGACCTCTACCAGCACATCGACCCGGAGACGGTCGGCAACACCATGCGGATGCTGGTCTCCGACATGGCCGGCCGCGCCTCGGTCGAGCTCAAGGGCAAGGAGCTCGGCTACGACCTGTCCAGCGACCGGGACCTGGCCGGCCGGGTGGTCGTCAGGGTCAAGGAGCAGGAGAACCTCGGCTACACCTACGAGTCCGCCGACGCCTCCTTCGAGCTGCTGCTCCGTGACGAGGTGCGCGGCAGCCGCGAGCGCTTCTACACCCTGGAGTCCTGGCGGACCATCAGCGAGCAGGGGCCGCAGGGCTTCGCGGGCAACGAGGCGACGGTCAAGGTCTGGGCCAAGGGCGAGCGCCGGATCGCCACCGGCGAGGGCAACGGCCCGGTCGACGCGCTGGACAAGGCGCTGCGCACCGCGCTGGAGCGGATCTACCCGCAGCTGGCCAAGCTGGAGCTGGTCGACTACAAGGTCCGCATCCTGGAGGGCCAGCACGGCACCGGTTCCAAGACCCGGGTACTGATCGAGTCCACCGACGGCACCACCAGCTGGTCCACCGTCGGGGTGGCCGACAACGTGATCGCCGCGTCCTGGCTGGCCCTGGACGACGCCTACACCTACGGTCTGCTGCGGGCCGGCCTGGAGCCGTCCGCCGGGTGAGCCCCCGGGCGGGGGGGGCCCCCGCCCCCCCGGGGGGGGGGGCCCCCCCCCCCCCGGGGCCCCCCCCGCCCCCCCCGCCGGGGGGGGGGGGGGGGTGGGGG
>NZ_JBITSA010000007.1:0-345581 GCF_044540385.1 Kitasatospora sp. NPDC086009
GGCGGGCCGGGCGCATGGGTCTCGGCGGGGCCGGTCGTGGCACGGGTGGCACTGTTCTCGGCGGACATCCGTACTCCAGACTCCAGGGCGGTGGGGCGCGGGGGGGGGCCGGGGGGGGGGGGGGGCGGGGGGGGGGGCGGGGGGGGGGGGGGGGGGGGGGGGGGGGGCGCCCCCCCCCCCCCCCCCCCCCCCCCGCTCCCCGTCGTTTCCCGCCTACTGCTGTGCGCAGAGGGTCAGTTGATGTAGACGTGCGGGTTGCCCGCGACCGAGCTGTCGATCACCGGCCCGTAGGTGGCGGTGAAGTAGCCGGTGGCGAAGCAGGTGCTCGGGCCGGACACCTTGGCGAACGCCTGGGAGGCGAACCCGATGGTCTGACCGGTGTTGTCGGTGGTGCCGGAGATGCTGCCGGGCGCGCGGTAGACGCAGGTGGTGGTACCGAGGATGGTGTTCAGCACGACCGTGGTCTGCAGCGGACCGGCCGCCGTCGGGCTGAGCGTCACGGGGTTGCCGGCCGCGTCGCTGACCGAGTTGGTGTACGGCAGGTTGTTGACCGTGATGCTCTTGACGCCGGTGACACCGATGACGTTCGCGGTGCAGGAGCTGAAGGTGTGGCTGTTGAGGCTCTCGGTGGCCACGCCCGGGGCCGCCGGGTTGCTGGTCACCGTGGCGGAGAAGGCGGAGACGGCGCACTTGATGCCGCTCGTGCCGGTGGCACTGGAGTAGAAGGTGGCGTAGCTGCCGGGGACCAGGTTGGCGGTCAGGACGTCGCCGACGGCGACGGCGGGGCCGCCGACGGAGGTGTGGGTCAGCACGGCTGAACCGGCGGCCTGGGCCGGGGTGACGGCTGCGGTCGCCAGGGCGACGGCGGCCAGGGCCGCGGCGCCGAGGGTGCGGCTGATGCGCATGAGGGTGCCTCTCTCCGTACGAGCTGGGTGGGGGAGCCCGCGGATTCGCGCTGGGATCGCGCGGCGGGAGCTGCCGCGGTGCACGCGGCAGGGTGGAGCGGAGTGGGGGTGCTGAGAACCTGCGGACACGCGTCCGGTGCCGTCGGCGGGCCCGGCGCCACGGGCCCCGCCGTCCGGCGAGGAGGTGCGGGAGGTGCGGGAGGTGCGGTGGTGCGGGGGATCGCGGCGGTGCGGGCCGTGCGATGAGGTGCCTGAGTGGTGCACGTCGACGGCTGCCACCGCCGGGCATGCGTTCGCCATACTGAACAGTCGGAACGCGTGGAGGTTTCCGTCGGCTCAGCGCCGTTCGATTGGAAACCTGCGAGTGTTGTAAACCAGCCCTTGCGTCAATGTCAATACTGAGCACAGGAGTTGGCGATGGACCTGGATGCCGTTCACGGTGCCGAGGCACTGCTGCTGCCCGGGGCGCGGACCGGCCGTGACCCGGCGCGGTCGATCAAGCGCGGCCCGAGCCGGCTGCCCCCCGGCGTGGTCGCCGCCACCCAGCGGGAACGCTTGCTCGACGGGCTGGTCCACACCGTGGCCGAGCACGGCTACCAGCGGGCCACGGTGAGCGACATCTGCCGCGCGGCCGGGGTGACCAGGCCGGTCTTCTACGAGCTGTTCAGCGGCAAGGAGGACGCCTTCCTGGCCACCCACCGGCACGGCACCGGCGTGGTGATCCGGCGGATGGCGGCGGCCTTCGCGGCGGCCCCGAACTGGTGCGCCGGGATCCACGACGCCCTGCGTGCGATGCTCGACCTGCTGGCCCGCGTCCCCGCCTTCGCCACCATGGCGGTGATCGAGGTGGAGTCGGTCGGCCCGGCCGGCCGCCGTGAACGCGAGCAACTCCTCACCCGGTTCCGGGCGTTCTTCGCCGAGGTGCCCCCACTGCCGTGCGGCGTCGAGGTGCAGCCGCTGGTGGACGCGGTGGTCGGCGGCGTCTACAGCACCCTCTACCGCTGTGTCGACGCCGGCCGGACCGGCGAACTCCCGGCCGAACTACCGATGTTGAGCCTGTTCTGCCTGGCGCCCTTCCTCGGTCCGGAGGAGGCCGCCCGGCGGCTGGCCGCAGCTCAGGACCTGGTGCCGGCGCCTGCCTTGGCTCCCGTCCCGGCTCCCGTCCCGGCTCCCGTTCCGGCTTCGGAACCGGCCCTGGAAGCGGGCCCTTCGGTCGCGGACGATGATCCTTCGTGCACCCGTATTGACCCGCCGTCTACTGGGCAGTAGCTTCCCAGTAATCCATCTGCGGTCCGACCGGGCCCGCCCCGCTGCCGAGGGGCGGCCCACCCGGCCGGACCGCAGAACGCTGTCCGCGCCAGGACAACGTGCCAGTGCCTGCACATCCCACCACCCTAGGGAGCACACATGGCCACGTCCGATGACGCCGCCCCCACGCCCGAAAGCACCGACGCGCCCGCCGAGTCGAGAGGGCGGGTCCGCCTCCGGCGCACCGCCCTGATGGCGGTACCGGCCGTCGTCGCCGGCGCCGTCCTGATGACCCTCACCGCGCAGGGCGTCCTCGCCGCCCAGTTCGCCATCTCCGGCATGCCGTTCACCGTCACGGCGGACAGTCTGGAGGGCGTCGGCTTCGAACAGTTCGGCAGCCTGGACCACATGATCGAGGGCAGCCCCAACGAGGGTGACACCGGCGGGCAGGTCCTGGTCGCCGTCTCGGCGATCAAGCAGGCCCAGCTCACCAAGCTCTGCCAGAGCGTCGACCTCGGCGGCATCAATCTGTTGATCAAGGCCGGCGACGACGGCACCCCCGTCACCGCCACCGACCTGACCACCGACTCGGACATGCTCTCCGGTGACGCGTCCTTCAAGAACATCGAGATCGGCGGGGACGCCAGCACCTACACCAAGGCGGGCGTCCAGGGCCTGCCGGGCGTGTTCGGGCAACAGGCCGACACCGTCACCATCAACAACCTGCGGCAGCACAACTACGCCACCACCGCGGGTGCGTTCAAGCTCCCCCACCTGCGGCTGAGCTTCAGCTCGGAGGGCTGCTGACGGTGACCGGTCCTGTACCCGACGGCGCCGGCCCGGCCGGGCGGGGCGCCGATGCCGCGGAGGCCGGGGCGGCCGTCGGCGCCGGGGTGTCCGGTGCCGGCGGTGGCTCCGCTGCTCCAGGTGCTTCCGGTGCTTCCGCTGCTTCCGACGCTGCCGCGAGCACGGTGGCCGTCGCGCCCGCACCGCCGTGGACGCCCGTGGCGGCCCCCGGTCCCGCCGGGCCGGCGCACACCGGGCGTGGCTGGCGCGCCTGGCGGGGCCGGCGGCCGTTCTGGGGCGGTCTGCTGGTGCTGCTGGGCGGCGCCGAGGTCCTCTTCACGCTGAAGGCACCGCTGCCGGTCATCCTGCACATCGGGATGCAGGGGATGGCCGGCTACCTGGTACCGGCCGTGATGGCGATCTGCGGCGTGCTGATCCTGTTCAACCCGGCCCAGCGGCTGTTCTACTCCGTGCTCGCGGTGATCAGCTCGCTGGCCAGCTGGGTCACCTCCAACCTGGGGGGCTTCCTGATCGGCATGATCCTCGGAGTGGTGGGCGCCTGCCTGACCTTCGGGTGGTTGCCCGACCAGCCCCCGCGCCGGCGCCGGCTGCGCCGCGCGACCGGGGGCGAAGCGGCCGGCCCGGCCGGAGCCTGAGCCGGGCCGGCGACGGCGCGGCGTCCCGCCTGCGGTGAAGGGAGAGCACCGGAGGCGGGACGCCGCGCCCGTCAGGGTGCCGCCCCTGGTGCGGACGGCGGGGTCGGGAGTCCTGAACACGGGGGCCCGACGAGGCCGGTGGGCCCGGTCCGGCCGGGCCGGCCAGTACGGCACCGTGGAACACCCGCGGCCGCCGCACAGCTGGCGGCAGTACGCGATGGGCTGCCCGCCGGGGGAAGCGGACGACGAGGTGGAGTTCGAGGTGCGCCGCAGTGGTCCGGGCGGCGTCGGCGAGGCCCTGGTCGAGCACACCGCCGTCGGCGACGCACCGCGGCTCGGCCCGCCGCGCGGCACGCCGCTGCCCGGGGAGGACCTATGCGACCCGCGGCCGGCCGCCACCGGTCTGCCGCCCGCCCGTGACCGCCATGGCCCGCTCCAGGGGCGGCGCTGAGCCCCGGCCCCGACCTCAGCGGAAGCAGTAGGAGTCCGAAGAGGCGTCGCCGCCCGCCAGGTGGGTCTGGTGCACCCGCAGACCGCCGAACTCCGCGCCGTGCGGGTAGAAGTGCGGGTCGACGCTGAGTCCGCCCGCCTCGGTGTCCGCGTCCAGCTTGATGATCCAGGGCTCGATGCCGTCCGGGTAGAACTGGTCGTCCCAGGCGCCGTACAGCGAGTTGGTGAGGTAGAGCCGCCGGCCGTCCCGGCTGATCTCGACCATCTGCGGGCCACCGCTCAGCGGTCGGCCGGGCTCGGCCGGGTGCGGCGTCCGCGCGGCCACCCCGCCGAGCCGCACCGAGCCCGCCGGGCGCGGGTGGAACGGGTCCGAGACGTCGAACTGGAACAACTCCCCGGTGCCCCAGGCGGATACGTACAACCAGCGGTCGTCCACCGACAGGTTGAGGTCCGTCACCAGCGGCGGCACCGCGCCGAACGGTTGCAGCGCCGGCGGCAGGTCCTCCGGCTTCGCCGGCTCGGCCGGTATCTCGATCACCTTGCGCGCGGTGAAGGCCGCCCCCTCCCGGTACCAGAGCCAGACCGAGGAGGAGAGGTCCTCGACGTTGGCCACCACGCCGACGAAGCCCCACTCCGCCTGCGGGTCGTGCGCCGGCCGCAGCTCCAGCACCATCTGGTACTGGTCGCCGAGGTCGACCCGCTGCAGGTGCCGCCCCGAGTCGAGCTCCCAGAAGTGCAGCGCGTGCCCGTACTTGCGGCCCAGCAGCAGCTCCGGCACCACGCCGTCCTCGACCATCCACGGCGTGCCCCACTCGCTGGTGACGCCCACGTTGGTCCCCAGGTGCCACCAGACGTCGTAGGCGAAGTGCTGCGGTCCGCGCTCCGTCTCCCAGGCCCGCAGGACGTCGAAGGTGGTGTGGTCGAGCAGCGCCACCCCGCCCGGCCCGTCGGCGCCGTCCCCGCTGCCGAGGCAGGACAGGAAGACGCCGTCCGGCCCGCAGTGCAGCGTGTGCGGGCGGGAGTACCCCGCTCTGGCCGCCAGCTCCTCGGCCGGGACGGTCTTCACCAGCCGCGGCCGCACCGGGTCCGGCCGGGTGTCCATCACGTGCAGCCGGGAGGAGCGCAGCCCGGGCAGCAGCAGGTAGCGCCGCTCCGGGTTCCGGTGGCAGGCGTGCGCGAGCGCGCTGGAGCAGGCGTTCCAGCCGAAGTGGTGCAGCTCGTCACCGAGCCCCGGCAGCTCGGCGAAGTTCAGCACCCGGCCGTAGCTCGGCGAGGCCGGATCGGTGTCCACGGTGATCAGCGCGTCCGGCCGCTGCGCCGACCGGTCGAATCCGGCGACGTAGGCCAGCCGCTCCGGCGGTGCGGCGATCGCCTCCGCCGCTGTGCGGTAGAGGGAGGGGTCGTGGTGGCCCGGCTGCGGATGGTCTCCGTGCGGCATGTTCGCTCCTCAACTCGCCTCGCGGGCAAGGAAGGTGACAGTGGCCCGGGCAGCGTGCCACAGAACCGCGGGCGCACAGCAGGCGCACGGGGGGCGGAGCGGCCCGGTCCGGCCCCGCCGCGAGGCCCGCCGGCGCGGTCCGCCGAACCTTTCGCCGCGCCCGGGGGCGGCGCCCGCCGAGCAGGGCGGAGCTACTGGCCGGTATCGTCGGTGCTCCGGATGGGCGGTCCTGCCACGGCAGGCGGAGCAGAGAACGGGTACGGCGGACATGGAGTTCCGAGAAGACATCCTGGGTGCCCCCTACGAGGCGGTCGAGCTGCCGCTCGCCCCCGACGAGGAGGGCGCCGTCAGCGCCACCCTGGTACGCCGGCTCGTCCCGGGCAGCGACCGCGCGGTGCTCTACGTCCACGGGTACGTGGACTACTTCTTCCAGACCCACCTCGCCGACCACTTCGTCGAGCGCGGCTTCTCCTTCTACGCCCTCGACCTGCGCAAGTACGGCCGCTCGCTGCGCCCGCACCAGTCGCCGAACTTCGTCCGCGACCTCGCCGCCTACGACGAGGAACTCGACGCCGCGGTGCGGGTCGTCCGGGAGACCGACGGGCACCGCGAACTGCTGGTCAACGGCCACTCCACCGGCGGCCTGGTGACCGCCCTGTGGGCCGGGCGCCGCGCCGGGCGGGGCGTGGTCGACGGACTCTTCCTCAACAGCCCGTTCCTCTCGATGCCCGCCGCCCCGGCCGTCCGCACCCTCGGCGGCCCCGCCGTGCAGGCCCTCGGCCGCCTCGCCGCCACCCGCAAGCTGCCCTCCACGCTTAACCCGCACTACGTGCACAGCCTGCACCGCGACCACCGCGGCGAATGGGACTTCGACCTGGGCCTCAAGCCGGCCGAGGGCTTCCCGCTCTACGCCGGCTGGCTGGCCGCCATCGACCGCGGCCAGCGCCGCGTCCGGCGCGGGCTCGGCATCGACGTCCCCGTGCTGCTGATGGCCTCCACCGCCTCGATCGCCACCACCACCTGGCAGGCCAGGCTGCACCACGCCGACGCCGTGCTGCGGGCCGACGACATCGCCGCCCAGGGCCCGCGCCTGGGCCGGCACGTCACGATCGTGCGGATCGAGGACGGCATGCACGACCTCGTGCTGTCCGGCGAGTCCGCCCGCACCCAGGTCTTCACCGAGCTCGACCGCTGGCTCGGCGCCTACCTGCCGGCGTCCGGATGAACCCGCCGGGCCCGCACGAGGAGGAGCCGGTCCCGGTCGGGCGGGCGACCGACCTCGGGTACGCCAAGCTCATGCCCGACATCGACCGCGACGGCGGCTGGCTGCTGACCCTCGACGGCACCCCGCAGTCCTACGTCGACCTCGGCGACCCGACCCACCTGGAGTTCGAGTACACCCGGCGGATCGGCCACCTGGTCGACGCCCTCGCCCCCGCCGGGCGGCCGGTCGACGTGCTCCACCTGGGCGGCGGCGCCCTCACCCTGCCCCGCTACCTCGCCGCCACCCGCCCCGGCTCGCGCCAGCGGGTGGCCGAGGTCGACGGCCCGCTGCTCGCGTTCGTCGAGGAGCACCTGCCGTGGCAGGGCCCGGGGGCGGACATCACGACGACGGTCGGCGACGCGCGGGCGGCCCTGGCGGCCGTCCCGGCCGGCTCGCTGGACCTCGTCGTCGCCGACGTCTTCCACGGGTCGCGCACCCCGGCGCACCTCACCTCGGTGGAGTTCCTCCGGCTGGCGGCCGCCGCGCTGCGCCCCGGCGGCTGCTACGCCGCCAACCTCGCGGACGGCCCGCCGCTCGCCTTCGCCCGCGCCCAGGCGGCGACGGTGCGCGCCGTCTTCCCGGAGGCCTGCCTGATCGCCGAGGCGCCGGTGCTGCGCGGCCGCCGCTACGGCAACATCCTGCTGGCCGGCTCCACCGGTCCGCTCCCGGTGGCCGACCTCTCGCGCCGTCTCGCCGCGGACATCTTCCCCGCCCGGCTCACCGAGGGCGCCGACCTGGCCGCCTTCACCGGCCGCACGGCGGCGGTCACCGACGCCGCGGCGACGGACTCCCCGCCGCCCCCGGACGGCGCCTTCAGCGTCGGCTGACGGGCTGCCGCGCGCCCGGCGCGCCGGAGCGCCGCGCGCCCTGGTTCACGCCCCGCGGTGTCAGAATCGGCGGGTCCGAGCCAGGAGCACGTCCGAGAGTCCGAGGGAGCGCGTGATGAGCAGCGGCGAGCGGCCCGAGCTGGGGGAAGTACCGGAGACGGCCCTGTGGACGCTCTGGCACCGGGCGGTGGAGGCCCGGCGGCCGGACACCGTGCTCGACGACCCGAAGGCCGTCGAGCTGGTCGAGCGGATCGACTTCCCCTTCGCCGAGCGCTTCGGCGCGAGCGCCCTGTCCGCCCAGCTCCAGGCGCTCCGGGCGGCCTGCTTCGACCGCGAGGTCGCCGACTTCCTGGCCCGGGAGCCGCGCGGCACCGTGGTCTGCCTGGGCGAGGGGCTGGAGACCCAGTACTGGCGGGTCGACAACGGGCGGGCCCGGTGGCTCACCGTGGACCTGCCCGAGTCGGTGGCCCTGCGCGAGCAATTGCTCCCGCCCGGCCCGCGCCAGCGCTACCTGGCCGCCGATGCCACCGAGCTGGGCTGGACCGAGGAGGTGGACCGCGACCAGGCGGTCCTGATCACCACCCAGGGCCTGCTGATGTACCTCCCGCCGCCCCGGGTGAAGGCCCTGATCGCGGGCTGCGCCGAACGCTTCCCCGGCGGCTCGCTGGTGCTGGACGCCGTACCGCGCTGGTTCAGCCGGCTCACCCTGACCGGGAGGATGCGCTCCCACGACTACGAGCCGCCGCCGATGCCGTGGGCGATGGACGCCCGCGAGCGGGGCGGGCTGCGCACCGCGAGTCCGGCGGTGGCCGCGGTGCGCGACGTCCGGCCGGTCGGCGCCCGAGGCCTGCTCGGGGTCCTCCTCCCGCTCGCCCTCACCGTCCCGCCGCTGGCCACCCACCGCCCCTCGGTCACCGTCCTGGACTTCGCCGGGCAGCCGTAGCCGGCGGGATCCCCCGGTGGATCAGGAGGGGCCTCGGCACCAGCCAGGCGCCTTGGCCCTGCGCCGTCGCCGGTGTGAGACGCCGTCAGGCCCGCCCCCGGGTGGGGGCGGGCCTGACGGCGCCGGGGTGACCCGGGATCAGTCGGAGGGCTCGACGTCGATGTCGACGCGTTCCTGGTAGAAGGCGATCAGCCCGGTGAGGGCCTCCATGCCGCTCAGCGGGACGGGGTAGGACCAGGCGATGGAGCCGCCCTCGCCGTGGGAGGCGAGCGCGTAGTGCACGGCGTTGCCCTTGTAGGGGCAGTAGGTGCTCTCCCAGGAGGGGGCGAGCAGTTCGCGGCGCACGTCCTCGGGCGGGATGTAGTAGCGGACGGGGTAGCGGCCCTCCAGGACCACGATCGGCCGCTGGCTGTCGGCGAGCACGGTGTCACCGGCGCGCACGACGATCCGGCCGCGTCCGGGCTCCACCAGGATGCCGGCGTTGATGTGGTGCACGGAGCCGGCGGCGGAGAGGTCCGGGGCGGCGCCGGGCCGGGTGCCGTGGTCGGAGCGCTGGTCAGCCACGGGACACCGCCGGGCTCTGGACGGTGCCCGCCGCGCCCGCGCCGCCCGCGGTGCCGCCGGGTGGCGGTGCGGCGGCGGGGGTGCGGGCTTCGGCGAAGCGCGCCCACAGGGCCACGCCCGCCCCGACCGCGCACAGCACCGCGGCGACCAGGACGGCGTGGTCGGTCCCGGCGGCCATCGCGTAGCGCGGCCCGCGGTCGTCGGTGGCCTGGCCGGCGACGGTCAGCGTGATGGCGACGCCGAGGGCCGAACCCAGGTAGCGGGCGGTGTTGTTGGCGCCCGAACCCATGGCCGCGCGGTCGGCGGGCACGCTGCTGACGGCCAGCCGGGCGAGGGCCGCGTTGAGGACGCCGCTGCCGACGCCGGCGAGCACCAGGCCGGGGGCGAAGTGCGTCCAGGAGCCGTCGGGGGTCATGCCGTAGAGGGCGGCCTCGCCGATGCCGCACAGCAGCAGGGAGGCGGCGACCTGGGTGGTGGCGGACATCCGGTTGGCGAGGCGGCGGGCCTGGAGGGCGGAGACGACGGACAGGCCGGACCAGATCGCGAGCACCAGGGAGGCCACCAGGGGGGTCTCCCCGGCGGACTTCTGGAGGGCCATCGGCAGGTAGCTCATCAGGCCGACGATGGCCAGGCCGGTGAACAGCGCGCCGCCGCTGGAGGCGATGAAGCCGGGGCTGCGGAACAGCGCGAGGTCGAGCATCGGTTCGGCGATCCTGGCCTCGACCAGGACGAACAGTACGAGCAGCAGCACGCCGAGGCCGAGCAGGAGCAGGACGGGGGTGCGGCCCCAGCCGTGCCGGCCCTCGGCGAGGCCGGCGATGAGGCAGGAGGCACCGGCGCCGAGGGTGGCGACGCCCAGCAGGTCGAGCTTGCGGGGCCGGTCGTTGCGGGACTCCTGCAAGCCGTACGCGGTGAGCGCGATCAGCAGGGCGGACAGCACCGAGAGCACCCAGTACACCGAGCGCCAGCCGCCGGCGCGCTCCAGCAGCGCCGCGTAGACCGGGCCGACGGCGATGCCCAGGCCCACCGAGGCGCCCCACATGCCGAGCGCCCGCACCCGGCCGGGGCCGACCGGGTAGACGTGGCCGATCAGGCCGAGGGTGGGGGCGAGCACGGCCGCCGCGGCACAGCCCTGGAGGACGCGGCCGATCAGGAACACGGTGGGGCCGGTGGCGGCCGCGGAGACGGCGGTGGAGATCAGGAGCAGCACCGCGCCGGCGCCGAAGACCCGCTTGCGGCCGTAGTCGTCGGCGGCACTGCCCATGGTGAGGAGCAGGGCGGCCAGGCCGACCAGGGTGCCGGTGAGCACCCAGGTCTGGGCGGAGGAGCCGAGGCCGAGGTCGGCGGCGGTGGGCGACAGGGTGGTGAGCGGGGAGGTGTAGTCGACGAGGACGAGGAGGGTGCCGAAGGCGGCGATCGAGAGGGTGAGGGCCGGGCGGCGGCCCTGGGGCGGCGGGCTGGGCGTCATCGGGGTGGTCCTCGCTGCGATGAGAGGTGGGAGAGGGTCCGATCTAAGGTCTGTTCATTGAACTCAACTGAATCTATCACGCCGGGTTCGGTGAAGGAACCTTCGGCTAGACTGGTCCGCATGGCGCTCGGAACCGATTACGCACAGCAGGACTGCTCGCTCGCCCGGGCGCTGGAGGTGGTGGGGGAGCGCTGGAGTCTGCTGATCGTCCGCGACGCCTTCTACGGGGTCCACCGCTTCAACGACTTCCTCGCTCACCTCGACATCCCGCGTGCGGTCCTCACCAGCCGTCTGCAGGCCCTGGTGGCCGCGGGCGTGCTGCACAAGGAGCCCTACCAGAGCTCCCCGGTGCGCTACGGCTACGTCCTGACGGCGGCCGGGCGCGAGCTGTGGCAGCCGATCTACGGGCTGGCGCAGTGGGGGGAGCGCAACGCCTCCAGCGGCGGGCCGCGCACGGTCTTCAGCCACGCGGCCTGCGGGACGCGGCTCGACCCGCTGGGCGCCTGCCCGGTGTGCGGCGGGGTGGTCGCTCCCGAGCACATCACGATGCAGCCGGGCCCGAGCGCACAGGCCCGGCTGCGCCAGGACCCGGTCTCGCGCGCGCTGGCCAAGCCGCACCGGCTGTTGACGCTGGTGTCGCCCGACGCGGACTGACCCGCCGGCCCGGCGCACGCGCGAACGCCCGCCCGCCCGGCCCCGGAGGGCTGGGCAGGCGGGTCCGTCCGGCGCCGGCCGCGTCCGCGCGGCCCGGCAGGGCGGCAACGGCGAGGTCCGGGGTTTGGGGTACAGGGTCAGCGCGGCTCGGCGACCAGCAGGCGGCTGTCCAGCGGCAGGTCGTGGACCGCCGCGAGGGTGAAGCCGGCCCGCTCCAGCAGGCCGGAGTACTCCGCGGTGCTGCGCTCGAAGCCGCCGGCGATGGCGAGCATGTGGACGTCGAACCAGGCGGCCAGGGACGGGGTGCCGTCCTCGGGGATGACGCGCTCGATGATCAACAGGGCGCCGTCGGCGGTGACGGCCTCGCGGATGCGCTCCAGCACCCGGACGCACGCCTCGTCGTCGCGTCCGTGCAGGACGCGCGAGAGCAGGTAGACGTCACTGCCGGCGGGGACCTTCTCGTAGTAGTCGCCGCTCTCGAAGCCGATGCGGTCGGCGTCGGGGGAGTCGGCGAGCTCCGTGCGGGCGGCTTCGATGACGTGCGCGGTGTCGAACAGGACGCCGGACAGGGCGGGGTGGGCGCGCAGCACGGTGGTGAGCAGGGCGCCGTTGCCGCCGGCTATGTCGACGACGGTACGGGCGCGGGAGAAGTCGTAGAGGGCGGGGACGGGCTCGAAGAAGGAGGAACTGGCGGCCATCGCCCGGTCGAAGCGGGCGGTGAGCTCGGGGGTGCGGGCGAAGTAGGGGTACATGGCGGCGCCGTGGACGTGTTCGAAGGCGTTCTCGCCGGTGCGCACGGTGTGCAGCAACTGGCCCCAGCCGGCGTAGAACTCGTCGCCGTAGAGCAGGGCGAGGTCGCGCATGGAGCCGTGCTCCTCGGTGCGCAGGGTGCGGCCCAGGTCGGTGGTCCGGTAGCGGCCGTCGGCGTCGGTGGCCAGCACGTCGAGCTCGACGAGGAAGCGCAGCAGCCGGGTCAGCGAGGGCTGGTGGGTGTCGGTGCGCTCGGCGAGTTCGGCGGCGGTGGCGGGCTCGGCGGCCAGGAGGTCGGCCAGGCCCAGGGTGGCGGCGGTGTGCACGGCCTGGGTGGCCCAGGGGCCGATGAGCAGGTCCATCATGCGGCGGGCGGCGGTGTCGGTCATCGTGGGGACTCTCCTGCGATCGGGGTAAGGGGGCCGGAGGGACGTGCGGTCAGGCGAGGGCGAGAGCACGGCGGCGCAGGTTCTCCACGCCGGTGTGCAGGCAGCCGCGGGCGATGGCGTCGCCCTGGATGAGGGTGCGGGAACCGACGTGGGGCCGGGCGCCGATGGCGGTGACCCACTGGACGGACTCGACCGGGGGGCCGTAGGAGAAGCGGCCGCGGTGGGCGGTGCCCCCGGAGTCGAGCAGGCGGAAGGAGACCTCGGCGACGTCGAGGCCGCCGGTGGTGTAGGGCTCGCCCTGCGCGTCGGGGATGACGTGGGGGCGGGCCCCGCCGGTCTCGATCAGGCGGCGCAGCAGCGGATCGGTGGCGCGGCGCACGTCGGTGAGGGCGAGGTGGGCCTCCAGGAGGGCCTCGGTGGCCAGCGGAGCCTCGTCGACGAAGGGGGAGGAGACGAGGAAGCGCCCGGTGGCCTCGTCGGCCTCGACCTTCATGCGCGGGCCGACCAGGTGGACGGTTCCGGCGCGCACGAGGGCGTCGAGCTCCTCGACGCGGGCGGTGGGGGGGCCGCTGGCGATGTAGTTGTTGAGCCCGCTGAACCAGCGGTCCACGTGGTCGCGGTAGGAGCCGCCGCGCAGGCCCTGGTGGGATATCACCTGGCGGATCTCGTCCCGCAGGTCGCGCATGATGGCGGCGGTGGCCTTGAAGGGGCTGCGGGCCGGGCCCATGGCGGACTGTTCGAGGTCCCAGCCCAGGCGGCCGGTGATCCAGTCCCGGTAGGCGGCGCGGTCGGCGAAGCGGCGCTCCAGGCTGGGGCGGTCGACCTGGTCCCAGTCCCAGTGCTGGTCGGGGTCCTCGAACCGGTCGGTGATCAGCTGCCGCATGGCGGGGGTGTCCCAGTCCAGGTCGGCGTAGGCGGCCAGGAAGCCCTCGCGCTCGGCCTCGGGCGCGTCGGCGAGGCGGCTGCGGTAGTAGACGTAGCCGACCTCCTTGGCGATGTAGGGCCACAGGTCGGCGCGGAAGTCCAGTTCGCCCCGGCCGGCGGCGCGGCGCAGGCGGGTGATGACCTCGGCGGTGAGGAAGCGCGGCTGGTAGCGGGGGACGACCTCCAGGTGCACCTCGGCGCGGGCGAGGTAGGGCACGCCGCGCCCCGAGCCGGCGTACAGCAGCGGTTCGCGGCCGGACGGGTGGTAGTGCAGCACGCCGTCCCCGTCGCGCTCGAAGCGTCCGCCGCGGCCCTGGGTGAAGAGGGTGACGTAGTCGTAGAAGCTGAGACCCAGGCCGCGTAGCACCAGGGGCCGGCCGGCCGGGATGGCGTCGAGGTCGCATTCGGCGGGGCTGAGGGGTTCGCGGTAGAGCAGGCCGTGGCGGTCGGCGAAGTCCTTCAGGTCCTGCTGGCCCTTGGTCGGGGCGACGTCGAAGTGGCCCTGGGCGAGGACGACGGCGTCGCACTCCAGGGGCTGCTCCTCGCCGTCCAGGTGCAGGAGTTGGGTGCCGCGGTCGGTGTCGTCGACGGCGGTGGCGCGGGTGGCGTGGACGTGGACGGTGACCTGGGCGGGGGCGGTGCGGATGATCTCCTGCAGGGCCCAGCGCAGGTAGGCGCCGTTGAAGGCGCGGCTGCCGTAGGACCAGGGCAGCATGCCGGAGGCCTCCTGGCGTTCGGCGTCGGTGACGTCGGTGACGCGGCCCTCGGCGACCAGGCGGGCGAACTGGTACTGGGTGGGGCCGGGCAGGATGGGGCCCTCGCAGGGGACGGACTCGTCGGTGAAGACGGTGACGTCGGAGGCGACGGTGTTCATCAGCAGGGAGCGGTCCTGGTCGCGTCGCCAGACGCGGCCGCCGCCGGCGGGGTACGGGTCGATGAGGTGCACCTCGACGGGGACCGTGGGCGCCACCAGCGCGGCGTTGGCGCACAGCCGCTCCAGGGCGACGACGCCGCGCGGTCCGGCGCCCACGATCCCGACACGGAGGATGGCTTGGCTGGTGGTCACAGGGCGGGTTCCTTTCCCGGGGTGGAGGTGGCGCTGTCGGCGGCGGAGCCGCCCGGGGCGGCGGCGTCCTGGGGGAGTTCGCCGAACAGCAGGGGGAAGTAGTCGATGTCGCGGCGCAGGGCCTGGAAGAGCTCCGCGCCGGGCAGCTCGGTGGTGCCGGCGCCGGGGCGGGCGGGGCCGTCGAGCAGCCGGCGGTTGCGTTCGGTGCTGGCGCGGGAGAGCGGCAGGCGGCCGGGGGAGTGGTAGCGCACGGCGCCGTCGCGGTCGCGGCGCGGGATGACCTCGGAGCGGGCGTGGCGGCTGGCGCTGAAGGGGATGTCGAGGCGGCCGGCGGCGAAGGCGGTGACGATCGCGCTGTCCAACCGCGGGGCGGCCAGGACGGGTTCCACGATCTCGGCGGTCTCGCGCAGGATCCACTCCAGTTCCTCGTCGACGGCGCCCTCGTCGACGGTGATGAAGTCGAGCAGGGGGGAGCGGGCGACGGCGGCCAGGCGCAGCCCGGCGGCGTTGGCGGCGGCGTCGGGGATGCCGTGGGCCTCCTGGTAGGTCTTGGTGATGAGCTTGGAGGCGCCGCCCAGGCGGGCGGTGATGGCGCCGTAGAAGATGAGGTCGTCGGCGTGGTGGCGCCGGCGGGGGAAGACGCCCATGAACTCGTGGAGCACGGCGTGGACGTCGAGGCCGGCGGGCAGGTAGCGGGCGGCCAGGACGGGCACGGCGCGCAGGGCGGCGATGTCCTGGGCGAGGTGGCCGCTCTGCGGGTAGGAGACGCTGATGCACCGCACGCCCGCCGCGGCCGCGGCGACGGCCTCCAGCACGCTGATGGCCAGGCTGATGGACGGCGGGATCAGGACCGCGGTGAGGGTGCCGAACAGCTCCCGGTCCATGACCACGCCCAGGTGCGCGAGTTCGCCGCAGAGCTGGTCGACCTCGGTCCAGGCGGCCAGCGAGTCGGCGAGGGGCACGTCCTTGGAGTAGGGCAGGTTGTAGGAGATGCCGCCGCCCTCGAAGGAGGTGATGCCGCAGGCCACGGCGGTGGCGAAGAGCTCGCGCGGGTCGGGGGAGCCGTGCCGGATCTCCAGCGGGACGGCGACCAGTTCGTTCAGCTCCCGTCCGCGCTGCCAGCCGTGGGTGACCAGCGGATAGCCGTTGAGGGTGCGGTGGTCGGTGCGCAGGGCCCGGGCGGCGTGCTCGAAGCGGCGCAGCCGGGTGTGCGAGTCGATGGTGAGGGTGAGCAGGTCGGGGCGGCCTTCGGTCTCCAGCTCCTTGAGCAGGACGGCCATTTCGCGGTGCCCGCCGACCCCGCAGCGCGGCTGCAGGGCGGTGCGTCCGCTGGTCCGGGCGCGGGCCAGCACCTCGGCGGCGGTGGGCTTGCCGAGTTGGGTGATGTAGGCCGCCGACTCCTCCAGGGTGGGCGGCGCGGGGGCGGTGGGCACGGGGGTCACCGGGCGGCGGCGGCCGGGACGCGGTCGGACGCGGTGGGGGCGTGCAGGGCGTCGAGGGTGGGGACGAGGTCGGCGGCGCTGGCGAGCACGCGGTCGACGCCCAGGTCGTAGAGGCGGGTGACGGAGGACTCGTCCTTGACGCTGCCGACCGAGAGGTTGCCGCCGACCACGACCGGACAGTGGATGCGGCCGGAGCGCTTGGCCTCGGCGAGGCCGTGCAGGTCCTCGTGGATCTGTCCGTTGAGGCTGCCGATGAGGACGGCCTCCGCCTGCGGGTGGCGCTCGCACGCGTCGGCGAACTCGTCGACCGGGGTGCAGGTGCCGAGGTTGACGACGGTGAAGCCGTCGGCGCGCAGGGCGTGGGCGATCAGGTGGTTGGCGACGGCGTGGCTGTCGCTGGCCGCGACGCCGAGGATCACCAGGCGGCCGCCGCGTTCGGGGGCGCCGGTCGGACGGGTGGGCAGGGGCATGGGCGTGGGCATGGGGAACCGCCTATCCGTGGAGTGCGGGCGGGTACGGGGTGGTGTGTGGGGCGGAGCGACCCGAGGGCCTGACGGTCGTCGGGTGCGGGCGCCCGGTCAGTCGTCGAAGGCGGCGAACAGCTCGCGCTTGCTGACCGAGCGGATGCGGGCGACGTCGAACTCCTCCGGGTCGGCCGCCGAGAGCGAGTCGAAGACCCGGTTGATCGCGGCGACCAGGCCCCACTCGGCCGTGTAGGCCGGCCAGTTGCGGTGGCCGTCGACGAGGTCCTGCTGGCGGGCGAAGATGTAGTCGTGCCACTGCCGGCTGGCGGGGTAGCGGTGGTGGTAGTCGTGCACGACGGTGTCGCCCGTCAACACCAGGTAGCGGGTCGGGAAGTGCACCAGCGCCATCCGGCCGCTCCAGCGCAGCCAGCGCAGCGCGGCGGTGGCTGCGGGCAGGCCGGGGGCGGGCGCGGCCTCACCGATGAAGATCGCGTTGGTCAGGCTCCCGAAGTACTCGCGGCCGCGGCGCACCGTGGTTCCGGGCGCGGGGAAGGTGTGCTTCACGCACAGCCGCAGCGTGTTGCTGATCTGGTAGAGCACGCCGACCGGCACGAACCAGACCACCAGCACGGCCGGCCAGGCCCCCAGCAGCACGGCCGCGACCCCGCCGCCGCCGTACAGGGCGACGGCGACGGCCTTCTCGGCGGCGGCACTGTTGTGCCAGAAGGAGCGCACCCGGGAGATCGCGAAGGCCAGGTGGAACCGGGGCGAGACGGCCTTGAGCAGCACCCTGCGCCACATCCGGCGCCGGGTCATGCCCGGGTGCAGGTCCAGGCTGATGAGGAAGGCCTGGACAGTGGGGTCGCGCAATGTCATGTGGTGCACGGCATGGTGGTCGGCGACATGTTCGCGGCTGTAGCGCTCGAAGTTCTGGATCACCAGGAGGGCTGAGATGACGTTACCGATGACGGTGTCCAGCCGGCGGTGTCCGAACATGTTCCGGTGCGAGCACTGGTGGTAGATCATCATCCGCAGGTTCCGCTGGCCGTGCAGGGTCATCGCCCAGCCGGGAAGCAGCAGGAGCAGGAACCAGCTGCCCAGGACGAAGCCGGTGGCCGAGACCGCGGCGCCGGCCAGCACGGACAGCGAGGCGGTGGCCAGGTGGAAGCCGGGTGACAGGGCCACCGGGCGTTGGCCGGCCAGTGGGCGCCCGGTCAGGAAGGTGAGCGGCAGCTGGAGCGGGCCGGGCAGGCGCCGCATGCTCTCGCGCACCGGGTCGGCGGCCGTCTCGTCGCCGGGCGTCTCGTCGCCGGCCGGGCGTGCTGCGGCGGCCGCCTTCGCCGCGGCGGTGGTGCGCGGTGCGGTGGTGCCCTGTGGTGCGGCGGTGGTGCGCGGTGCGGCGGTGGTGCGCGGTGCGGTGGCGCCCTGTGGCGCGGCGGTGGAGCGCGGTGCGTCGTCGGAGTCGGTGTGGCGCGTCGTCGGAGAGTGCGACGCGGTGTTGCCAGGTCTCATGGCGGGCGTGCCTTTCTGCCGGGCGGCGGCATGACGCTTCGCCCGCTCCACCCCGTGGTGCGCACGGGCATGGCGGAGCGGGGCACGGCGATGGTCGTGAAACCGCTGTTCGAACAGCACACAGGTCTGGACAACGGGATGGCGCGAGGAAATGCCCGGCCCACGGCCGGTGGGGCCGGATGAACCGGGAGGAACGCGGGGGCGGCCCGAGGGTGGACGTCCCAGGCGGCGGGCGGCGGGCGGCGCGGCGCCATAGTGGCGCAACCTTGTCATGTCGCCTGCGGTCAGTGCGGCTTTACGCTAACCACGGCTCTCGGATCAAGTCAAGCGGCATCCGAGTGGCGAGTGACATCCCGTCAGCTCTGGTCAGTGCGAACGCGAATGGGTTACGCTCGCCAGAACTGGTGAACGAACCTGACTGGCAATCAGGGAGTGACTCCGCCGGCGGCCGAGGGAACGCGACGGGGTCCATTCTGATGCCTGGTGGTACGCAAGGTGCCCCCACCTGGGGGTTTCCATAGGGGGAAGGAACTCACAGTGCAGACCATGCGACAGCCCTGTGGTCGAACCGGATCCACGGCCGCGGCCGGCGCCTTCCGTGCGCCGGTCACCAGATCCAGACACCTCGCGAACCCAGCGCTCTCCGCCCACGCCGTCCGCGGCCATGTCCGGCCCCGCGCCTGCGCACCCGGCGGCAGACGGCGGCTGCACGACATCTGCGCGCACCAGTGGTCATGAAGGGTCAGCAGGTCCCCGTTGCGCGCCTCCTCGACGAAGGACGGCGCGCGTTCGTGGTCACCGTCCATCCGGCACGACCCGGACCGCAGGGGCAGCGGTACCGCCCGCCGGCCGGTACCGCGCACCAGGCCGACTGCCTGCTGCGCCTCGGCGGTCGGCGCGCCGGACCGCACGGCGCACCCGCTGTGCCGTCGCAGCGCGCCCCTTGCCGTCCTCGGTCGCGTCCGGCCCGCCGGCTCGTCATGGCTGTTCGGGGTGTCCAGGCTGTCCTTCGGGGTGTCCAGGCTGTCCAGAGCCCGGCCCGTCGGCCGGTCGGTCCTCGCGGTGCGCCCCTGCCGGCCCCGCACCCCCGCGCCCGCCCGGTGTGTCGGAGTCGTCGGTACGGGTGCCAAGTGATCGGCGCCGGAGGGCAGTTCTCGTGACTGTTCGACGGCTCGGCAGTGCGGTCCGTCCTTCGCCCCGATCCCCGTCCCGACCGCCGCCCGCGTCGTCGAGACCTGCGACCGCTGGGCCGCGGGTGCCTGCCGGGCCTCCTGTCGGCTCCCGACTCCCGCCGACGGGCGTCCGGGCGTGCGCGCTATCGCCCGGAGCTCCCCGGGCGGCCCGGTCTGTGCGGTGGCGGCCTGCGCCCGCGCGGAACCGGCCCGCGCCCGGTCGGCGCCGCGCTCGGCCGGTGGTACGGCCGGGCCTGCGGCGAGCCGGCCGAGTGTCCGCGGCGAGCGGCGGGGGTTGTCCGTCTCCAGGCGTGAGCGGTGGTCGGGCGACACCTGGCCGACGGCCGGCCGGGTCTGCTCGGCGCGCCGCTCCGGGCGGAAGCGCCTCGGTCGCCGGCCCGTCGCCGGCTGCTCCACTGTCGTCACCATGTCACCGCCGTTCCCGCTCCGTCACCGTCACCGCTACTGCCGCCGTTCCGTCACCGCTCGGTCGTCGTCACCGCTCCCGCTGCTGCTCCGCCACCGTCACCGTTCCCGCCACCGTCACCGTCCCGGTGCGCCGATCGCCCCCGAGAGGAGGGACCCTCGATGCCGGTGCTGTCGGACGCGTTCGCCACTCGCATTCCGGCTCCGTTCGCCGAAGGGTCCCGGGCCCGCGTGGCGCGGCCCCGAGGGCGACCGCGGGGAAGTCCCGCGGCCGGCGGTCGGGCTCCGGCGACCTGGAACGGCCCAGGCCCGCCTCCTGGCGTACCCCGCGAGGGGTGGCCGGTGCTGCCCGCGGCCGTCCCCGCGCGTCCGTTGTTTGCGACAAAGCTATGACAGGGTTTGTCAACTGGCAATGCCCGGAGCGCAGTCGGCGTCGTCGGAGGGTCTGCCGGTGCCGGTCGTGTCCTCCGTCAGGACGAGGGCGAGCAGGCCGGGGAAGCGCGCGTCGAACTCGGCTCGGCGCAGCCGGTTGTAGCGCCGGGCGCCGGCGTCGCGCTGCTCGACCAGGCCGCTCTGGCGCAACACCGTGAAGTGGTGACTGCGGGTGGCCTTGCTGACGCCCAGCTCGAACGTGCCGCAGGCGCGACTCCAGTCCGCGCTGCCGGCCAGCTCGCGCACGATCGTGCGCCGCACCGGATCGGCGAGCACCTGCAGCACCTCGTGCAGCGTCACCTCCGCCGGGTCCGTGTGCTCCAGGCCGCGCGCCCGCCGGGAGAGGCTGTCACCCGCCGGAGTCATCGCACTTGACGAACCGTCACGGCTGCGACTTTCATTCATGGTGATCGACCTCCATCGAACACTATAGACCGCGAACGCCTCTCGCGGACCAGGATCGACGACTTCCCATCCGAAGGAGGGCCGCCCGATGAGCGAGGCCATCGAGACCCCTGGGCGCGCCCTGCTCCCGCGCCGCCGCCCCGGCGCCGGCGGGCCGGCCGGCACCTCCGGGCCCGGTGCGGGCGCCCTCGGCTCGGTCTGCCTCGGCTTCTTCATGGTCCTGCTGGACGGGAGCGCGCTCAACGTCGCCCTGCCCGACCTCAGCGCCGAACTCGGCGGCTCCCTGGCCGCGTTGGAGTGGACGGTCAACGCCTACACCGTCGCCATGGCCGCCTGTCTGCTCGGCGGCGGCGCCCTCGCCGACAAGCTCGGTGCCCGCCGCCTGTTCCAGGTCAGCCTGCTGCTCTTCGTCGCCGCCTCGGCCGCCTGCGCGGCCGCGCCCGGCATCGGGGCCCTGATCGCCGCCCGCGCCGTCCAGGGCGTGGCCGCGGGCGGCCTGCTGCCCGCCTCCCTGGCGGTCATCGCGCACATGTACCCCGAAAGCGCCGCCCGTGCCCGGGCCTTCACCATCTGGGGCGGCGTCAGCTCGCTGGCCCTGGTGGCCGGTCCGGTGGCGGGTGGTGCGCTGACCGCGGGCGTCGGCTGGCGGGCGATCTTCCTGGTCAACGTCCCGATCGGACTGGCCGCAGCCGTGGTCTGCGGGCGCAAGGTCGCCCCCTCGCCGGTGCGCGCCGTCCGGCTGGACGTGCCGGGCCAGCTCGCCACCGCGGCCCTGGTCGGCTCCGGCATCGGCACCCTGGTCCAGGCCGGAGCGCTGGGCTGGAGCGCGCCCCTGACCCTGGTCCTGGCCGCCGCCACCCTCGCCGCCGCCGTCGCCTTCGTCGTCGCCGAGCGCCGCGCCGCCCACCCCGTCCTGCCCCTGGACGCCTTCCGCCGCCCCGGCTTCACCCCCGCCCTCACCGTCGGCGCGCTCTACCAGTTCGGTGCCTACGGCGCTCAGTTCGCCATCTCCCTGCACCTGCAACGCCATTGGGGGCGGGACGCGCTCGGGGCCGGCCTCGCCTTCGTCCCCTTCGCGCTCTGCTGGAGCCTGGCCTCCTTCGTCCTGGCCCGCGCCGTCCAGCGCACCGGGGTGCGGGTCATGCTGATCATCGGCGCGGCCACCGCCGCCGTCGGCGCCCTCACCCTGCTGCCGCTGGCCGCCACCCCCGACTGGTGGCTGTTCACGGCCGGCAGCTGCCTGCTCGGCCTCGGCGCCGGCCTGATGGGCCCCTCGCTGCCCACCCTGGCGCTGCGGGCCCTGCCCCCCGACCGTTCCGGGCTCGCCTCCGGCTCCCTCAACGCCTTCCGCCAGATCGGTGGAGCGGTCGCGATCGCCCTGTTCGGCCCGGTCCTGGCCGGCACCGGCGCCGGCGGCCTGCGCATCTGCCTGGCGCTGGTCGCGGCCGGCTTCGTGGCCGTCAGCTGGGCGGTGCACCGCAGCGTGCGCTGACCCCGAGCAGCTCCGGCCTCCCGGTTTTCCCCCTCCCACCCCGACCGACGATCCGAGGAGAACGAACACCCATGCGTGCAGTGGTGGTCCACCAGCCCGGCGGCCCCGAGGCCCTCACCCCCGTCGACCTCCCCGACCCGGTGCCGGGCCCCGGCGAGGTCCTGGTCCGTACCGGTGCCATCGGCGTCAACTTCAAGGACGTCTACGAACGCGAGGGGCGTACCGGCGCGACCGCCCCCTTCACCCCCGGCTGCGAGGGCGCCGGCACCGTCGTCGCCACCGGCCCCGGCGTCACCACACCCGCCGTCGGCGACCGCGTCGCCTGGTGGGCCGCCCCCGCCAGCTACGCCGAACTCGTCGTCGTGCGGGCCGACGCCACCGTGCCGGTGCCCGACGACATCCCCGACACCGATGCCGCTGCCGTCCTCCTCCAGGGCCTCACCGCCCACTACCTGACCACCAGCACCTGGCCCGCCCGCAAGGGCGCCACCGCGCTGGTGCACTCCGCCGCCGGCGGCCTGGGCTCCCACCTGACGCGCCTGCTCGCCGCCGCCGGGGTCCGGGTGATCGGCACGGTCTCCAGCCCGGCCAAGGCTGCCGCCGCCACCGCGGCCGGTGCCGAGGAGGTGATCGTCCGCACCCAGCAGGAGTTCGCCGCCCGGGCGCGCGAGCTGACCGGCGGCCGCGGCGTGGACGTCGTCTTCGACGGCATCGGCCGCGACACCTTCGGCGCCGGCCTGACCTGCCTGGCGCGCCGCGCCACCTTCGTCCTGGCCGGTGCCGCCTCGGGCCCCGCCCCCGCCCTCGACCCCCAGTCCCTCGCCGGCCACGGCTCCGTCTTCCTGACCCGCCCCACCCTGGTCGATCACGCCACCGACCCCACCGAACTGCGCGCCCGCGCGGCCGAGGTCTTCGACTGGCTGCGCGAGGGCCGCCTCACCCTCACCATCGCCGCACGGCACCCCCTCGCCGATGCCGCCGCGGCCCACACCGCCCTCCAGTCCGGCCACACCACCGGCAAACTCCTCCTGCTCCCCACCGCCTGACCGCCGTGCGGGCGCCCCCGTCACCGGCTCCCCGGGGCGCCCGCACGCCCGGCGCGCACCTCGTCGTCAGTTCTCGCCCGAGTCGGTCCGGAGGTCGGCGAGGACCCGCCTGAGCCCCTCGACCGTGCGGTCGAAGGCCGCGGGCCGCTGCTGGGCTCGGGCCAGGACGTACCCGCCCTGCACGGCCGCCATGACCAGCGAGGCCGTCGCCGCCGGGTCCGTGCCGGGCCGCAGCTCGCCCGTGCGCACCCCCTCGGCGAGCACCGAGGTCAGCCGTTCGTCGAGCCAGCCGAAGAACTCGGCGAGCGGGGCGCGGAGGCGCTCGTCGGTGACGATGTCGTAGTCCTGGGTCAGTCGCCCCATCCGGCAGCCCGCCAGCGGGTCGCGTTCGAGGTCGAGGAACGCGTTGACCCGGTCGACGGCCCCGCCCTCGGCGCCCAGCGCGGTCTCGGCCCTGGTGCGGAGCTCCTCGCTCATCCGCGCCATGGCTGCCAGCGCCAGCTCCGCCTTGCCGGAGAAGTGGTGGTACATGCTGCCCTGCCCGGCCTGCGCGCGCTCCAGGACCTTGGCCGGACTGGTGCCGGTGTACCCGCGTTCCCAGAGGAGTTCGGCCGCGGCGCGGGTCAGCGCCTCCTTCTTCGTCATGCCGCTCAGTGTACCTACCACTCGTTACACCCGTCGGCGGGTGGTTGATCGACGGTAGGGCTCGATGCGCGGCGGCGGTGGCGGACGGATGGTGCGGCGGGAGGTGCGGTTGCGGAGCAGGGGTGCCGGGCCCCGTGGGCCGGGGCCCGGCGTCGGGGACTCGGCTCAGGCGGTCGTGCCCGGGGCGGGGCGTTCCTTCTGGGCGTCGACGACGGCCCGCTCCAGGACGGCGGTGCGCTCGGTGACGGTGCCAGGCTTGATGTCGTTGACCTGCTTGACCTGGATTCCGCGGCTGCCCAGGTAGGTGAAGGTCGTACGGTCGAAGACGAGCTCGGTCCGTTCGCCGTTCTGCACGTCCAGGCGGGCCAGGGCGAGACCGGTGCGGCCGACAGCGTCCTGGGAGTTCTGCACGACGATCACGCCGGGGACCTTCGCGGCGGCCCGGTAGAGCGCGGCGGCGCTCTGGGCCGGCACGAGCTGCTCGTTGACGATCGCCCTGATCGTCTCGAACGCCTGCTGGTCCCGGTCCCGCGGACCGCTGACCGTCGTGTAGATCACCTTCAGCAGCGCGTCCGGGTCGGTCGGCTGGGCCTTGAGCCAGTCGTACGAGTGGCGGAGCGGCGCGCCGGGGACGTCCTGGCCGTTCACAGGCTTGGAGTGGGGGCCGTCGCTGTCCAGGGTGATGCCGCCCTCGGCCTGGTAGCCGGGTTCGTCGAGCCAGCCCTTGAGCGCGTCTGGGGTGCGCCAGACCTCGCGCTGGTGCAGCGGCTGCACCCACGTCCTGGACTCGTCGGTGTCGCCGTTGTGCGAGAAGGACAGGAAGGAGACCTTGCTCTTGACGTAGATGTACTGGCCGGGCTTCGGCTCCGGGGTCGGCCGCGTGCTCACGGCGGCGGCGATCTGCTGGACGGTCGAGACCAGTTGGAGGGCGCTGCCCTCCTCGACCGGCACGACGGGCGCTTCCACGGAGGCCGTTCCCGTACGCGGTTCGCCGACGCCGTTGGTCAGCGCGCCGACGGCGAGGACGGCGGCGAGCGCGGCAGCGGTGACAGGGAGGGCGATCAGCAGGACGCGCCGGACCGGCCGCTTCGTGGCCGCGGGGGCGAGTGCGGGGGCATGGGTGCGGATCTCGTTCAACAGGTGCTCCTCGAAAAGCAGCTGACGGTCGAGCGGCATCGGAGGGGCCGACGGGGGCGGCAGCAGCCGGGCGAGCTCCGTGTGGTCCGGCTTCGTGTGGTCCGGCTCCGTGCGGGTCAGGGGCTCGGTCCGCTTCCAGAACTTGCGGGTCATCCGTACGTCTCCTCGTGCGACTCGTGCGACTCGTACGACCGGGCCGCGTGGGTGCGGCCGCCCTGTACTTGTCCGGGGCGCGGAAGCGGTTCCCGCTCCTTCGTCAGTTCCTGTCCGGCGAGTTTGCGCAGCCGTGTGCGGGCGCGTGAGAGGCGCGAACGCACGGTGCCGATCGGGACCCCGAGGGCGGCGGCGGCCTCGGCGTACCCCAGCCCGGACCAGACGCACAGCGTGAACACCTCGCGCTCCGCGCGGCGCAGCTTGCCCAGCGCCCGCTGGGCGGCGGCGAGTTGGTCGGCGTCGGCCAGGCGTCCGACGAGTTCGTCGGCGAAGTCCGGGACGGTGTCGCGGGCGGGCAGACGCCCGAGGGCCGCCTGGTGGCGGCGTGCGGCACGACGGGTGTTGCGCAGCACGTTGACGGCGATGCCCATGAGCCACGGGCGCGGGCCGGCCTCGTGGTCGAGCAGCCGGTCCCGCAGCCGCCAGGCCTCCAGGAAGGTCAGCGAGACGACGTCCTCGGCGAGGTCCCGGTCACCGCTCACGCGGACGGCGTGCCGATGGACCAGCGGGGCATGGTCACGGAAGAGTTCCCTGAACGCTTCGGGGTCCCCCGCGCGTATCCGGGCGTGCGATGAGTAGTCCACACCCTGCCTTGTCCGCCGCGGGCGCCGGGTTCCGGTGACCTGCCTCACACGGGGCGATGCTCTGATGGACGCCGGGCGGTGACGGTCCTCCTCCGGGCTCGTGCACCGCACCCGGCGTCAGGGCGAGGCCCTCACCCGGAACTGTACCGACCGGTCCCGCTGCCCTGACCACGCCGCGGGCCCCTGACCAGGGCGGAGCGGGTGTCGGGGTCGGACCTGCGGTACGGGACCGGCGGCGTCCGACTCCGAGGGGTCCGGCCGGCTTCGGCGGCCCGGTCGTCACCGCCGCGGCCGTCGCCCGCCCCGTCGGCGGCCGGTCCGGCCGAACTTGACCCGGATGGGGGTGCGTGACATTGCTCAGGCGGGGCAGACGGCAGACCCGCCGTGACGAAACTGGGGAGACCAGAGGGATGGACGTGTTCCCGACCCGCACCACGATGTGCCTGCAGACCGACCCGGACACGCTCGTGTCGGTAGCCGTGGAGCTGTCCTACAGCAGCGACGACCCGTACGCCGTCCACTGCTTCTTCCCCGATGAACCGGTACCCGTGTCCTGGACCTTCGGCCGTGACCTGCTGGCCGCCGGGCTGGAGCGCGTCTGCGGCGAGGGCGACGTCCGGATCGAACCGGCCGACCGGCAGCACACCTGGATCGCCATCTCCGACGGGGACAGCCGTGGCGTGGCCCTGCTGCTCGCCCGCACCCGCGACCTGGCCGACTTCCTGGCCCGCACCTACCGGGCCGTACCCGGGGGCACCGAGAGCCGGCACATCGACTGGGACGCCTGTATCGGCCACCTCCTCAACCGGGAGAGCGGCCAGGACTCGCGCGCGGCGTAGCCGGCCGGACGCCGGCGGGGTCGAACCCGGCGGGCGCTGCACGAGGTGTCGCGGGCGCGCTGCGCGGACCCGGTCGGGCGGCGTGCATGTCCGCCGGGCGGGTAGACGCGCAGTGGCAGCCGGCCGTCGGGTCGGAGCCGTTCATCCGCCAGGGGCCGGAGCCGTCGTCCGGCCCCTGACCGCGCCCGGTGACGGCTGACCGCGCCCGGAGGCGGCCCCGCGGTCAGGACAGGCAGGCGGCGGAGATGATGCGAAGCCCTCGCGCGCTCCGCAGGATGCGGTGCTCGCCGGTGCAGGCGATCTCCACCTGGAGGGCGCCGTCGCTGTCGGCGAAGACGCGGTGCCCGGCCGGACCGGTGCGGGTGCTCGCCGTCACGACGGCGGGGCGGACCGTGCCGACCGCGTCGCGCAGGCGCAGGGCGTAGGCGCTGCCGGGGGAGATGGTCATCGGGGTCACCCCGTGAGCGGGCGGAAGCCGAGGAGCCAGCCCAGCGCGTGGGCCGCGCCGCGGGCCCGGGCGCGTTCGGGTTCGGGGAGCGCGGGGTCGCGGGCGGCGTCGATGGCGGCGCGCTCCTCCACGGCGAGGTCGAGTTCGGCGAGCGGCAGGGCGACGGCCCGGCCGGTGACCGGCGCGGGCCGGTGGGGATCCAGGGCCCAGCGGTAGGCGCGCAGCGCTCCCCGGGCGGCGGCGTCAGCGTGCTGGGCGAGCCGGTCCGCGGTGGCCTGGACGACGTGGCGGGGCCGGACGGCGATGAACGCCTCTCTCCCGTCCTCGGACATGCGGATCACCTCGCGGACTCGGCGGACTGTGCGCTCTGCACGCGCACTCGACCACCTTGCCGCGCCGGACGGGGTGCGGCGCGGCAGCGCGACCGATCGTTCGCCCAGCCGGGGGACGGCCCGTAGCGGGGCCGTGCCCGCGCGGTCGACCGCGTCTCAGCGGCCGCCGCGGCCTGCCGGTCGGTCGTCCTCGGCTTCCTCGTCCTCGTCCTCCTCGTCCTCGTACTCGCCTTCCTCGCCGTACTCCTCGTCCTCCGCGTAGGGGCCGTCGTCCTCCTCCGCTTCTTCCTCTTCCCCTTCGTCCTCGTCCTCGTCCTCGGCGTAGTCGTCGTCCGCGTACTCGTCCTCCGGCTCCTCGTCCTCGTCCTCGTCCTCGTCGTCGTACCCCTCGTCGTCCTCGCCGGTCGCCTCGTCGTCCTGGCCGGTCGCCTCGTCGTCCTCGGTGTCCTCGGTGTCCTCGCCGTCCTCGGTGTCCTGGTCGGCCTCCTCCTCCATGGCCTCCTCGTGGGTGCGGACGACCTCGCCGTCGCGGATCTCCCCGCGCCAGCCGTCGACCTCGTCGTCACCGAAAGTGACGTAACGCTGGAAGTTCTTGAAGTCCAGGCGCAACCGGCGGCCCTGGGCGCGCCACAGGTTGCCGGTCTTCTCGAAGAGCCCCGAGGGGAAGTACTCGACGACCAGGACGATCCTGGTCAGGGTCGGGGTCAGCTCGTGGAAGCTGACGGCGCCGTGCGTCGTGCCCTTGGCGCCCTCCGAACTCCAGACGATCCGCTCGTCCGGCACCTGCTCCTGGACCGTCGCCTTCCAACTGCGGGTGGAGGGGCCCACCTTGACCTTCCAGTCGCTGCTGACGTCATCGCCCTTGTTGACGCTGCGCACGCCCTTGGTGAACCCGCTGAACTGCTCGTACTGGGTCCACCGGTCGTACGCGAGGCGCAGCGGGACACCGACGTCGAGCACCTCGACGATGTTCATCACCTTGGTGCTGCCGGCCTTCTTGCCGCCCTTCCCGCCCTTGCCGAAGGCTTCCTTGACCTTGCCGACGACGTTGTCCTTGAGGCTCTTGGCCTTCTCCCCGACGAAGGCCTTCACCGGGGAGTCGCCCTGGAGGACGCGGGCGCCGACCGCGGGGAGGGTCCCGCCGTTCGCCGCGACGTCGCTGAGCTGGTCGGTCACCTCGGTAAGTTTGCCCCCGGCCTTCTCGGCGAGGTGTTCGGCCTGCGCGCCGAGGTAGTGGACGACCTCTTCGCGAAGCCTGTCCAGGCCCGAGTGGCCATCCGTGTCGGGGGCGCCGCGCTGCGTGGTGGTCATGATGCCCTCCCGCGCCCGGACCGGGCCGCCGGCTTCGTCCCGGCGGTCTTCTTGGCAGTGGCCTTCTTGGCCGGGGCCTTCTTCGCGGGAGCCCGTTTCGCGGTCGTGGCCGCCTTGCCGGCGGGCTTCGCCCGAGCCGCGGTCGTCGTCTTCTTGGCGGGCGCCGTCTTCTTCGCCGCGGCCTTCCGGGCCGGTGCCGTCTTCCGGGCCGGCGCCGTCTTCTCGGCGGTCGTCTTCCCGGCGGGCGCGCTCCTCTTGGCCGCGGGGCGGCTCTCGCGCGCTGTGGCCGAAGCCGGCTTCTTCCGAGCGGGCTTCTCGGCGGCCGGTTCGGCGGAGTCCGTCTCCTTCGGCGGCCGCCTCCGGGAGCGGGGTGCGGCGCTCGCGCTCGGGCGACGGCGCTGGGGCCGCTCGGGCTCGGGCTCCTCCTCCGCGTCCGCCTTGCGGGCGCTGCGTCGGCGCTTCGGGGGCTCCGGCGGTGCCTCGTCCTCGCCCTGTTCGTCCTCCGGCTCCCGGTCCTCGGTCTCGTCCCGGTCGTCACCGGCCTCGTCGTCCTGGTCGTCCCCCGTGTCCTCGGCCTCGTCCTCCTCGGCCTCGTCCTCCTCCGCCTCGTCCTCCTCCGCCTCGTCCTCCTCGGCGTCCTCCTCCTCGTAGTCGGCCGGCTCCTCGGGCTCCTCCTCGTCCTCCTCCGGCCCGTACTCCTCCTCGTCCTCGTCCGGCGGTTCCTCCTGCTTCTTCGCGCCGATGTTCTTGGTCCGGTCGCGCAGGGTGCCGGCGAGGTTGGCCAGCTGGCGGTCGGCAGCGGCGGCGACCGCCTTGCGTCCGGCCGAGAGCAGCTCGCCGCGGACCTGTTCGTTGAGTTCCGCCACCTGGGGGGTATCGGCGAGCTTGCGCAACCCTTCGGTCGCGAGCTGACGCGGGTCCAGGCCGAAGCGGCGGCCGGCCAGGTAGGTGGCCGCGGCGAAGGCCATCCTGCCCTTCTTCGCTCGACCGAGGACGTACCCGCCGGCGACCGCGGCGGCGAGGGCGATCTTGGTGGTGTCGTTCATGAGGTCTTCCCTTCAGGCGGCATGGCCAAAGGGCCGAGGAGCATCGCGCGGAGGGCAGCACTTCGTGCACATGTCGCGGTCCGGGTCGCCGCACCCCGCCCCACCGACGCGTGTTCCCAGCTGGGATGTTCCTATTCGGGGCGCGCGCGTTTGCCTGATCCCGGCTCGGGGCAGGCGTGCGGCCGGGACAACAGCCCGGAGATGGTCATGGCCGCAGATCCCGAGGGGCCCGCGCGCAGGACGCGGCGTCCTTCCGACGAGGACAGCCCACCGGCCCGTACTCCTACGGCCCGGCGGGCCGCGGCGGCCCCACGGCGGCGGCCACGCAAGGTGTCCGCGCCGCAGGCCATCCGGTGTGCGGCCCGGCAGCTCGAAGAACTGCTGGGCCGGGCCCCGGAGTCGGTCTCCGCGGTGAAGCCCGTCGAGGACGGCTGGCAGGCGGACGTCGAAGTGCTGGAGCTGGAGCGGATTCCTCCCACCACCAGTGTGATGGCCACCTACCGGGTCACCCTGGACGCAGAGGGTGAACTGGTCGCCTACGAGCGCACGCGACGGTACAGCCGGGGCCAGATCGACCGGCTCTGACTCGGCGTCGCCCGAAGACCGCGCGGTCGTCCGAAGACGCGTCGTCGTCCGAAGGCTCGCCGGCGCCCGAAACGCCGTCCCGGCCGGTCCGCCGTACCGCGGCCGCCGGAACGCCCGACCGACACGAGAGGAACGGCCACCCGCACATCGCTGCGAGCGACCGGGAACGGAGCCCAGCGTGACAGTCGTACCGCAGTCAGCAGGCGGGGGCGTGGCCTCCCGCGGTGCGGGGCCCGGCGGCGCCGGGTCCGGCAACCTGTACGACATCCTCGAACTCATCCTGGACCGTGGCCTGGTCATCGACGTCTTCGTCCGGGTCTCCCTGGTCGGGATCGAGATACTCAAGATCGACGCCCGCATCGTGGTCGCCAGCGTGGACACCTATCTCCGTTTCGCGGAGGCCTGCAACCGTCTGGACCTGGAGTCCGGGCGCAAGGCACCCGCCCAGCTGACCGACATCGTCGGCGAGGTCACCGAAGGCGGGGCCAAGGGCAAGAGCAAGGGTGCGCTGTCCGGCGCCGTCGAGGCCGTCACCGACGCCGTGCGCGGCGGCCGCGACGAGGAGAAGGAGCCCGCCGAGAAGCGCGAGCGCCCGGCCCGCCGACCGGCCCGGCACCGCGAGGAGTGAACCATGGCCGTCTACGTCTACTCCATCGTCGCCGGCACGCATCCGCTCGACCTGAGCGGCCTCGCGGGAGTCGGAGCGGACCCCGCCGCCCTGCGGACCGTCGACAGCGGACGGCTGACCGCGGTCGTCAGCGACGCGCCGCCCGGCCTGCGCGCCAAACGCCGCGACCTCGCCGCCCACCAGGCGGTGCAGGAGCGCCTCATGGCCGGCGGCACGGTTCTCCCGCTGCGCTTCGGCCTGACCGCCCCCGACGACGACGCCGTCCGCGCGGCCCTCACCGAAAACGCCGAGCAGTACGCGGCCCGGCTGAGCGAACTCGACGGGTGCGCCGAGTTCCACCTCAAGGCCACCGAGGACGAGGAGAGCCTGTTGCGCCGGATCCTGGCGGAGTCGCCGGAGGCCCGGCGCCTCAACGACGAGATCCGCGGCGGGCGCGCCGCCCCCGACGCCCCGGTGGTGCTCGGCGAACTCGTCTCCCAGGAGGTGCGCGCCCGCCAGGAGGCCCTCGCCGCCGGCATCGCCCAGGCGCTGCGGCCCCACGCGCGCGACGAACGATCCTCCCCGCCGTCCGGCGACGTCTTCCTGAGCATCTCCTTCCTCGTCGCCCGTGACGCCGAGGACGCCTTCCTGACGGCCGAGAAGGGCCTCGCCGCCGAACTCGGTGACAGCGTGGACCTGCGCCTGCACGGTCCGTTGCCCGCGTACAGCTTCGTCTGAGTCCGAGGACGCGGAGAAGACCACGCGGAGAAGATGACGCGGAGGAAGCGAGGAAGCCCATGGGTCTGATCACGCAGATCCTCACCCTGCCGCTGGCGCCCGTCCGCGGCGCCGTGTGGGTGGCCGAACGCATCCAGGAAGCAGCCGAGCAGCAGTACTACGATCCCGCGCCCGTCGAACGCGAACTGGCCGAACTGGAGCAGGCCCTGCTCGCCGGCGACATCGACGAGGAGACCTTCGACCGGCGGGAGGACGAACTCCTCGACCGGCTGGACGAGATCAGGGCATGGCAGCGCGGGGAGCCGTGACCCGTCCGGCCCCGGCCAGGGGCCCGAACCAGGAGAGGAAGGCCGAACGGTCGTGACACAACCCATCGCCGACAGGTTCGGCTCCACCTCCTCCCGAGCCGCACCGCCCTACGCCCAGGGCTCCTCCGCCAACCTCGCCGACATCCTCGAACGCGTCCTCGACAAGGGCATCGTCATCGCCGGTGACATCCAGATCAACCTGCTCGACATCGAACTGCTCACCATCAAACTGCGCCTGCTGGTCGCCTCGGTGGACAAGGCCAAGGAGATGGGCATCGACTGGTGGGAGCACGATCCCTCGCTCTCCTCGCGCGCCCGGGGCGACCCCCTGCCGGCCGCCGACCGGGAGCCGGCACGGGAACTGGAGGCCGAGAACGAGCGCCTGCGCGGCGAACTCGCCCGGCTGCGGGCGGAGCCGGGCCTGCCACCGGCCGCCGAGGAGCCCCCCGTCCGCCGCCCCGCACGCGCGAAGCGCGCCGCCCCGGCGCCCCGCACGCGACGCACCCGGGAGGAGTGATGGCCGGCACCGTCGTCTACGCCTACGCCATCGCCAGGAGCACCGAAGCCCTCGGGCCCGCCGCCGCCGGCGCGCACGGGATCGCCGGCGCCCCGGTGCTGCTCCTGCACGCCGACGACCCCGGGCTCGCGGCGGCCGTCAGCCGCGTCCCCGCCGAGGACTTCCGGCAGGACGCCCTCGCCGAGCACCTGGAGGACCTCCAGTGGCTCGAAACCGCGGCCCGGGCCCACCACGCCGTGGTCGCCGCGCTCGCCGCGGTCACCACGGTCCTCCCGCTGCGCCTCGCGACGGTGTACTTCGACGACGACGGCGTGCGCAGCGCCCTCGACGCCCGGCAGGACGAGTTCACGGCGGCGCTCGACCGGCTCGCGGCGCAGGTCGAATGGGGCGTGAAGATCTATGTCGAGGCTCCGGCACCGGATCCGGTGCCCGAGGGTCCGCCGCCCGCGGACGTCGGGCCGGGCCGGGCCTACCTGCACGCCCGGAGGGCCGTGCGCGACCGGCACGCGGAGCGCTACCGCGCCGCGGAACAGGCAGCGGCCCGGGTGGAGGCCGCCGCGGCCCGACTGGCGGTGGCCCGGGCGCACCACCGCGTCCACAGCGGGGAGCCGGTGGGGGAACAGGGCGAGAACGTGCTCAACGACGCCTACCTGGTGCCCGTGGAGCGGGCCGGGGTGTTCCGCGAGGACGTCCTGCGGGCGGGGCAGGGGCTGAACGGGGTCCGCGTCGAGGTCACCGGCCCGTGGGCGCCCTACTCCTTCGCCGTCCTGCCCCAGGACGAGCCGACGGGTGGTGAACGGCCGGTATGAACGGTCAGCAGCCCGGGCCGGGCGACCGGTACGGCGGGCAGGAGCCGCTGCCGGACCGCCGGATCGCCCTCGTCGACCTCCTGGACCGGCTGCTGGGCGGGGGTGTCGTCCTCACCGGCGACATCGTGCTGTCCGTCGCCGACGTCGACCTCGTGCGCATCTCGCTGCGGGCCCTGATCGTCTCGATCAGCGGCCCGGAGCTCTCTCCGTGGCAGGACGGCAGGCGGCTCGGCGGTGATGGGCCGTGAGCCCCTCGGACGCCGGTCGGACCGGCGGTGCCGACCGCGCCGGTGACACCGGCCGCGCCGAGCGTGATGGCCGGGGCCGTCGTTACGCGGAGGTCGCCGCGGCCGCCGATCGCGCGTTCCGCCTGCTGCCCGCGTCCCCCGAGGACGGCCGTCGGGTGCGGGGCCGGCAGCCCCACCCGGCCCGCAGGATCAACACCGCCGGCACCGACCCCGAGAACGTCGAACGGGACCTGGTCCAGCTCGTGCTCACCCTGGTCGAACTCCTGCGGCAGCTCATGGAGCGCCAGGCGCTGCGCCGGGTCGACGCCGGGGACCTCAGCGAGGAGCAGGAGGAGCGACTCGGTGCGACCCTGATGGCGCTTCACGACAGGATGGACGACCTCTGCGCCCGCTACGGCCTGAACCGCGCCGACCTGAACCTCGACCTCGGCCCGCTGGGAAGCCTCCTGCCGCCCCCGTAGGCGGCCCCCGGCATCACCGGCCGTCCCGCTATCACCGGCCGTCCAGCTACCACCGGCCGTCCCGCTATCGGCGGCCCTCCCGCTATCGGCGGTCACCCCAGACCGAGGCGGCGATGCCGACCCGGTTCCGCACGCCGAGCTTGCGCTGGATGTTCGCCAGGTGGTTCTTGACCGTGCCGGCCGAGATGAACAACTGCTCGGCGATCTCCGCGTTGGTCGCCCCGCCCGAGACCAGCCCGGCGATCTCGGTCTCCCGCGGGGTCAGCGGCTCGGCGGGCTCCGCCTGCGGCGACGCCGGGGCGGGGGCGGCCAGTCGACGCAGCAGCCGGACGGTGACCTGCGGGCTGATCAGGGTGTCACCGGCCACCGCCGCCCGGACCGCCTCGACCAGCAGGGCGGGGCTGGACCGCTTGAGCAGGAAGCCGGCCGCGCCGTGCCGGAGCGCGGCGTGCACGTACTCGTCCAGGTCGAAGGTGGTCACCACGACCACCCGCAGCGGGTCGGCCACCTCGGGCCCGGCCAGCCGCCGGGTCAGTTCCAG
This sequence comes from Kitasatospora sp. NPDC086009, assembly GCF_044540385.1. Classification (NCBI taxonomy): domain Bacteria; kingdom Bacillati; phylum Actinomycetota; class Actinomycetes; order Kitasatosporales; family Streptomycetaceae; genus Kitasatospora; species Kitasatospora sp. NPDC086009. The sequence continues at coordinate 34,093 of NZ_JBITSA010000007.1, forward strand.
GCCGTCCAGCTTCGGCATCCGGATGTCCGCCAGCACCACGTCGGGGCGGAGCAGGCGGGCCTGTTCGAACGCGGCGAGGCCGTCGGCGGCCTCCGCCACCACGGTGAGGTCGGGCTGGGCGTCCAGGATCATCCGGTAGGCCGCGCGGATGTCGTCGTGGTCGTCGGCCAGGAGGACGCGGATGCTCATGAGGCCCCTTCGGCCGGCAGCGGAAACGTGGCGGTGACCAGCCAGCCCTGCCCGGCGCGCCCGGCATCGAGCGTACCGCCGAGCGCCTCGACCCGGGCGGCCAGGGCGCTCAGGCCGTGCCCGCCCCGGCGCCGGGGCGGGCTCTCGACCGCTCCGCCGTCGTCGGCGACGGTCAACTCCAGCCGCTGCCCGTCGAGTCGGCGGACGGACACGGTGACCGATCGGGCGGCGGGGGCGTGCCGCCGGACATTGGTCAGCGCCTCGACCACGATCCGGTGGACGGTGGCCCCGGCCTCCCGGCCGACCGGCCGCTCCGGCAGGTCGAGCCGGACCTCGGCGGCCCCCGAGGCGGTGAACCGTTCGGCCAGCGCGGGGAGTTCGGCCAGGCCGGGCTGCGGGGCCCGGCGGCCGGCGGCGTCCCCGTCCGGGGCGCGCAGCAGGGCGACCGTCCGGTCCAGCGAGGAGAGCGCCTGCTGGCCGGACTGCTCGATCCGCCGGAACACCTCGGCCAGTTCGGGGTGCGGCTCCGCCAGGAAGCCGCCGGCCTGGGCCAGCGCGACCATCCCGCTGACGTCGTGGGCCACGAAGTCGTGCAGGTCGTGCGCGAGTTCCAGCTGTTCGGCCCGGCGTGCGGCCGCCACCTCGCGGCGCCGCAGGCCGTCCAGCGACCAGAGGTAGAAGCCGACCAGCGCCGCCCCCAGGGCCCCGACCGCGCCGAAGCCGAGGAGTCCGACCTGTTGCCAGCCCTCGACCGGCGCGGCATAGCGCAGCGGCCAGCAGAGCAGCGCCGCCGCTAGGACCCCGACGGCCACCCGTCCCCGGCCGGTGCGCACCGTCATCGTCACCAGGACCAGCAGCCCGATCAGTTCGGCCACTCCGACCGGCCCCGCCGGGCCGTCCTCGCCGAAGCCGCCCAGCGCCGCCCCGACGGCGGTCAGCGCGAGCGAGACCACCCCCGCCGCCGCCGTCGGCCGTGGCCGCCCGATCCGCACTGCGGCCGCCACCGCGAGCACCGGCACGATGCTCCCCCATTCCCCGATCATGCGCCCAGCCTATGCACCTGGCGGCGCCGCCACCCGTGCCGAACGGCACAGGCCGGGGCGGCGGGGCGCCCGCGGACCTCCCGATCGGTATCTGCCGCCGGTACCGGCCCCGCCGCCAGGCTGGAGGCACACCGAACGACGAGAGGAACTCCGATGCTGGGCACCGCAGTCACCCCCACCACCAGTGCCGTCGCCACCCCGCTCCCGTACCGGCCCGCCGCACCGTGGGCGGTCCGGGTGGCCAAGGTCGCGGCGCTGACCGCCGTCCCGTCCGGGCTCTGGCGGGTCGCCCTGGGCGTCGGCATCCCGGTCGGATTCTCCGGGGCGATGGAACGGCAGATGACGGCCCACATGCCGGGCTGGGCCACCCTCTACGTGCTCGCCCTGAGCGCGCTCGCCGAGACGCTGGCCTTCCTCTCCCTGGGCCTGGTCCGCCCCTGGGGCCGGGTCACCCCCCGCTGGCTGCCGCTGATCGGCGGCCGCCGGGTGCGTCCATGGGCTGCCGTGGTCCCCGCCGGACTGGGCGCGGTGGCGGTCACCGCGCTCACCTTCGCCGCCGGCTTCGGCGGGTGGTACGGCCCGAACGCCATGGGCAACCCGGAGGCCCCGCACGGCCTGGCCGGTCTGGCCATGACCCTCTGCTACGCCCCGCTGCTGCTCTGGGGCCCGTTGCTCGCGATCGTCACCGTGGACTACCACCGCCGTTCCAGGGCCGGCGCGCGCTGATCCGGCGCCGCAGGGCCGGCCCGGCGCCGCCGGGCGGTCGGGCCCGGCCTCGCTTCCCGACGCCGGGTGCCGCCACCCGGAACCACGGAGGTGTGTCGTACGTCGTAATCGGGGGTGATCGGCCGGGGGGACAGGCCGCCCGGCACGTTAGGCTGCATCTTTCGGGGAGCGGCCTGGTGCCGCCATCGGATCGTCGTCGAGACCCACCGGACCGGGCACGGCCCGTCCCACGAACGGATCTCGTCCTGCCACGGAGGTACGGCCTTGCACATCGACGCCTGGATCGAGAGCGTCCCACCGGGTGCGGTGTACGCCCTGGTCGCGCTGATCATCGGGCTGGAGTCCCTGGGCATCCCGCTGCCCGGCGAGATCGCCCTGGTGTCGGCGGCCCTGCTGTCCGCCCGCGGTGTGGTCAGCCCGGTCTGGGTCGCGGTCTGCGCGATCCTCGGGGCGATCATCGGCGACTCGATCGGCTACTCGATCGGGCGCAAGGGCGGCAAGCCGCTGTTCGAGAAGCTCGGACGGAAGTTCCCCAAGCACTTCGGGCCGGACCACCTGGCCAGCGCCGAGCGCTCGTTCCAGAAGTGGGGCATGTGGGCGGTCTTCTTCGGCCGCTTCATCGCGCTGCTGCGGATCTTCGCCGGCCCGCTCGCGGGCGCGCTGAAGATGCCGTACTGGAAGTTCCTGATCGCCAACGTGCTGGGCGGCGTGGTCTGGGCCGGCGGCACCACCCTGCTGGTGTACCAGGTCGGCAAGGTCGCCGAGCAGTGGCTGTCGCGCTTCTCCTGGGTGGGTCTGCTGCTGGCCGCGGCCGGCGGCGCCCTCTCGGCCTGGCTGATGAAGCGCCGGGCCGGCAAGGCCGCCCGGGCCCGCGAGGCCGAGGAGGCGGCGGCCGCCGCCGAGCCCGCGGTGGGCGCTCCCGCGGTGGACTGATCGGCACCGGAGCGTTCCAGCAGAGCAGTCCTCCCGCCGGGGTAGCATCGGGCTACCCCGGCGGTGGCATGTAAAGCAGCAGGTGGAGGGCGTTGTGGCGGAGCAGACGTGGGACGCGGTGGATGCCTACTTCTCCGAGCGGATGGTCGGGCACGACCCGGTGCTGGAGGCCGCGACGGCCGCCGCCGAAGCCGCGGGGCTGCCGCCCATCGCGGTGGCGCCCAACCAGGGCAAGCTGCTGCACCTGCTGGCCCTCACCCAGGGCGCGCGGCGCATCCTGGAGGTCGGCACGCTCGGCGGCTACAGCGCGATCTGGCTGGCCCGGGCACTGCCCGCCGACGGCACCCTGATCACCCTGGAGATCGACCCGGCGCACGCCGAGGTCGCCCGGGCGAACCTCGCGCGGGCGGGCCTGGAGAAGGTCGCCGAGGTCCGGCTCGGCCGCGCCGCCGACTCGCTGGCCGCGCTGGTGGCGGACGGCGCCGAGCCGTTCGACCTGGTCTTCATCGACGCCGACAAGCAGAGCAACCCCGAGTACTTCGCCCGGGCGCTGGAGCTCACCGCCCCGGGCTCGCTGATCGTGGTCGACAACGTGGTGCGCCGCGGCGCCGTCGCCGACCCGGACAGCGACGACCCGGCGGTGGTCGCGATCCGCCGGCTGCACGACCTGATCGCCGCCGAGCCGCGGGTGTCCGCGACCTCCGTACAGACGGTCGGCAGCAAGGGCTACGACGGTTTCACCCTGGCCCGCGTCCAGCGCTGAGCAGCGCGCGACGGCGCCGGGCAGGGACGAGCGAGGGAGAAGAGAGAGCATGCGGATCGGACTGCTGGGCACCGGCCCCTGGGCGGAGCGGGTGCACGCGCCCGTACTGGCGGAGCACCCCGACTTCGAGCTCGCGGGCGTCTGGGGCCGCCGGCCCGAGGCGGCCGCCGCGCTCGGCGAGGCGCACGGCGTGCCCGGCCACCAGGACCTCGACCGGCTGCTCGCCGAGGTGGACGCCGTCTCCATCGCGCTGCCGCCGACCGTCCAGGCGGACCTCGCGGTGCGCGCCGCCGAGGCCGGCTGCCACCTGCTGCTGGACAAGCCGGTCGCGCTGACCGTCCCGGACGCCCGGCGTGTCGTCCAGGCCACCGAGGCGCACGGCGTCGCCACGGTGGTCTTCTTCACCGTCCGCTTCGGCGGCGAGCAGCTGCCGTGGATCGAGAAGCAGGCCGCCACCGGCGGCTGGTTCACCGGCCGCTCCGACTGGCTCGGCTCGGTCTTCGCACCCGACAGCACCAGCCCGTACGCGGCCTCGCCCTGGCGGCAGGAGAAGGGCGCGCTCTGGGACGTCGGCCCCCACGCGCTCTCGGTGCTGCTCCCGGTGCTGGGCGACGCGGTCCGGGTGACCGCGGTCGCCGGCCCCCGGGACACCGTCCACCTCGTGCTGCTGCACGCCGGTGGCGCGTCCAGCACCCTCGCGCTCAGCCTGACCGCCCCGCTCGCGGCCGGCGGCACGGGCATGGAGCTGCGCGGCGAGTCGGGCGTCGTCCACCTGCCCGAGCGCGGCGAGGGCCCGCTGGCCGCGCTCCACCGCGCCCTGGACGCCCTGCGCGACTCCGCCCGCACCGGCGAGCCCCACCCCTGCGGCGCGGCCTTCGGCCTGCGGGTGGTCGAGATCCTCTCCGCCGCCGAGCGCTCGCTGGCCACCGCCGCCCCGGTCGACGTCTGACGCGCCGCGCCCGTGCGGCGGCCGTCCGACGCGACCGCCGCCCCACGGCCGGGGCCGCGATACCCGGTCCCGGAGCGCGGGCGGCGTGCTCGGCCGGTTCGGCGGCGTGCCGAACCCCCTCTGGCGGCGGGCGGTGTTCGTGCGGAACGGTGGGAGCAGGACGTTCGCGAGCCGGAGAGGGCTGCCCCATGACGGAGACGGTGCTGCACCACCACCGGGAACTGACGGCGGCCCTGCGCCGGGCGCTGGTCGCGCTGTACGCGGAGGTGCGGGCGCCGTTGCTGCACCTGCCGAACTACGCCGTCGCGGCCTTCGTCGAGCGCCTGGAGCTGCACAGCGGGCAGCCGGGGTTCGAGGCCGTCCTCGGGTACGACGGCACCGAGCCGGTCGGGTACGCGTACGGCAACACCGTGGAGTCCGGCGACCGCTGGTGGGCCCGGCTGGCCAGGGCGACACCTCCGGAGCTGACGGCCGCGCCGACCTTCGCGCTCAGGGAGCTGGGGGTGCGCGCACGCTGGCGCGGCACCGGTGCTGCCCGCCGGATCCACGAGGGGCTCGCGGGCGGCCGTGGCGAGGAGCGCGTCATGCTGATGGTCAACCCCGCGGCCGGGGGCGGCAAGGTGCTCGCCCTGTACGAGGCGTGGGGCTACGAGGTCGTGAACGAGGTCCCGCCCACCGCCGAGGCGCCGCCCTTGGTGGCGATGGCCCGGGCGTGCCGGTGGCCCGACGGCGGCGCACCCGGGTACTGACGTCCGGCCGGGTGGCCGCCGGCTCACCAGCCCTGGGGCGGTGCCTCCGGGCGGCGGTCGGCGGGGCGGGCCGGGGGGATGGGCGGGGCGGTGAAGTCGCGCGGGCCGGTCCACAGGGCGGGCACGGCGTCGCTGCGGCGGGCCAGTTCGTAGGCCAGGGCCTCGTAGTTGACGCGCCAGCCGTGGAAGTGCGGCCAGGCGTCGGCGGCGGAGCGTTCGCGGGGGAACCCGGCGGCGGTGATCATCGCCACCGCCGCGTCGAACTCGGTGAAGCTGAGGCGGATCGGGCTGTCCGGCGCCGGGTCCGGGTCGAAGGCGACGCGCAGCGAGCTGCCGACGTCGCGCAGCGCGGTGAAGCCGGCCCGCAGGACGAGGCGGGCCTCGGGCGGCGCCGAGCGCGGGTTGATCGCCAGGTGGATCGCGGCGGCGTCCATGACGGCGATCAGGCCCACCACCCAGCTGCGGTTCGGCTGCGGGGAGCGGAACGACAGCAGTACGGGGTAGTTGGAGTGGCTCTCGCCGATGTCGGCGGCGAGCCGCTCCCAGTCGCGGTAGAGCTGGGGGAGCGCCGTCTCGGTGTCCACGAGGGACTGCCGGGCCAGCAGCTCCGGGCCCCAGGCGGGTTCGCCGGCCCGGGACTTGAGGAGCGTCACCTCCACCTCGCGGCGGTTGTAGGCGCCGTACAGGGTCGGCAGGTAGGCGATCTGCAGGGCGATCACCAGCGGGCCGCTGGCGGCGGCCATGAAGTCGATGACCGAGAGGTGGAGCCGGTCCCCGCTGGCGAAGCCGAGGGTGAAGAGGCTGGAGCCGGCCTCCCGGAAGGAGACCGCCCAGTTCAGCCGCGAGGTGCCGTGCAGCAGCAGGGTGTACGCGAGCAGCATGCTGCCGAGCCACACCCCGAGCATGCCCAGCAGGATCAGCGGCGCCAGCCAGGTCTGCGCCCGGTCCTGGGCGCGGTAGCCGCCGAAGGGCGTGGCGGACAGCCGCAGCAGCGCCCGCAGGCCCCGCCAGAGCCGGTGCACCAGGGAGGAGTACAGGCCGCGCGGCACGACCAGGGTGCGCAGGATGCTCGCGACGGTGAGCACCAGGATCAGCGCGCCGGCCAGGGTGTGGATCAACCTCATGGCGACATTGTGGCGGTACGGCGGCATTGACAGCGCACAGCCCTCCGCTGAATGCTAAGCAAGCGCTTAGTCAGAAACGCTGACCAGGAGAGTGAGCCCATGCCCGACACCCCCGCCGACCCGCCCGGCCTGGACCTCGACCGGCTCCGCGGCCATCTGGACCGCGAACTGCCCGGCACCGTCCGGGGCGCGCTGCGGGCCGAGCTGATCGAGGGCGGCCGCTCCAACCTCACCTACCTGCTGACCGACGGCACCTCCCGCTGGGTGCTGCGCCGCCCGCCGCTCGGGCACGTGCTGGCCACCGCCCACGACATGGGCCGCGAGCACCGGGTGATGACCGCCCTGCGCGGCACCGGCGTCCCTGTCCCCGCCACCCTGCTGCTGGACACCGGCGCGGACGTCCTCGGCGCGCCCTGGTACCTGATGGAGTACGTCCCCGGCACCGCGCACCGCGACGCCGGCCCGCTCGCCGCCCTCGGTGAGAAGCGCGTCCACGCCCTCGGCGAGCAGTTGGTCGACACCCTCGCCGCCCTGCACCGGATCGACCCGGCCGCCGTCGGCCTCGCCGACTTCGGCCGCCCCGAGGGCTTCCTGGAGCGCCAGCTGCGCCGCTGGTCCACCCAGCTCGCCGCCTCCCGCAGCCGGGACCTGCCCGGCGTCGACCGGCTGCACGAGCTGCTCGCCGCCCGGCTGCCCGACTCCCCGGCGCCCGCGCTCGTCCACGGCGACTACCGGCTGGACAACGTGCTCGTCGACGGGCACGACGCCATCACCGCCGTCCTGGACTGGGAGATGTCCACCCTCGGTGACCCGCTCACCGACGTCGGCCTGCTGGTGATGTACACCGAACTCGCCGGTGTCGGCGGCGGCATCATCCCCTCCGCCGCCACCGCCCCCGGCTTCCCCGCCGCCGCCGAACTCGTCGCCCGCTACGCCGAACTCACCGGACGCGCCGCCGCCGACCTCGACTGGTACGTGGCCTTCGCCTCCTTCAAGCTCGCCGTCGTCGCCGAGGGCATCCACTTCCGCTTCCGGCAGGGCCGCACCCTCGGCGCCGGCTTCGAGCGGGCCGCCGAGATCGCACCCGTCCTCGCCGAACACGGCCTGACCACCCTCACCGCCCGGTAGGAGCACCGACCGATGGATTTCGCCTACGACGCCCGGACCGAAGAGCTGCGCGAGCGCCTGCTGGCCTTCATGGACCGGCACGTGTACCCGGCCGAAGCCGTCCTGGAGGCCCAGCTGGCCGACCCCGGCCGGCCCGCCTGGGACGTGCCGCCGATCGTCGCCGAGCTGCAGGCCGAGGCCCGCAAGCAGGGCCTGTGGAACCTCTTCCTGCCGGACCGCCCGGACCACCCGGACCACGCGGACCACCCGGACCGGCCAGGGCAGGGCGGCGCCGGCCTGACCAACCTCCAGTACGCGCCGCTCGCCGAGATCACCGGGCGCAGCCCGCAACTCGCGCCGCCCGCCCTCAACTGCGCCGCCCCGGACACCGGCAACATGGAGCTGCTCGCCCAGTTCGGCTCCGCCGAGCAGCGCGAGCGGTGGCTGCGGCCCCTGCTGGACGCCGAGATCCGCTCCGCCTTCGCGATGACCGAGCCCGACGTCGCCTCCTCGGACGCCACCAACATCGCCACCCGGATCGAGCGCGACGGCGACGAGTACGTCGTGACCGGGCGCAAGTGGTACATCACCGGCGCGATGAACCCGCGCTGCCGGATCTTCATCGTGATGGGCAAGACCGACCCCGGCGCCGAGCCGCACCGTCAGCAGAGCATGATCCTCGTCCCGCGCGACACCCCCGGGGTCACCGTCCGGCGGGGCATGAAGGTGTTCGGCTACGACGACGCCGACCACGGCGGCCACGCCGAGGTCCACTTCGACGGCGTCCGGGTCCCGGCCGGCCACCTGATCGGCGCCGAGGGCTCCGGCTTCGCGATCGCCCAGGCCAGGCTCGGGCCCGGCCGGATCCACCACTGCATGCGGGCGATCGGCATCGCCGAACGCGCCGTCGAGCTGATGTGCCGCCGGACGCTGGACCGGGTGGCCTTCGGGCGCCCGCTCGCGGAGCAGGGCGTGGTGCAGGACTGGATCGCCGAATCCCGGGTCCGGATCGAGCAGTTGAGGCTGCTGGTGCTGAAGACCGCCTGGCTGATGGACACCGTCGGCAACCGCGGCGCGCACGCCGAGATCCAGGCCATCAAGATCGCCACCCCGCGCACCGTCGAATGGATCCTCGACAAGGCCGTCCAGGCCCACGGCGCGGCCGGCGTCAGTCAGGACACCCCGCTCGCCCAGCTCTGGGCCGGCAACCGCACCCTGCGCCTGGCCGACGGACCGGACGAGGTGCACAAGCGCTCGCTGGCCCGGCGCGAGCTCAAGCGCCACCGGGCGGGCGACCGCTAGGCGCGGGCCCCTGGGCGCGGGCCGCCGGGCGGGTGACCGTCGGGCACCGCGCCCGGCGTGTCATACCGCGGTAGCACGGCGGCACTTGGCTCCGCGGTATGACGTTCGTGCACCACCCCGGCCCCTACGGTCACGGTACGGGCCCGGCCGGTGGGCGGCGGTCGTCGACGGTGAGGAGCTGGGGGAGCCATGCGGGGAGTGACGCGGGAGGTCGTGCGGGGTGTCACGCGCAGGCGGGGGCCGGGGCAGGGCAGGCGGACCAGGATCGCGGCGCTGCTGGCGGCCACGGCGGTGCTGGGCACGGCGGTCGCGCCGGCGGCGGCGCTGGACGCGCCGGCCGTGGCGGAGCGCCGGGCCCGCGCCTGGCTGCCGCAGCCGACCGGGCCGTACCCGGTCGGCACCACCTCGCTGCACCTCACCGACGCCGGACGGGCGGACCCGTGGCAGCCCGGGCGGGCCCGGGAACTGATGATCAGCCTCTGGTACCCGACCGCGCGCCCCGCGGTCGGCGACGAACGGGCCCGCTTCATGGAGCCGGGCGCCGCCGAGCACTTCGGCGGCGACGGCGGCGCCGCCGTCTTCAACTACCGCGCGGCGAGCGGGCGGACGGACTGGTCGGCGATCCGCACGCACGCCCGCCAGGACGCGCCCGCCCTGCCCGGCGGCGGCCGCCCGCGCCCGGTGGTGCTCTACTCGGCCGGGCTCGGCGACCCCCGCACCTGGGGCACCGGCCTGGTCGAGGACCTCGCCTCGCGCGGCTACGTGGTGGTCACCGTCGACCACACCTACGACGCCTCCGAGGTGGCCTTCCCGGACGGCGGCCTGGCCACGTCGGTCTTCCCCGGCATGCTCGGCACGCCCGACCTCGACATCGGCGCCCTGCTGCGCAAGGCGATGCGGGCCCGGGTCGACGACACCCGCTTCGTCCTGGACGAACTGGCCGCGCTGCGCACCGACCGGCGGCTCCCGGCCGGTCTCGGGAGCTCGCTGGACCTGACCCGGATCGGCATGGTGGGCCACTCGGCCGGCGGCTTCACCGCCGTCCAGACCATGCACGACGACCCGCGCGTCACCGCCGGCGTCAACATGGACGGCCAGCTGCACTTCCCCGGGCCGACCGGCGAGGGCGTCTTCCTGAGCAGCGTCGCCGAGGACGGTCTGGACCGCCCGTTCCTGCTGATGGGCACCCACAGCGCGGACTCCGGCGACTACCACCACCAGCCCGGCTGGGACGCCCTCTGGCAGCACAGCCGGGGCTGGCGCGCCGACGTCACACTGGCCGGTTCGCAGCACGGCTCGTACACCGACGCGCAGTCGCTGCTGCCCCAACTCGCCCGGCAGGGCGCGGTGGACGGCGAGGCGCTGCGGGCCGACGTCGGTGACGTCCGCCCGGAGCGGGCCGTGCTCGCCACCCGGGCGTACGTGGCCTCGTTCTTCGACCGGTGGCTGCGCGGGCACGACGACCACCTGCTGGACGGGCCCTCGCCGCGCTTCCCGGAGATGGAGTTCGCCCGCTGACACGGGCCCGGGGCGGCCCGGGGGCGGGCCGGGGCGGCACCGGCCCCGGGCGCGGTCAGCGGATCTCGGAGTCCGGGTTGGCGGCGTCCCAGTCGCGCCGGGAGTCGAGGATCGCGTCGTGGTGGTCGTAGGACCAGTCCACCATGGCCCGGATCAGATGGGTCAGGCTGTGGCCGACCGCGGTCAGCTCGTAGTCCACCTGCGGCGGGACGGTCGGGTGGACGGTCCGCGACACCAGCCCGTCCCGCTCCAGCCGGCGTACCGTCAGGGTCAGCATCCGCTGCGAGATGCCCGGCACGGCGCGCTGGAGTTCGCGGAACCGCCGGACGCCCTGGGCGAGTTCGACCACCACCAGGACGGACCACTTGTCGCCGAGCCGGTCCAGCAGCCCGCGGATCCCGCAGTCCACGCCGTCCTCGCACCAGACCACCGGCCGGGGGGTGGTTACCGCGGTGTGCCCCACTGACATCGAAGTGCCTCCTTACGCCGAACGGTCAGGGTACCGAGGATGGTCACCGGGCGGCGCGGAGAGCCGCGGGCCCGGAACCGATCTTGGAGGTCGTGGTGCTTCTCGTCACCGGTGTCAACGGAGGACTCGGCGCTCTGGTGCTGGAGCGGCTGGCCGCGCTGCCGGGCGGGCTCGACGGGGTGCTGGCCGGCAGCCGCACCCCGGAGCGGACCCCGGCGGCCGGCGTACCCGTCCGGACGGTGGACTTCGACCGGCCGCGGACCCTGGCGGCCGCCTTCGCCGGGGTGCGGACGCTGCTGCTGATCTCGGCCGGCTACGGCGAGGACGACGTGGTGATCGCCCGTCACCGGGCCGCGATCGAGGCCGCCGAGCGGGCCGGCGTCGAGCACGTGGTCTACACCAGCCTCTCCGGCGATGGCGACCACCTGGCCTACGCGCTGGCGCACCGCTGGACCGAGCGGCGACTGCGCGAGTCCGCCTCGCTGCGCTGGACGATCCTGCGCAACGGGCTCTACGCCGAACTGCTGGGTTCGCTGGCCACGCCGGACCGGGACGGTGTGATCACCGCGCCGCTCGGCGACGGCCGGCTGGCGGCGGTCGCCCGCGCGGACCTGGCCGAGGTCGCGGCCACCGTGGCGCTGGCCCCGGCCGGGCACGCCGGGCGGGTCTACGAGCTGGTCGGCGAGGAGGCGGTGGGCGGCGCGGACGTCGCGGCGGCGCTGTCCCGGGCCGGCGGACGGACGGTCGAGTACCGGCCCGGCACGCTGGCCGGGGCGCGGGCGGCCGTGGCGGCCTCGGGCGCCGCGGACTTCCAGGTGCCGATGGTGGCCGGGACGTACTCGGCGATCGCCCACGGCTTCCTGACCGGGCCGGGCAAGCCGGGGGACCTCGCCGCCCTGCTCGGCCGCCCGCCGCGCCCGGCCCTGGACGTGATCGCGCAGGGCGCGGGAGCGGCCGCGGACTCGGCCGGGTGACCGGGGCGCGGCCCCGCCGGTGCTACTCCCCGAGCACCACCAGCCGGCCGGTGCTGCGGCCGTCGGCGACCCGCTGGACGGCCTCGGCCGCCCCGGAGAGCGGGAGGCGCCCGCTCACCAGCGGTCGCACCACACCGGCCCGGGCCAGCCGGGTCAGCTCCTCGTGGGCGGCCAGCACGGCCTGCGGGTCACGGGTGTTGTAGAGGCCCCAGTGCAGGCCGAGGATGCTGTAGTTCTTCACCAGCGCGTGGTTCAGCGCGGGCGCCGGGATCTCGCCGGCGGCGAAGCCGACCACCACGATCCGGCCCTCGAAGGCGACGCACCGGGTGGAGCCGGTGTAGGCCGCGCCGCCGACCGGGTCGAAGACCACGTCCGCGCCGTGTCCGCCGGTGGCCTCCTTGACCGCCGCGGTGAAGTCCTCGGCGGTCCGGTCCACCACCAGGTCGGCGCCGAGCTCGCGGGCGGCGGCCGCCTTCGCGGGGCCGCCGACCACGGCGATCACCCGCGCGCCGGCCGCCCGGCCGAGCTGGACGGCGGCGCTGCCGACCCCGCCCGCCGCCGCGTGCACCAGCAGCGTCTCGCCGGCCCGCAGGGCGGCCCGCCGGTGCAGCGCGAACCAGGCGGTCTGGTAGCCGATGTGCAGGGCGGCGGCCTCCGCGTCGTCCAGCGCCGCCGGGGCCGGGAAGGCCGCCGCGGCGTCCAGCAGGGCGTACTCGGCGAAGGCGCCGGCGGGCAGCAGCGGGGTGCCGATCAGCCGCTCCCCGGCGCGCTCGCCCGCGACCACCTCGCCGCAGAGCTCGACGCCGGGGGTGAACGGCAGCGGCGGGCGGACCTGGTACTGGCCGCGCACCATCAGCGCGTCCGGGAAGTTGACCGCGGCGGCCTTCACCCGGACCAGCAGCTGCCCGGGCCCGGGAGCCGGGCGCGGTACGTCCTCGGCCAGCCGCAGCACCTCGCGCGGCTCGCCCAGCTCGGTGACCTGCCAGGCCCTCACAGCGCCTCGTTCCTTTCGAGCTCCCGCTGGAGCCGGTTCATGCCGCCGAGCCAGCGGTCCGGCTCGGTGGCGCGGGCGGCGTAGTACTCGGCGACCTCGGGGTGCGGCAGGACGAGGAAGCGGTCCTCGCGCAGCGCGGTCAGCAGGGCCCCGGCGACGTCCTCCGGGTCCAGCGCGGTCGGTGCCAGCAGGGCCTCGCCGACCGCGCCGGTCGAGGCCAGCATGTCGGTGCGCACCCCTTGCGGGCAGAGGGCGTGCACCCGCACGCCCCGGTGGCGGTAGGTGGCGGCGAGCCACTCGGCGAACGCGAGCGCGCCGTGCTTGGTGACGGCGTACGGGGCCGAGCCGAGCATGGTGAGCAGCCCGGCGGCCGAGACGGTGGCCACGAACCGTCCGCTGCCGCGCTCCAGCCAGCGGGGGAGCAGCAGGTCGGCGGCGCGTACGTGGGCGAGCACGTTGACCTCCCAGGCGCTCGCCCAGGCGGCGGCCGGCGCGCCGGCCCCGCCGACCGGGGCGACGCCGGCGTTGGCGCACCAGACGTCGATGTCGCCGAGCGCCGCCCGGGCGGCGTCGACCAGCGCGGCGACACCCTCGGCGGAGGCCGCGTCGCCGGGCACCGCGGCGGCGCCGCAGTCCGCGGCCACCTTCCGGGCGGCCGCGGCGTCGAGGTCGTTGACGACCACCCGGGCACCGGCCGCGGCGAAGGCGCGGGCCAGCGCGGCCCCGATCCCCCGCCCGGCGCCGGTGACCACCACGCCCTGGCCCGCGTACTCGGCGGCCGGGCTCCCGTGTTCGTCCGTCACGGCGGTCACATCCCGCCGCCGAGGGTGACGCCGCCGTCGACGACCAGGGTCTGGCCGGTGATCCAGGCGGCGTCGGAGGAGAGCAGGAAGGCGACCGCGCCCGCGACGTCCTCCGGGACGCCGAGGCGGCCCAGCGGGTACGCGGCGGCGACCTGCTCCTCGCGGCCCTCGTAGAGCGCCGCGGCGAACTTCGTCTTGACCACGGCCGGTGCCACCGCGTTCACCCGGATGCCCCGGGGACCGAGTTCGGCGGCCAGCTCGGTGGTCAGCCGCATCAGGGCGGCCTTCGAGACGCCGTACATGCCGATGCCCAGCGAGGCGCGGATACCGGTGATCGAGGCGACGTTGACCACCGAGCCGCCGTGCTCGCCCATCCAGGCGGCGTGCGCGCGGCGGGTCCAGCCGAGCGGGGCGAGCACGTTGACGGCCAGGATCTTGGCGGCGGCCGCCTCGTCGGTGTCCAGGACCGGACCGAAGACCGGGTTGATGCCGGTGTTGTTGACCAGGTGGTCCAGCCGGCCGAAGGCCTCCATCGTGCGGGCCACCGCTTCGTCCTGGTGGGCCGGGTCGTCCGCCTTCCCCGCGACGCCGATGGCGACCTCGGGGCCGCCCAGGTCGCGGACGGCCTCGGCGAGCGGCTCGGCGGTGCGGGCGGTCAGGCAGACCCGGGCCCCGCGGGCGACCAGCTCGCGCGCGATCCCGAGGCCGATGCCCCGGCTGGATCCGGTGACGACGGCCACCTGGCCCTTGAAGGAGTGCACCACGGAGGGTCCTTTCGCACGGTTCTGCGGAGTTGTCGGGTCCCGCGCCGTCCGGCCGGCCCGGCCGCCAAGGGTTGCCGGGCCGGCCGGACGGACCACCCGACCGGGCTCGTGACTAAGCGCTTGCTTAGCATGCTGTCGGTGCGGGACCCTGTCAACAGTCGGCCGGGCCTCCCGGCCGGCGCAGCCGGAATTCCGGTACGACTCATCTGCGAGGATGGCGCCATGACCAGCACGCCCATCGCCGAGCTCTGGCCGGCCCTGCCCGGCGCCGCCGACACCCGCCCCGAGGCGGCGTTCCGGCTGCTCCAGGCCGCCGTCGAGTCCTTCGCGGAGCGCGGCTTCCACGCCACCACCACCCGGGACATCGCCACCGCCGCCGGGATGAGCCCGGCCGCGCTCTACATCCACTACCCGTCCAAGGCCGCCCTGCTGGCCGAGATCAGCCGGGCCGGCCACGCGGCCACCCTCACCCTGGTCCGCGACGCGGTGGCCGGCGAGGGCGAGCCGGTGGCCCGGATGCGGCGCCTGGTGGAGGAGTTCACGGCCTGGCACGCCCGGGCGCGGACGGTCGGCCGGGTGGTCAACTACGAGCTGCACGCACTGCCGGAGGACGCCTACACGGTGGTCGCCGCGCTGCGGCTGGACATCGAGCGCGAGGTCAGCTCCCTCATCGCGGCGGGCGTCGCGGTCGGCGCCTTCGAGGTCGCCGAGGTCCGCACGGCGGCCCGCGCCGTCACCTCGCTGGGCATCGACGTGTCCCGCTGGTACACCGACCGCAGCAGCGAGAGCCCGGAGGAACTCGGGCGCCGCTACGGCGAGCTGGTGCTGCGGATGCTCGGCGCGCGGGTCGGCTGAGGGCGGCGCCCGGGTCGGGTACGCGGGGCGCGGGTCGGGGCGCGGGTCGGGGCGCGGGTCGGGGTGCGGGTCGGGTGCGCGGGGCTAAGGCTTCACGGCGGTGTGCACGAACCACGAGACGTACTCCCGCACCTGGTACATCTCCACCACCGACCGCAGGTTGAGCCACTTCTCGGCCGGCCCGAACAGCCGCAGCAGGGCGTACGGCAGCCGGAAGTAGGCGTAGAGCGCGTCGGAGGTCGGCCGGTAGCGGGCGGTGGCGTCCAGGGCCTCCTCGACCCGGAAGCCCGCCCGGGCGAGCAGCACGCTCAGGCTGCGGGAGTCGTACCGCTTGGCCCCGGGGAAGACCATCGCGTCCATGAACGGGTCCAGCACCGCGTGCCCCTCGGGGCTGATCTCCTCCGGCGGCGCGCCCACCGGGCCGAGCAGCACCAGGCGCCCGCCCGGCCGCAGCACCCGGTGGAACTCCGCCAGCGCCCGCTCGGGGTCGTAGGCGTGCACCAGGGTCTCCATCGAGTAGACGCCGTCGAAGGAGCCGTCCGGGAACTCCAGGTCGTGGTAGTCGCCCCAGGAGAAGCTCGTCCGCTCCTCCAGCGCCGCACGGGCGCTGAGCCGGCGGGCCTCGCGGACGTGGAAGTCCAGCACGTCGACGCCGGTGACCCGCAGGCCGAACCGGGAGGCCATCTGCCGCGCCACCACCCCGGCGCCGCAGCCGGCGTCCAGCACCCGTGACCCGGCGGGCAGCGACAGCTTCCGGCCGAGGACGCCCTCCAGCCGGCGCTGCGCCTGCCAGCACCGCCACTTCGACTGGCCCGGTTCGGTCCACCCCCAGTGCCGGGCGTTGCGACAGACGAGCGTGTAGAAGAGCCTGCTCCCCGGGCGCCCGTACACCCGCCGGAGCCCGGTGAGATCGAGTTCGCCACTGACCATCTGAACCTGCCCGGTCTTGCGCTGCTGCGCGGCCCAGCTGCTCCGTGCCGCGGCTGTCCCGCCCAAGCTACCGACGCGCCACCGGGCCCGCCGTCCGGTGCGCCCGCCCGGGTGGCCCGCGTCCGGGGCCCGGACGGCCAGGGCCGGGCGGGCCGGGCGGGCCGATCCGGGAGGTCCGGAGTCTTGTGCCGGGGCCGGGACATGCCAGATGATCACGGTGTTCGGTCATGATCCACTCAAGGGTCGTGGCCCTGACAGTTCTGATCGACGGGGGTTGGCGATGTCCACACATTCCACGCACGGCACGCGGTCCGGGGCCTCCGGGCCCGAGGGCGAGGGCGGCCCGGGGCGCCGTCCGGGCCGGCGCGCCCTGCTCGCCGGGCTGACCGGCGCGGGCGCCGTGGCCGGGAGCCTGGTGCTCGGCGGCCAGAGCGCCCTCGCCGCGCCCGCCGCGGTGGCGGCCGGTGCGGGCGGGTACGTGGTCGACGTGGTCGCCAAGGGCGCCGACCCGACCGGGGCCACGCCCAGCGACACCGCCTTCCGGGAGGCCGTGGCCGAGGTCCTCGCCGGTGCGCCGGAGACCGGCGTCACCCCGAGGAAGGTCCTGCTGATCCCGCCGGGCACCTACCTGCTCACCCAGCCCGACAGCCTGCTGCCGGCCACCCAGAACACCGACCGCGCCAAGCAGAGCGTCATCGACGGCATCTCGATCACGGGGTTCGGCAAGCGCCTTTCCCGCATCGTGTACGCGCCGACGGTCCGCGACACCGTGTTCTGGCGGAACATGGACCGCTACCGGAACATCCGGATCAGCGGCCTGACCTTCGAGAGCCAGGACGCCACCGCGACGTTCAACTACTCGTACTCCTCCAAGACCTTCGGCGTGCAGGACACCTGGTACACCGACGTCGACTGGCGCGGCACCTGGAAGGCCGGCATCGTCCTCGACGGCCCCACCGCCAACTCCAACCTCAACAGCGAGATGGGCTGGGACCACTGCCAGATCAGCGGCAGCTACGCGGACGCCTTCCTGGTGATGGGCGGGACACCGACCGAGCAGCAGCAGGACCAGTTCCTCAACTTCTCCTTCCGGGACTGCAAGGTGGAGTTCCAGTCCGGCGTCTTCGTGCGCAACGAGCGCGGCGGCTCGATGAACTTCATCGGCGGGTCGTACATCCTGGTCGACGCCAAGTCGACCGGCACCTTCTTCAAGCTGGGCGCCAACTCGCCGCGCGCCGACTCGGTGATGCGCCTGTACGCCCAGGGCATCCGCTTCGAGATCCGCGGCCCGGGCCACAAGGTGATCGACTCCTCCTGGTACAAGGGCAGCATCACCTTCGTGTCCTGCGACGACACGGCCCGCTCGTTCGAGTCCTGGGTGGACGACACGGTCGTGCCCCACGTGTACCGCTTCGACGCCGTCAACCCCTCGCGCGGGCCGGTGATCCGCTACCAGGACTGCGCCCTGCTCGGGTCGCACCAGGTGACCTCCGGCACCGCGACCACCGCCGGCAAGCTGCTGTACGACGGCAGCCGGTTCGCCAACAAGTCGGAGGGCACCGGGGCCGCCGGCTTCCTGCGCTGGACGGGCCCCGCGCCCTGGTACGAGTTCCGCGACTGCCTGGTGAAGGGCGTCCGGCTGCCCGACGCCAAGGTGCCGTAGCCGAGCCGACGGCGTGCCCCGGACCGGTTGGTCCGGGGCACGCCCGGTCCGTCGGGGCGCCCGGCCGTCGGGGCGCCCGGTCTGTCGGGTCGCGCCCGGTCCGTCGGGGCAAGCCTGCGGAAAAGCGGCTGACAGCCCGACGGGGCCAGCGCTACGCTCCCCGCGATGACTACTCCTTCCGCATTCGGATTGGGGGCCCCGTCCGCGCAAGGTGAGTGCTGATGCTCACCTCGACCGCGAACAGGCCTTCCCGCCTTTCCCTCTGGCTGCGCGTGCGCGAGTTCGCCGTGCCGCCGTCCATGATCGAGACCGCGACGGCCCGCCGGCAGGCCGGCGACTGGGCCGGAGCCTGCGCCGCCGCGAACATCGACGTCGACCTCGACCTGCACACCGTCACGCGCACCCACGGCCGGGCCCTCGCCGCCGAACTCCGCGCCGACCTGCGCCGACTGGCCCCCGACCTGCTCCGCTGGCATCTGCCGAGGATCGCCCCGGACGGTCTGCTGCGCCCGGGCTTGACGGTCGCCCTGGCCCGCTACGACGCCCACCGACCCGACGGCGGGCCCCCGGTGCGGCTCGTCGCCCGGACGCCGCCCGCCTGGGCGGACGCCGGCCAGCGGATCAGCCTCGCCCTCTGGGACGGCTCCCACCGCGCGGCCGGTGCCTCCCACTACCCCCACCCCCACCCCGACCGGCGGTTCCGTCTCGACCTGCACCGCCACCTGTGGGATGCCCACCGAAGCGGCGAACTGCGCCACCGGTCCGGCGCCGACGGCCGCTCCCGGCCGTACCGGGAGCCCGGTCCGCGGGGCGAGCCGCCGCCCCTGCCGGACGCACCGGGGCTCCGCTGCGCCGTCGACCGCTGGGCCGCCGAGGCCGACATCCTGCTCGCCGCCGAGGGGCGCGCCGCCGGGCCGGTGGACGTCCGCCTGGGAGCGCGGCGGCGGCTGCTCCTGGAGCCGGTCGCGGACCGGGACGGCCCGGGGCCGCCCGCCCGGCGGATCGTCGCCGCGCCCGTCGGCGGCGCCGGCCCGGTCCTGCCGGTGCTGCCCGACGCGGCGACCTGGGTGCTCCCCGACCTCGATCTGCTCCGCACCGGTGCGATCGGGGCCGACCGGCTGCACCCGCTGGTCGCCGCGGCGCTCGCGCCCGGCCACGCGCCGGCCGGACCGGCCCCGCTCCAGGACCGGCCCGGGCAGCCGCGCCCGGTGGACTGCCGCGGGGCCAGGCACCGGATCGGCCTGGTCGACGGTGTGCTGACGGCGCTGGACCACGACCCGGCGGAGATCCGCCGGGAGGAGCTGCTGGTCGCGCTGACCGGCACACCGCTGCCCTGCCTGCAGGCCATCGACGAGGCGCACCGGCGCCCCGCCGGCCTCCACGGTGTCCGCGAGCGCCTCGACCACGGCGACACCGCCGGTGCGCTGGCGGTCGTCGAGGGGCTGCTCGGCCCCGACGCCCTGCTGCGCGGCGGCGCGCTGCGGGACGAGCTGGAGTCGGCCGCGCGGCGACGGATCAGCTACGGGCTGTTCCGGGCCGGCCTGGTCGAGCACAGCCCGAGCCCGGACCGCCGCCGCCCGCGCGACCGCCGCTCCCGCACCCTCGGGGCGACCGCCCGCTGATCCCGGGCCTCGCCCGCCGCCCTTCCCCCACATTCACGTACTCCCCCCAGACCCCGAGGTGATCGAACATGCCCATGTCCACGTCCCTGTCCGACTCCCCGGCCGTCCCGTTCTCGGCGGCCGCCACCCTCGCCGACCCGGACCGGGCCTCCCAGCTCGACGTCGCCGACGCACTGCTCACCCTGCTGCGCGAGACCGGTACCGAACCGCGCCCCGACGACCAACTGGAGGCGCTCACCCTGGCGGTGGCCGCCGACCGCCCCGTCCTGCTGTGGGGCGAGCCGGGCATCGGCAAGACCGCCGCCCTGACCCAGCTTGCCGAGACCCTGGACCTGCCGCTGACCACCGTGATCGCCAGCGTGCACGAGCCGTCCGACTTCTCCGGCCTGCCCGTCCTCGGCTCCGATCCGGCGCAGCAGGGCGTCCCGATGGCTCCGCCGG
Organism: Kitasatospora sp. NPDC086009; assembly: GCF_044540385.1. NCBI lineage: Bacteria > Bacillati > Actinomycetota > Actinomycetes > Kitasatosporales > Streptomycetaceae > Kitasatospora > Kitasatospora sp. NPDC086009. The sequence goes on from NZ_JBITSA010000007.1 coordinate 54,011, forward strand.
ACTGGGCCGTGCGCCTGGTCCGGGCCGGCCGGGGGCTGCTCTTCCTCGACGAGCTGTCCACCGCGCCGCCGGCCGTCCAGGCGGCCTTGCTCCGGCTCGTCCTGGAGCGGCGGATCGGCTCGCTGCAACTGCCGCCCGAGGTCCGCATCGTGGCCGCCGCCAACCCGCGCGCCTCGGCGGCCGACGGCTGGGAGCTGAGCCCGCCGCTGGCCAACCGCTTCGTCCACCTCCAGTGGGTGCACGACCACGACGTGGTGGTCCGCGGCCTCGGCGGGACGTGGCCCCGGGCCACCCTGCCGCGGCTCGACCCGCGGCGGCTGGCGGAGTCGGTCGCCTTCGCCCGGCGCGCCGTCTGCGGCCTGCTCGCCGCCCGCCCCGCGCTCGTCCACCGGCTGCCCGCCAACGAGACCCGCCGGGGCGGCGCCTGGCCGTCGCCCCGGAGCTGGGAGACGGCGCTCTGCCTGGTCGCCTTCGCCACCGCGGCCGGCTCCTCCCGGGACGTCCTCTCCCTGCTGGTCAGGGGCACGGTGGGGGACGGACCCGGGCTGGAGCTGCTGGCGAGCCTGGACCGGATGGACCTCCCGGACCCGGAGGAGCTGCTGGCCGATCCGGCCGGCGCCGAACTGCCCGAGCGCGGGGACCTCCGCCAGGCCGTGCTCGACGGGGTGGTGGCCGCCGTCCGCAAGCGGCCGGAGAAGGACCGCTGGGACGCGGCGTGGACGCTGCTCGTCCGGGCGACCGAGACCGGCGCCCCGGACCTGGTGGTCGTGCCGGCGACCACGCTCGCCTCGCTGCGCCGGCCGGACTGGGACGTCCCGGCCGCGATCGAGCGGCTGGCCGGGGTGGTCTCGCTGTCGAACCGGGCCGACCGGTCGGTGGCCCGGGTCGCCGCCAAGGCGGGCCGATGAGCCAGGGGAGCCAGGGGAGCCCGATCAGCCGGATGAGTCCGGGGAGTTCGATGAGTGCGGGCCGGGTGGCGGTGCCGGACGGGCCCCGGGGGCTGGACCTCGACAAGCTGTTCGCCGCCCGGCTGCACGCGGCGAAGGTCCGGCCCTTCCTGGCGACGGCCCTGTTCGCGCTGCACACCGTGGAGTCGCGGCGCGTGCCGACGATGGCGGTGGACCGGCACTGGCGGTGCTACGTCTCACCGGTCTTCGTGGACCGCACGCCGGTGGAGGAACTGGCCGCGGTCTGGGTGCACGAGGTCTCGCACCTGCTGCGGGACCACCACGGGCGCAGCGACCGGGTCGCCGAGGAGCGCGGGCTGACCGGCCCGGGGGAGCGGCTGCGGATGAACATCGCGGCCGACTGCGAGATCAACGACGATGCCTTCGGCGACGGGCTGGTCGAGCCCGAGGGCGCCGTCCGCCCGACCTCCCTCGGGCTCCCCGACGGGGGTCTGATGGAGGACTACCTGCGCCGGTTCAGCCTCGGGCCGATGACCGAGAGCCTGATCTGGCTGGACTGCGGTAGCGGCGCCGACGGACTGGAGCGGGAGTGGGAGTTCGGGCCGGACGGCGCGCACGGGCTGAGCGCCCAGGAGCGGGACGCGGTGCGGTTCCGGGTGGCGCAGGGCATCACCGCCCGGCCGGGCACCGCGCCGCAGGCGTGGCAGCGGTGGGCCGAGGAGGCCTTCCACCCGCCGCAGCGGTGGCGGGAGTTGCTGGGCGCGGCGGTCCGCACGGCGGCGGCCGGCTCGGGCGCGGGCGAGGACTACACCTACGGCCGGCCGTCGCGGCGCTCGGCCGGGCTGCCCGGCGTCGTGCTGCCGAGCCTGCGGCGCAGACCGCCCCGGGTCGCTGTGGTGATCGACACCTCCGGCTCGGTCAGCGACGCCGAACTGGGCAGCGCGCTGCTCGAAGTGGCCGCGATCGCCCGGGCCGTGGGCGGCCGCCGAGACCTCGTCACCGTGCTCCCGTGCGACGCGGCGGCCCGGGTCGCGCACCCGCTCTGCCGGGCCGAGGGGATCCCGCTGGTGGGCGGTGGCGGCACCGACCTGCGGACGGGTTTCGCCCGAGCGCTGCGGGGCCCGTCCCGGCCTGACGTCGTCGTGGTGCTGACGGACGGGCAGACGCCCTGGCCGGAGTCGCGGCCGCCGTGCCGGACGGTGGTCGGGCTGTTCCCCCGGGCGCGGACCGACTCGCACCTGGACGAGGAGGACCCGGACTACGAACCGGAGGCCCCGCCGGAGTGGGCCGCCGTGGTGCGGATCGGGTAGGCACGCGCGGTCCGGCGCCTCCGGGCGCTCCCGGGCCGGTCCGTCCGCCGCCGACCGATCCGTCCGCCGCCGGGTCGCGCCCTGCCCGCCTTCCGGATCCGCCGGGTGAGTGAAGTCCTTCACTCCATCGGGTGGGGCGGGCGGGTGTCGGGCGGAGGCGGCGGTTAGCTGGACGACGGGGGTCGTTCGGAAGGGCGCGGATGGGGCGTACGGTTCGGCACGGTGACGTCGCGACCCGCTGCGTGCTCGCGGTCCTGCTGGCCGCCGTCCTCGCCCTGCTGACCGGGGCCGGGACCGTCGACTCCCTCCACCGCCTCGCCCTGGACCGCTGTGTGACGGTCCAGGAGACGCCCGCCGCGCCCGCCGTGCCGCTCGACCCGGACACCTGCCCCGAGCCCGGCGAACGCCGGCGCGACCACGGGAGCACCTCGGGCACCGCCTCCACCCACCGGGCGGGCCACCACACCCGGGCTCCGCTGCCGGGCCTGCTGCCCGCGGCGCCACGGACGGTGGCCGGCCTCGTGGCCGGCGCCCCGCCCGGTCGCGCCGCGGGCCGCCCCGGCACCGGTCCCGCCCGCCCCGACGGGGCCGGGCGAGGGACCGTCCTGCGCTGCTGACCGGCCCCGGGGCCGTGCTCGGGGGTCCTGGGCCCCCGAGCGGTCCCGCCGTGTCCACCGTCGGGTTCACACCGCAGGAGATCCACCATGCCCTTCGACGTCTACACCGCCATGGGCGCGCTGGTGCGCGCCGAGGCCTGCCGCACCACCACGCCTGCCCTGCCCGCCACGCCCGCTCTGCCCGCCGCGCCGACAGCGACCGCTCCGTCCGCCTCGTCCGCCTCGTCCGCCGAGCAACTGCCTTCCGTTGCGAAGGAGTTCGGCGGCGGTCCGACCGCGTGCGACACCGACCGGGCGCGGCGCCGGCCGTCGGCCCGCTCGTCGACCCGGCCGTCCGCCCTCTCCTCGGCCCTGCGCCGGCTGGCCGCCCGGCTGGGCTGAGCCGCCGGACGACCCGGGCGGCGGCCGTCCGTCGGTACGGCCGCCGCCCGTGGAGCCCGGCCGCGGGGCCGTGGGCGGGGGTGCCCGTCGCGTTGTCGGTGGCAATGGCTAGCTTGTGCGGTGTCGGCGGGTACGGCCCGTGCGACGACGCTTCCGACGTCGCCCGAAAGGGGCCCTTGCCATGCCAGTCGCCGCCGACGAGCAGGTCACCTATCTGGAGCTGTCCGAGGACGCGGGCAGCGCGCACAAGTTCTACGAGGTCCGGGTCGCCGGCGTGGTCGTGACGGTCAGGTACGGGCGGATCGGTGAGAGCGGCCAGGAGAAGAGCACCTCCTACCCGACGGTGGAGAAGGCGGCCGCCGCCGCGGCGAAGAAGCTGGGGGAGAAGGTCCGCAAGGGCTACGCCCCGGCGGTGCGCGGGGTGCGGCAGCGACGGGCGGTCACCCGCCGGGCGATCGTCAGCAGCGGGTCGACGGCCCGTCAGGCGCCGGTCCTGTGGCGCTTCAGCTCGGGCGCCGCGGCGTTCGGGATCTTCGTCGGGGAGGAGCACGCCTGGGTCGGCAACGAGCGCGGCGACGTCTACACCCTCACCCACGACGGGCGGGTCACCGGCCGGTACGGGCTGCCGGACGGGGTCAAGTGCATCGTGGCCGACGACTGGTGGATCTACGCCGGGTGCGACGACGGCAAGGTGTACGACCTGGGCGGCAAGGTGCCGCGGGTGGCGTACGAGATCGCCGAGGACGTGGACATCTACTGGTTGGACATCCACGACGGGGTGCTCGGCGTGGCCGACGCGCGCGGCGGCATCACCACCGTCGACCACGAGGACGAGTTCCAGTGGCGCCGCAAGGCCACCGGCACCGACGGCTGGATGGTGCGCTGCGACGACGACGGCGTCTTCCACGGTCACTCGCGCGGCGTCGCCCGCTACGCGGCCCGCAGCGGCGACCCGGTCTGGCACACACCGACCGAGGGCGAGGTGCTGTTCGGCTGGCAGGAGCGCGACGAGGTGTTCGCCGGCACCTCGCGCGGCTGGGTGCACCGGCTGCGCAAGACGGACGGCTCCGAGGCCGCCCGCTACCGCTGCGACGCCGCGGTGTTCTCCTGCGCGTCCTCGCCCGACGGCCGGTACGTCTTCGCCGGGGACAACCACTCCTCGGTCTACTGCTTCGCCGCGGACGGCACCCGCCTGTGGAAGCTCGGCACGGGCTGCGGTTCGGCCTACAGCATGCAGTACCGCGACGGCCGGCTCTACATCGTGACCACCGACGGCTCGCTGGCCTGCCTGGACGCGAGCGAGCAGGCGGTCCAGGCGGCCGAGGGCGGCCAGGTGCCGCAGGCCGCCGAGGTGGACGGCAGCGGGTGGCAGGCGGCGGTGGCGGGCGCCGAGCTGGAGGTGGTGGTGGCCGGCTCGGCCGGTGCGGCCGGGGGCATCGAGGTGGAGTGCGTCCAGGAGGGCACCCGGGTGCGGGTGCGGGTGGTGTCGGCCGGGTTCGACCGGAACCGCCGGGTGCAGTTCCCCAAGGACATCCGGGTGCCGGGGGCCCGCTACGTGGTGGCGGAGGTGCTGGAGTCGGGCAACGGCGGGTTCTACCGGGCGCGCGGCGACATCAAGCGCCTGCTGTGACCGGCTCGGCGGGGGCTCGCCCCCGCCGAGCCGTCGTGGACCGTCGCGTGGCCGGTGGCCGCGCGACGGTCGTCATCCGATCCCGGTGACGGTCGACGCCAACGACAGAAGCAACGCGCCCAGCGCCCCCGCGGCGCCGTAGCGCCGCAGCCCGCGCCGGTCCTCGTGGCGGCGGACGTACCGGGTGGTGGCGGCGGCGAAGGCCAGGCCTCCGCCGACGAACCACGGCCCCCACAGGTAGAGGTACCAGCGGGTCAGCCCGACCAGGTCGGGTGCGGGGGCGAGCGCCCCGGCCTCCACCAGCACGCCGTGGGCCACGAACAGAGCGCCGTGCCAGAGGAGCAGCACCGCCGCTCCGCCGCCGCAGAGCACCAGGGGGCGGCTGGTCCGCCCGCCGCGCCGGCGGGTCAGGCCGACGCCCAGCAGCGCCCCGAAGAGCTTCAGGAATCCGGTCACCCACAGGACGGCCACGAACCAGGTGGTCCGGTCTTCGGCCAGCTTCAGCAGCGACGGCGACACCGTCGACCGGGCACCGAGGGTGCTGCCCGCAGCCCAGACGAAGCTGGGTACCGCGAACAGCAGCCCCCATGCCGCGGCGACCGCCCCGGGCCACCCGTCCGGGGTGGGCCGCCGGCCCGGGGCCGGCCTCCCGCCCGGGGTCGGTAGGGGCGTCCGACGCAGGTCCGGCCGGGTCGGGCCGGGCCCGCAGTGCTTGATCGTCATGGCTCCACCGTGGCGCGGCCGGGGCGAGGAGGCGTCCTCCCCGGAGACGATCGGCATCCCCCGCGCGAGCTACTTCCGGGTGAGCCGTCTTCCGGCGGTGCTGTGCGGGGTCCGTGCGGGGTCCGTGCGGGGCGTGCCCGGGCCTGTCCGGGCCGCCGGCCGACGGCTACCGTTCCACCGTGGCGAGCAGCAGGTTCGGGTCGGTCCGGGTGAAGTAGGCCGCGCTCGGGACGTAGACGGTGTCCCCGCGGACGGCCACCGAGGTGGGGTTGGAGAGGCCGTCCGCACCGGTGAGGACGGTGTGATGAGTCCCGTCCGCCGCGATGTAGGCGGCCTCACTGCCGCTGTTGAGGGCCGCGATCACGTCGTCGCCGTGCCCCGCGAAGTCGAAGTCGTCCAGCCCGGGGAGACCGGTCGCGCGGACCTCGGCCGGGCCCGCGGTCCCGTTCCGGCCGAGCGGGATGCGCAGAAGGGTGCCGGTGTCGGTGTTGCCGACCCAGACGGCGTGGTGGTGGAGCTTGAGGCCGTTGGCGCCGAAGGCCGCGGTGGGCCTGAGCCGCGCGTCGTCGGACCAGACCGTCGGGTCGCCGCCTGCCACGGAGACGGTGCGGATCACGCCGAGCGCCGAGTCGGCCGAGTAGAGGAGGCCCGCGCGCTCGTCGAGGGCGAGGCCGTTGGGGAGGCTGTCCGCCGGGAAGGCGGAGATCCGCTCGGGTGCACCGCCGGGGCAGAGCCGCCAGATCCCGGTCAGATCGGCGGTGCCGGTCGCGTACCCGAAGTAGAGGGTGCCGTCGTGGGCGCGGGCGATACCGCTGACGACGGCGGCGCCGAGCACCGGGGTGTTCGGGTCCGCGGGGGCGGGCAGGGTGGCGAGGAGGGTGAGGTTCCCGTCGGGGTCGACGCGGCCGATCGCGCGGGCGAAGGAGAAGGTGAGGTCGGCGGAGCCGTCCGGTTCGAGGGCGATGTTCTCCGGCTGGAGGCCCTGGGCCAGGTCGAAGTGGGCGATGATCCGGGGCGCGGTGAGCGGCGGCGCCACGGCGACGGCCGGGGTGGCGGCCAGCAGGGCGAGGGCGGCGGAGGCGGCCGTGGCCGTGCCGAGCAGTCCGGCGAGGCGGCGGGGCATGGGGTTCTCCTCGAACGGTCGGGAGTGCGGCGGGGACGGACCTCGCGGTCCTGCCGCCAGCAGAGCACGCCCGGTGGCCCGCCCCCCGTGCTGCGCCGCCGTGCCACCCGGAGATCCCCCGCTCGGGCCGCCCCTGTTCGGGGGAGCGCCGCCGCCCGCCCTGGGCCCCGGGCCCGCCGGCCGGGTCAGCCGGAGGTCTCGGTGCGGTAGAGGCGGTCGATCTCGGCGTGCGAGAGGGAGAGCAGCACGGTGTGGCGGTCCTCGTCGACGGCGGTGACCGCGCTCATCGGGACCATCACCTCGCGGCCGAACACCCAGAAGCCGGTGTCGACGACCAGGTGCCGCTCGTCGACGTAGTCCGAGTGCCGGTCCACCCGGCCGATCTTCCCGTCGGGCCCCTCGACCCGGTAGCCCGTCAGGTCCACGGTGTGCCCGTCCGCCCCGAGGATCTCCGCCATTCCTGCCTCCCCTTGTACAGCCGGGCGGCCGCCCCCTGGTGTCGGGGGCGGCCGCCCGGGCTCGTCCGTGCCGGCCGGGCTTCGCGGCCGGGTCAACCCGCGGGTACGGGTGGGCGGGTCAGATCGCCGGTCCGCCGTAGAAGGGACCGTAGTACCCGGCGTACTTCTCCTGGTAGTCGGTGTCGTCGTGGTCGTGTCGGTCCCGGTCGAACTCCGGCCCGTTCTTGATCTCGTCCTTCGTCCGGTCGACGTACGCCTTGCGCTCCTCGAAATCGACCTGGACCACGGTGCCGGCGGGCAGCAGGACGTGCTTGCCGAAGATCCACGGCCCGGTGTCGACCACCAGGTACCGGGCGTCGGCCTGCTCGGACAGCTTGTCGATCTTGCCGATGTGGCCGTCCACGGCCTCCACCCGGAAGTCGACGAGGTCGGACCCCGTGACGTAGCCGGAGGTGGAGCGGAACTCCCAGATGTTGACGTCGTTGCTCACGACTCTCTCCCTTCCGCACGGTGTGCTGCGCCGGGAATGCCCCGGCGGCGCTCGCCACCCCGACTGCCCCGCCTCGCCGGGTTCATGCGGGGTGGGGGGAAATCAGAGGAAACCGCCCGGGAGGGGCAGCGGGCTCCCGCCGCGGTGAAGTGGCGGGAGCCCGCGGTGGGGCGCGGTGGGTCAGCCGTTGGCGAGGGCCTGGAGGCGGTCGTAGGCGCCGTTGAAGAGGTTCTGGTCGCCGGGGAACGTGCCGGAGTCGGCGTACTGCCAGAAGGTCTGGTAGCCCCAGCCGTTCGGGAGGGTGCCGACGGTGGAGCCGTAGCGGGCGAGCCAGAGCGGGTTGGTGGTGCCGAAGCCGCCGTTGTTTCCGGTGCACTGGGACCACCAGTTGGTGGTGGTGTAGATCGTCGGGTAGCGGCCGGTGCGGGCGTGGACGGTGTCGCTGAAGGAGCGGATCCAGCTGACCATGGCGCTCTGGCCGAGGCCGTAGCAGGTGGCGCCGTAGGGGTTGTACTCGATGTCGAGGGCGGGCGGCAGGGTCCTGCCGTCGCGGGACCAGCCGCCGCCGTGGTTGACGAACCAGGTGGCCTGGGCGGAGCCGGAGGAACGGTCCGGCAGGGCGAAGTGGTAGGCGCCGCGGATCAGGCCGGCGTTGTAGGAGCCGTTGTACTGCTGGGTGAAGTACGGATTGGTGTAGGTGGTGCCCTCGGTGGCCTTGACGTAGCCGAAGCGGGCGCCGTTCGCCTTCACCGAAGCCCAGTTGACGTTGCCCTGGTAGCTGGAGACGTCCAGCCCGGGGGTCTGGGTGGCGGCGAGGGCGGCGACGCCCGCGGTGCTCGCTCTTCCTTCGTGGGCGGCCACGGTGGAGCCGGCGAAGTCGAGCTCGGGGTGGAGGGCGGGCAGGTGGCGGTCCGCCTGCCCGCCGGTGCTCGGGGCGGGCGCGGGCTCGGCCGCGTAGGCCGGCGCGGTCACGCCGGTGACCAGTGCGACGGCCGCGGCGAGTGCGCCCAGGAGGGGTAGACGGCGGGATTTCGAGGGTGCGGCGGTACCGGTGGGGCCTGCGGAGCGGGACGTGCTGAGCATGAACACTCCTCTGATCCGGTCATGGTCCGGTGAGGGCCCATGAGGCCTCTGGTGCCCGGGAGTTGACCCGGACGGAGAGCAGAGTAGCCATGTACCCGCCAGGGTGGCCAGAGGTCCGGCCACCTCGTGGGGACGGCCCCCGGGTGGCCGTGGCACCGTCGGGCCCGGCCCGGGGGCCGGGGCGCGGCGGCGGCCTCGGCCGCCAGGGGGTGCGGTGCCGTTGTGGCACGATGCCTGAGTCGGCACCCGAACGGCCGCCGCCCTACCGATGAGAAGAGGACCACCGTGCCCGCGACCACCCCGGACACCGCCCGGCCCGAGGCGGACAGCCTCGACTTCCGTACCGCGACCGTGGCCGACGTGCCCGCGCTGCTCGCCCTCGTCGAGTCCGCCTACCGCGGCGACGCCAGCCGGGCGGGCTGGACCACCGAGGCCGATCTGCTGGACGGCCAGCGCACCGATGCCGAGGGCGTCACCGAAGCCGTCACCCACCCCGACGGCGTGGTGCTGCTCGTCGAGCGGGCCGGCGAGCTGGTCGCCTGCTGCCAGCTCGAACACCGGGGCCCGACCGCCTACTTCGGCATGTTCTCGGTGAGCCCCGGCCGGCAGGGCGGCGGCGTCGGGCGGGCCGTGCTGGAGGAGGCCGCGCGGTTCGTCGCGCGGGAGTGGGGCGCCGTCGAGCTGGAGATGACGGTGATCGAGCAGCGTGCCGACCTGATCGCCTGGTACGAGCGCCGGGGCTTCCACCGCACCGGCGTCTACTCGCCGTTCCCCTACGGCGACGAGCGTTTCGGCGTCCCGCGCCGCCCAGACCTGCGGTTCGAGAAGCTGGTGAAGGACCTTACCGAGCAGTAATCGTGACGTCCCATCAGTGCGGTGACGCAATGTCAAAGTCCTGACCTGCGGCGATGTGGAGATGTCACACCTCGTTCATTATTGGTCTAGGCCAATATGAGAGGCTGACGGAACGAACGGCCACGTTCCGTCCGAGCCCAGGGGGGCCATCTCCGCATGCCCGTACTCCATGGCACCGCCATGCCCGCATCCGACACCGGTCCGCGCCTCGCCGTCGCGGACGACTCGCTGCGACTGCCCAGCCCACCCGACGATCAGGAGCTCTACTGGTACTTCGGCCCGCAGCGCCGCTGGGTGCTGCTCTGCGCCACCCTCTCCTACACCGGCGCGACCGTCACGCTCGGCCTCTTCGCACTCAGCCGGCCGCTACTCTGGCCCTTCCTGGTGCTGACCGTCCTCAACGCCGTGACCTGGGTGCTCTCCCTGGCCGACGGCCAGCGGGCGCGCCGGTTCACCCGTGACTCGCACGACCTGCTGCTGCGCGCCTGGCAGCCCGCCCGCCACCCCGGCGTCGACCTGCTGCTGCCCACCGCCGGCGAGCCGCTGGCCGTGCTGGACAACGCCTACCGCCACACCGCCGCCGTCCGCTGGCCGGGCGCGCTGACCGTCCTCGTCCTGGACGACGCCGCCCGTCCCGAGGTGCGCGAACTCGCCGAGTCCTACGGCTTCCAGTACCGGGCCAGGCCCGACCGGGGCCGGTTCAAGAAGGCTGGCAACCTCAACCACGGCCTGGCCGAGGGCAACGGCGACATCATCGCCGTCCTCGACGCCGACTTCTGCCCGCGCCCCGACTTCCTGCACCACCTGGTGCCCTACCTCGACACCCCCGAGGTCGGCATCGTGCAGAGCCCCCAGTGCTTCGACACCGACCCGGACATGTCGTGGCTGGAGCGGGCCGCCGGCGCGACCCAGGAGATCTTCTACCGCTGGATCCAGCCCTCCCGCGACGCCCAGGACGGCACCGTCTGCTGCGGCACCAACGCGCTCTACCGGCGCGCCGCGCTGGAGCGGGTCGGCGGCTTCGCCGAGATCGACCACAGCGAGGACCTCTACACCGGCCTCTCGCTGGCGCGCGCCGGGTGGACCACCCGCTACGTCCCCGCGCTGGTCGCCAAGGGCATGTCGCCCACCGGCCTGCCCGCCTTCATCAGCCAGCAGTACCGCTGGTGCCTCGGCTCGCTCGCCCTGGTCGGCGATCCCGGCTTCCGCAGCGGGCCGCTCAGCCGCTCGGCCCGGCTCTGCTTCTGGAACGGCATCCTCGGCTACCTGACCAGCGCGGTGAACGTCTTCGCCATCCCGCTGCCGGCCCTGATCATGCTGTTCTTCGCGCCCGACGAGATCGAGCCCTGGCAGGTCCTGCCGTTCCTGCCGCCGATCTGGGTCGCCCTCGTCCTGCTGCCCGCGATGTCCCGCACCCGCTGGCGCTTCGAGGTCACCCGGGTCCAACTCCTCGGCGGGCTCTGCCACGTGGTCGCCATCGCGCACGCGCTGCGCCGCCGCAGCGCCGACTGGGTGCCCACCGGTGCCGTCTCCGGCGGTAGCTCGCTGGCCCGCACGGTCGCCCGGATCGGGGTCGGCTGGCTCGGCCTGGTCGTGGTCGCCGGGGCCGTGGGTCTCGGCCGGGCCGTCGCGCTGCACGGCTGGCAGCCGTACTGGGCGCTGGTGGGGCTGCTCGGGCTCACCGCCCACACGATGATCCCGCTCGTCCGGTCGCTCTGGCCGCTGCTGCGCGGCGGCAAGGGCGGCGACGTCGCCCCGCCCGCTCGACGCGCCACCGGCGCGGACGGGGGCACCGTCCGGGGAACCGCCGCCGAGCGGGCGGCCGCCGATCTGCGCTTCGGGCGCGCCGAGGCCGTCGCCGTCACCGCCGTCCTGCTGCTCTGCGGCCTGCTGGCCTCCGGCTGGGCGGACCCGCTGCTCTTCTGATTTTCCATCAATGAGCTGAGTTCGTCTGTTAGTTGACCTCCATCTGCCGCCCTTGCGCGTCGCCCCACCGGCGCGGAATGACCTCACCCGCCAGGCCGCCCCACTCGGCCGCGCGGCCCCCGAACCGCCGCTGCCAGCCCTGCAAGGAGCCCCGCCGTGTCAACGGCCGTACCACCGAACGCCGAACCGCCGCGCGCCGTTCCCGTTCCTGTCCCTGTTGCCGTTCCCGTTCCTGTTGCCGTTCCCGTTCCTGTTGCTGTTCCTGTTGCTGTCCCGGATCGTGTTCGTGAGCCGGGTGCGGTGACGGTGTTCGCCTCCGCCGCCTCCGCCACCGCCGCCGCGCCGAGTGCCGGCGGTGCGGCCGCCGACCCCGACCCTGCGGCCGACCTCGTGCTGCTGACGGCAGCCGGCACCGCCGTGGCGGCGCAGGCGCAGCCGGCCGAGGAGCCCCGGAAGCGGGCGGCCTTCCGCCCCGACATCGAAGGACTGCGCGGCGTCGCCGTGCTCGCCGTCCTCGCCTTCCACGCCGCCGTGCCGGCCTTCACCGGCGGCTACGTCGGCGTCGACATCTTCTTCGTCATCTCCGGATTCCTGATCACCGGCCTGCTGCTGGCCCGACCGATCGGCCTCCGGGACTTCGCCGCCCGCCGCGCCCGCCGGATCCTGCCCGCCGCCGCGGTCGTCCTGGTCGCCACCGCACTGGCCGGCGGCGCGCTGCTCGACCCGCTGCGCGGCACCGACCTGGCCCGGGACCTGATCGCCTCGGCCGGCCAGTTCGCCAACTGGCGGTTCGTTGGCCAGCAGACCGACTACCTCGGCGCCGAGCGCGACCCGAGCCCGCTCCAGCACTTCTGGTCGCTCGGCGTGGAGAACCAGTTCTACCTGCTCTGGGGCGTGCTGCTGCTCGGCCTCGCCCGCTATCTGAGGGGCCGCCGGCGCACCGCCGCGATCGCCGTCGCGACCACCGCGATCGGTGGCGTCTCGCTGCTGCTCTGCATCCGCTGGACGGCCGGTTCCGCGCCGCTCGGCTACTTCTCGACCGCCAGCCGGCTCTGGGAGTTCGCCGCCGGTGCCTGCGCCGCCATGCTCGGCTCGGCCCTCGCCGGGTGGCTGCCCCGGGCCGGCCGCTCCGGACGGCCGGTCGGCCGGGCCCTGCGTCTGCTCGGCTGGGCCGGTGCGGCGGCGGTCGTGGTCGCCGTCCTCCGGTACGACCGCAACACCCCCTTCCCCGGCAGCGCCGCCCTGCTGCCCGTCCTCGGCACCGCCGCCGTGCTGCTCGCCGGACCCGCGCACCGCGCGCTCGGCGCCACCGACGTCGGCCGGCTGCTCGCGGCCCGTCCGCTGCGAGCCGCCGGCCGGCTCTCCTACGTCTGGTACCTCTGGCACTGGCCGGTGCTGACCATCGCCCAGGCCCGCTACGGCGCGCTGCCCTGGGCCACCCTGGTCGCGCTCACGGCGGCGAGCGCCGTCCCGGCCTGGCTGACCATGCGGCTGGTCGAACAGCCGCTGCGCTACGGCAGCAGCCCGGCCCCTCGCCGGGGCCTGGCGGTCGGCGCCAGCGCGCTGGTGATCCCGCTGATCGCCGGGCTGACCCTGGGCGGCGGGACCGTCCGGGCCCTCGGCGAGACCACCGGGCCGATCGCCGTCCCGGCCGGCGCGGTCGACGGCCCCGCCCTGCTCGCCCCCGGCGGCCGGGTCCTGAGCCTGACGCCCTCGCTGGCCCGGGCCCGGGAGGACTTCCCCCCGGGGCACGGCTGCGAGATCCCGCTCGGCGCCGAGAACAGCCCGCGCTGCCTGTTCGGCGCCGAGGACAGCCCCGACCGGATCGTGCTGATCGGCGACTCGCACGCGGGCCAGTGGATCTCGGGCGCGCTCGCCCTGGCCGAGCAGCGGAACTGGGCCCTGGAGGTGCTGGTCAAGCCGGGCTGCCCGCTGGCCACGCTGACCGTGCGCAACAACGTCCTCGGCCGGACCTTCGACGAGTGCGACCGCTGGCGCGAGAACACCTTCACCCGGCTGGCCACCGGTCCCAGGCCACGGCTGATCGTGATGGCCGGCCTCAACCGGTACGGCAGCGGGCCGGAGCGGGCCGAGGGCTGGAGCCGCACGCTGGACCGCCTCTCGGCCATCGGCGCGCCGCTCGCCTACCTCGGCGACACGCCGATGCCCGGCAAGGACATCCCGACCTGCCTGGCAGCCTCGGACGGCCGCTCGGACGCCTGCTTCTTCCCCCGGGAGACGGCCTTCGAGCAGGACCCGCTGCTCGCCGGCGGGCTCGCCGAGCGCTACCGCGTCCGGGTGCTGGACCTCGGGCCGCTGCTCTGCCCCGGGACCGGTCCGGACTGCCCGGCGGTCCTGGAGGGGGTGGTGCTCTACCGGGACGCGGGGCACATCACCGACACGCTGGCGAAGGTGCTGGCGCCCCGGTTGGACAAGGGGCTGCTACCGGCGGGGTGAGGCACCCGGCCCGGCACCGGGGGTGGTGGCGGGCCGGGCTGTCGGGGACAGATCGTCGGGGCGACCGGTCAGCCGTAGATGTTGTGGCAGAGCCTGGCCTGCTCCGAGCCGGCGGGCCAGCGGCCGAAGCGCTCGGCCTGGTCGCAGATCGAGCCGCCGCCGGTCGTGGCCGGTCCGCCGCCCGTCGCACCCGGGGTCCCCGCGGCGGCCGACGGCCCCGCGGGCGCCGACACGCCGGACCCCGGGGCCTCCGGGCTCCGGGCCGGTGCCGGGCGGGGCGTCCGGCTCTGCCTCGCCCGGGCGGCGGCGGAGCGTGCCGCGCCCGGCGCGCCGTCCACTCCCGCCCGCTCGGCCCCCGGCGAGGCCTCGGACGCCGTGCCGGGGCCGGCCGTCGGGCCCGCGGCGCCGCCCGGGGCCGCGTCCGCCGGGGCCGGGGCGGTGGTGGTCGGCGGCGTCGGTACCGGCAGCAGGTCGGGGACCGCGGGAATCGACGGCGAGGGTGAGGGCGAGGGGGACGTACCGGGGAAAGCCACCACGCCGGACGACTCCTCGCCCGATTCGGGCCCGCACATCACCAGGACGGACGCCAGCACGGCGACGATCCCGGCGGCCGCTGCCGCCCATGCCCGGCGGGGCTGCGGCCTGGCCGGGGGCGGCACGGGTGCGGCGGGCATGGGTGCGGTGGGCGACGCGACCGGGGGCGCGGCGGGTACCGGTGGTGGCTCCCACGCCTGCGTCGGCCACTGCCACTGTCCATCGCCGGGTTGCCCGCTCATGCCGTCGTCCTCCTGCTGCCGAATTCGCCGCCGCCGAATCGCCGCTGCGCCACTGCCGGGTCCACCGCCCGGGTCGACCTCGATCCCGGTGCAGTCCGTGCGCCTCGTCCGGCGACCCGTTCGCCGTACTCAACGAGCGCGCCGACGGCGGGACATGACTCGGAAGAGGGTTCTGTCGCGCCGTCCGTTCCGCACTTCGCTCCGCACTCCGTTCCCGGCTGTACGCTGCCGGCCGTACCCCGGGTGCGGGCGGCGGAGGTCCGCCACATGCTGGGGGCATGGAAACGAACAGCACGTCAAAGCCCCTGGTCGAGGTCGCCGAGTTCCGTACCGACAGCCGCTACCGCCTGGTCCACTTCGAGGGCCACGGCTGGGAGCCGCTGGCCCCGGAGGAGTTCGAGCCACGGATCCACCAGCTCTTCCCCGACCTCGATCCACGCGACGAGTCCCGTGTGCACTGGGTGGACCGGCCCTGGCAGTGGCCGGCCTGGCACGCCGGCGAGGCCTGAGGAACGAGCGTCGCCGGGCCCCGGGCGGCGGGCGGGCCGGCGGGCGGCCGGCGGCGGGGTCGGCGGTGCGGAGGCGGCAGCAGGGCGGAGTGAGCGGTGGGGGAGGGGCGCGCGCTGTCGTCGGATCAGCCGTCCATTCGGAGGACGCCGCGGTGGAGGAGGTGCTCCGGTTGGGGGGTGCACCGGCTGGGGGTGCTCCGGCTGGGGGTGCTCCAGGTGTGGGGTGCTCCGGGTGACCGGCGCTGGGGCGTGAGGGCATGCGGGCCGCATCTGTTTCGGGCCTGCCGGGCGTTCGCGCCGGTGGTGGCCGCCGAAGCGAAGAAGCGCGGTTTGGAGCGCTGCGGCAATCGGGGGAAGATCGTCCCGGCGGTGGCGGGCGATCCGGCCTGGCCGGAGCCGTCCGACACACCAGGGGGGCACGTGAACCGACCGGCCGGCACCGCAGGTTACGCCGAGGCGGCGGCGGAACTCGCCGTGCAGTACGAGGAGGTGACCTTCGAACAGGTCCACCGCGAACTGCTGCAGCTCTTTCCCGGGGCGCCGAGCACCGTCCTGGACTTCGGTGCCGGCACCGGCCGGGACGCGGCCGCCCTCGCGGCCCTCGGCCACCGGGTCGTCGCCGCCGAGCCCACCGAGGAGCTGCGCCGGATCGGGCAGCGGATCCACGCCGACAGCGACATCCGCTGGGTGGACGACGCGCTGCCCGAAGCGGCTGCCGTCACCGCCTCGGAGGAGCGCTTCGACCTGGTCCTGCTGACTGCCGTCTGGATGCATCTGGCCGACCAGGAGCGTGTGTTGGCGATGGCAGCGCTCGCCCGTCTGCTCACGCCCGCCGGTCGGGTGATGCTCTCCCTCCGCCACGGCCCCGTCCCGCCCGGCCGCCGGATGTTCGACGTCCCGGCCGACGAGACCGTCGCGCTCGCCGACCGGCACGGCCTGACCCTGCTGACCCACGTCACCCGTCCCGACCTCCACGCCCGCCCGGGCGTGACCTGGACCCTGCTCGCCTTCGAACGGACAGGCGCCGGGGAGGGCTGAGGGCGCCGGGCGTCCGCTGCTCGGACGGCGGCAGCACGGTTCACCCCCGATGCGGCCCGAGCCGGGGGTGAACCGTGCTGCCGCCCCGGTCAGCGGCGCCGGTCGCCGAACCCGGCGAACCGGGCGAAGCGGCCGAACCTGGCGAACCGGCCGGTTCGGGATGGGGCGCGATCCGGGTTCGGTCGGCCGGGTGCGCGTCGGCCGGGTGCGCGTCGGCCGGGTGCGAGGGGGTCCGTGCCGGTGGCGGTGGTGCCGAAGCCGTCGGCGACCAGGCGGGTCGCCCAGCGGCGCAGGACGTCGGCGACGGGTGGGTGGTGAAGACCGGCGGCGCGGGCCAGGCGGTCGGCGGACGTGGTGTCGTAGCCGTCCTCCGAGAGGAAGCTGAGCGTCTCGGGGTCGGCGCCGGTCAGCGCGCGGGGCAACCGGCGGACCAGGCCGATCGGGACGAGGGCGCGGGGTGCGGGCACTCCGAGGTGGTCGGCCAGCAGACCGATCAGCTCGGGCAGCGGGGGCGTCGCGGGGTCGAGCACCGTGTGGGAGTGCGCCGGACCGTCGTCGAACTCCGGTACGGCGGCGAGGAACCGGGCCAGGTGGTCGACCGCGACCACCGGCAGGAAGGTCCGCGCCGAACCCGGGAGCAACGGCAGGCGCCGATGGGCGAGTTGGCGGACCAGCTCGGCCAGGCCGAGGTACTGTCCGGCCTCGCCGGTGACCGAATGACCGACCACGCTGCTCGGGTTGACCGTGGTGAGCGGTACGCCGAGGCGGGCGGCCGTGACACGGACGGCGGCGTCGCCCACCAGTTTGGAGGCCTCGTAGGCGCCGAGGCGGGTGTAGAGCGCGTCGGTCTCGGCGGCCGGGAGTGGGTAGCGCGGCGTGGCGTCCCGGCCGACCCGGTAGCCCGAGAGGTGGACGAGCCGCCGGAGCCCCGGACGGGTGGCGGCCCAGTGCAGCACGTGCAGCGCGCCGTCGACGTTGGCGGCGTCCGCCTCGGTGCGCTCCAGGCCGAACCGGTAGAGGGCGGCGAGGTTGTGGATGTCGCGGATGTCCGTCAGCCGGGCTTCGTCCGTCGTGCCGAGGCCGAGGCCGGGGCGGGTGAGGTCGGCGGCGACGGTGGTCAGCGCGGTGTCGTCGGCGCCGTGCTCGCGGAGCCAGAGGCGCAGTTGACCGTCCCGTGCGGATCCGCGCCCGCCCCGGATGCCGGCGGCCACCGGCTCGCCGCGGTCGAGGAGTTCGAGAACCAGCCAGCGGCCCAGGAAACCGGTCGCGCCGAGGACCAGGGTGCGCGGCAGGGGCTGGGGTAGCCGGTGCTGCGGCGGGGTGGTGGAGTTCATCTGGAGGTCCTTTTCTGTAGACCGGTCTGCATATTTTTGGGAGATGCCTGGGTGAGAGTGAGGAGGCGGGGAGGGCAAATGAGTATGTAGACCGGTCGGCATATTTCTAGGCGTGGCCTAACGGTGACGGGAGTTCGAGGGGCTTAGATTCGGTAGACCGGTCGGTTGATTTCCTCGGTGGCCTGGTCGAAGTCAGTGCGTCAGCTGATATTCGGTAGACCGGTCGGTATATTTTCAGGCGACGATCAAGCGGAGCCGATCGGAGCTCGGCCGACTGCGGGGTCGGGCGGACCGGTGGGCCGCGCACGTGAGGTCAGGACGGGCGCGGCCGGTCGGTCACTTCTTCTTCGCGCCGAGCAGGTGGCGGACGGCATGCCGGGCGTCCTCCAGGGGGCGGCGGTCGCGACGCACCCGGGCGAGCAGTACGGCGCCCTCCAGTACGGCGAGCGCCTGGCCCGAAGCGGTCTCCGCCTCGGCGGGGCCGAACCCCTGGGCGGTGAGGCGTTCGGTGAGCACGAGCTGCCAGCTCGCGTACACCTCGGCGCAGACGCGGCGCAGAGGCTCGTTGCTTCCCGCCACCTCCAGTCCCACGGTCGCGACGGGGCAGCCCTTGCTGTAGTCGGACTCCTCCAGGCGGGCGATGAAGACCTCGACGAGCCGGTCAACCAGTGCCGTCGCTTCCGGGCTGCGGCCGACGGGCGTCCGGAGGAGTTCCTCGACCTCCTGCCCGGCCTGGACGAGGGCGGCGGCGACCAGTTGGTCCTTGCCCTCGGGGAAGTGGAAGTAGAGCGAGCCGCGCGGTGCGCCGCTCTCCGCCACGATCTGGTTGAGGCCGGTACCGAAGTAGCCCTGTGCCTCGATCAGGTTGCGCGTGCCGGCGATCAGCCGGGCGCGGGTCTCTTCTCCCTTGACTCCCATGTGGAAACAGTAGACCGGTCTGTATATTCCTGTCGACCTTCGACCCGGGTGACCGGTTCATCGGGAGGTCGGCCGTTGACGCCCTGTTGAGCACCGGGCACCAGGGACCGGTCACCGAGCACCAGGGACCGAGGCCCGGGCGCCCTCGGGGTCGCATACCCCGCCGCCATGTGAACCGGTGCCGTGCGGAGGCGAACCGGCCATTGCGCGCAAGGAATCCACCATGGGTGGCAATCGCACGCCCCATGGTCATGGGCGATTGACGGATCCGTGGCTTCCGGTCCGGCTACGTTCCTAGCCTGTCGGGCATGACACACAGTCACCAGCACCAGGCGGGCCCGGATGTCCACCGGACAGTCGCCCCTCACCCCGACGCCCCCACCCGACGCCCCCCACCCGGCGCCCCTCATCGCAACGCCCTCACCCCGACGCCGCGCCCGCGGCCGGTCCGTCCCGGGCGACCGCGCTCGGCTGATCGTCGCCGACGCCACGGCCCTCGAACGGGGCTGAGCCGCAGTACACCCCGAGGCCCTGCCGCCCGGGCAGGTCGGCAGGGACGCCGGCGCGACCGGCCGTGCGGCGGCGGGCAGTGGCGGCGGGGAGCGGCGGCGGGGAGCGGCGGCTGGGAGCGGCGAGGCCGACAGTGGAGCGGACTCCCGCTGGGTGTGCCACGCAGCCGCGGTCGCCGGAAAGCGGTTGACGTCCGCCGGCGTCAGGCCGTTCGATTACCTGCCATGAACATGAGTACAGGGCAGATGCATCCCGGCACCTACCCCACGGACGTCGACCTCGTACGGCGGCTGATCGCCGGGCAGTTCCCGCAGTGGGCGGGGCTGGCGGTCGAGCGGTTCCCGTCCGGCGGGACGGTCAACGCGATGTACCGGCTGGGCGACGACATGGTCGTCCGGCTGCCGCTGACGCGGGGCGGGGCCGGCGACGTGCTGCTGGAGCGGGCCTGGCTGCCCCGGCTCGCGCCCCAGCTGCCCCGGCCCGTCCCCGAGGCGCTCGGTGACGGGGTGCCCGCCGAGGGCTTCCCCTGGCCGTGGTCGGTCTACCGGTGGCTGGTGGGGGAGAACCCGGAGGTGGAGGCCCTGAGCGAACCGGTGCTGCTGGCCGAGGACCTGGCCGGGTTCGTGGCGGCGATGCGGAGCATCACCCTGCCCGGTGCGCCACAGGCCCACCGCGGCGGACCGGTCGCCTCGCTCGACGTGGAGACCAGGGCGGCGATCGAGGAGCTGCGCGGGATCCCGCAGGAGGGTGTCGACTGCGATGCCGCCACGGCCGTGTGGGAGGAGGCGTTGCGGACCCCGGCCTGGGACGGGCCGCCGGTGTGGCTGCATGCCGATCTCATGCCGGGCAACCTGCTGGTGGAAGCCGGCAGGCTGACCTCGGTCATCGATTTCGGCTGCCTGGGGACGGGTGATCCCGCCTGCGACCTGTTCCCGGCGTGGAATCTGCTGCCCGCCCGGGCGCGGGAGGTCTTCCGCGAGGCGCTGGGTGTGGACGACGCGACCTGGATCCGCGGCCGCGGGCGGACCCTCTCGCAGGCGCTGATCGCGCTGCCGTACTACCGGAGGACCAACCCGGCGATGGCACGCAACGCCCGGCACGTGATCCGGACGGTGCTGGGGGAGGTCTGACGCGGGCCCCGGTCGGGTGGACGGCCCGGCCCCTGTCCCCCCGGCCCAACGGGTCTGCGAGAGTGCCGGTATGAAACTTCGCTGCGCCGTACTCGACGACTACCAGGGTGTCGCGACGAGCATCGTCGACTGGTCACCGGTGACCGAACGGGTGGAACTGACCTCCTTCCCGCGGCACTTCGGCTCGGAGGACGAACTGGTCGACGCCGTCGCCGACTTCGACATCATCGTGACCTTGCGCGAACGGGTGGCGTTCCCGGCGGCCGTGTTCGCCCGGCTGCCCCGGCTGCGGCTGCTGGTGGCCTCCGGGATGCGGAACACGGTGATCGACTACGCGGCCGCCCGCGCGCACGGGGTGACGGTCTGCGGGACGGCGAGTTCGTCCACGCCGCCGGTGGAGCTGACCTGGGCGCTGCTGCTCGGGCTCGCCCGGGGGATCGTCACCGAGAACGACGCGCTGCGCACGGGCGGCCCGTGGCAGAGCACCCTCGGCGCGGACCTGGCCGGGCGGCGGCTGGGATTGCTCGGACTGGGCAAGATCGGGGCGCTGGTGGCCCGGGTCGGCCTCGCGTTCGGCATGGACGTGGTCGCCTGGAGCCCGAACCTCACCGAGGAGCGGGCCGCCGAGGTCGGCGTCCGGCGCGCCGCCACCAAGGAGGAGCTGCTGCGGGAGAGCGACTTCGTCTCCGTCCACCTGGTGCTGGGCGACCGCAGCCGGGGCCTGCTGGGCAAGGCCGAGTTCGCGTCGATGAAGCCGCGGGCGTACCTGG
This sequence comes from Kitasatospora sp. NPDC086009, assembly GCF_044540385.1. NCBI lineage: Bacteria > Bacillati > Actinomycetota > Actinomycetes > Kitasatosporales > Streptomycetaceae > Kitasatospora > Kitasatospora sp. NPDC086009. Next base: position 74,957 of record NZ_JBITSA010000007.1, read on the forward strand.
TGAACACCTCGCGGGCGGCGATCGTCGACCAGGACGCGCTGCTCGCCGCCCTGGTCGAGGGCCGGATCGCGGGTGCGGCGGTGGACGTCTTCGACGTCGAACCGCTGCCCGCCGACCACCCGTTGCGCACCGCGCCGCGGCTGCTGGCGACCCCGCACCTCGGCTATGTGTCGGGCGACACCTACCGGACGTTCTACGGCCAGGCGGTGGAGGACATCGCGGCGTTCCTGGCCGGCTCCCCGGTCCGCGTCCTGGGCTGAGACCCCGGCGGGTCCGGAACGCCGGCCCGGGCACGCCGGGGCGGCCCGTCGCCCCGGGAAACCCCGGGGCGACGGGCCGCCGTGGGTGCGCGGAGCGGGTCGTCAGCTGACCGAGACGGCGCTCCAGGCGGCCGCGACGGCCTTGTACTCGGTGCTGGTCGCGCCGTACAGGTCCTTCGCCGCACTCAGGGTCGCGGTGCGGGCGGCCTTGTAGTTGGTGGTGGAGGTCATGTAGACGGTCAGCGCGCGGTACCAGATCTTGGCGACCTTCTGGTTGCCGATGCCGGTCACCGTGGACTGGTTGCAGGTGGGGCTGTTGTAGGTGAACCCGTTGATGGTCTTGCTGCCGCTGCCCTCGCTGGCGAGGTAGAAGAAGTGGTTGCCGACGCCCGAGGAGTTGTGCACGTCGAGCTGCCCGACCTTGCTGGTCCAGCAGTCGGCGGACCCGCCGTCCAGCGAGGGCTTGTCCATCCGGCGCAGCCACGGCGGGGTGGACTGGTCGCTGAACAGGTAGTCGGGGGTGTCCACCTTGCTGTTGGCGTACCACTCGACCATGGTGCCGAAGATGTCACTGGTGGACTCGTTGAGGCCGCCGGACTCGCCGCTGTAGCGCAGGTTGGCGGTCGCGCTGGTGACGCCGTGGGTCATCTCGTGGCCCATGGTGTCGAGGTCGACCTGCTCCGGGTCCTTGGAGCCGTCGCCGTCACCGGTCATCATGCAGAAGCAGCTGTCGGACCACTGGGCGTTGTCCCAGTCGGTGCCGACGTGCACGAAGACGGTGGCGCCCTTGCCGTCGTTCTTGATGCCGCTGCGGCCGAAGGTGTTCTTGTAGTAGTCGTACGTCCAGGCGGTGTTGGCGTGGGCGTCGACGGCGGCGGTGGCGCGGTCGGTGGAGAACTTCTTCCCGTCGCCCCAGGTGTTGTCCGTGTCGGTGAACAGCGTGCCGGAGCTCGCCTTGAGCGAGCCCGCGGAGACGTTGTGCGCGTCCCTGGTGGTGTGCTTGCGCACCGGGTCGATCAGCGCGAAGCCGCCGGACTGCGCGGTGGTGTCGATGGTGATGTCGCCGGTGTACTCGGAGTGGCCGGTGCCGCTGGCCTGGTGCTCGGAGTCGTAGCTCTCGATCTGCTCGCCGGTGGAGGCGTCGGTGACGACGACCTTCCCGGCGGGCTGGCCGTGGTCGCCGACACCGGCGACGGTGGTCTTCCAGGCGAGGCGGGGCGTGCCGTCGGCGGCCCAGATGACCAGTTCGGGGGAGCTGGTCGCGGAGCCGATGGACGGCGCGGACTGGAGGGCGCGGCTCGCGGAGGTCTGCGCCGGGACCTTCGGGACGATGGACGCCACCGCGGCCTCGTGCGCGGCGGCGCGGGAGGAGTCCTTGAGCCGGCCGCGCGCGTCCTGGTGCACGACCAGGTCGCCGCCGACCACGGGCAGGCCCTGGAAGGTGCGGTCGAAGCGGACGTGCTGGGTGCCGTCGGCGTCGATGATGACGTCCTTGACCTGGAGGTCCTGGCCGTCGCCGAAGCCGAACACCCCTGCGTTGTGGGTGACGTTGGCCCTGGCCTGGGCGATCGCGGCGGCGTGGTCGGTGGGGGCGGCCGACGCCGTGGCGGTCTGGAAGGTGGCGGCCACGAGTGCGGCGGTGACCGCTATGGCTCCGGCCGCGAGGTTGCGGCGGTGAGAGGAGATGGGGCTCACTCTGACTCCAGTCGGGGTAGCTGCAGGGATACGAGCTGGGTCAGAGTTTGACGGTGAACTGACAACGTTGGCTAGATATTTGCAGAGACCTTGACCATTCCGTGTTCTGTCCTGATCGAACTTGATAGGTAGTGAACAAATGCCGCGGGAGCCCACCGTGACGACCCGGTACCTCTGGCGCCGCGCCTTCACCAACGGTGAACTGGCCGCTCTGCATGCGGAGGGGTTCGGCCCCCCGCCGGCACCGGCCTCCCGCGCCGCTGACCGGTGCCTCTGACCGGTGCCGCTGACCGGTGCCTCCGGCCAGTGCCCCTGACCCGCCCCCCAACTGCCGCTCCGCGCGGGACCGGGCGCGAGCGCCGTCGCCCGGTGTCGCCGATCCCCTGCGGGCGGTCCCGCCGGCCCGTACGCTCGCGGGATGGACGGATGGCTGGGCGCCTGGACGGGCGGGCGGCGGGCGGTGCACCTCGGGAACGTCGCCGACTTCAACGAACAGTTCCTCGCGCCGGGGACGGACCCCGACCAGCGGTCCCGGCGCCTGCGGCAGGCACACCACTACGCCGGGATGGCGAGCTGCTACAGCCCCGAGCCCGCGCTGCTGGTCCTGCCGGGGGAGGTCGAGCGGGCCTGGATCGACTGGCTCGCCAGGGAGTTGGAGTGGGGGCCGGTCGAGCTGTACAGCGGGATCGCGCCGGATCGGACGCTCGCCCAGGCCCTTGCCGACCGGCCGGCCCTGGCGGAGCGGATCGCCACCGCCGGTCTCCCGGTGCTGCCGTGGGGACGGACGGCGGCCCAGGGCGAGGGCGCGGAGCTGGCGGCCGTGCGGCGCTACGAGTCCAAGGCCGCCGCGCACGTCCTGTTCACCGAACTGGCCCCGGAACACCACGGGATCGTCGTCCCCCAGCAGGAGCAGCCGGGCTCCCGGCGCCGCGCCGCCCGCCGGCTGACCGCTCGCGCGAGCCGCGGCCTCACCACCGTGCTGAAGAGCCCGCACGGCGTCGGCGGCTACGGGACGGTCGTGGTGACCCCGCAGGACGTGTTCGCGGCCGGCGGCGGCCGGGCCCTGCTGCGCCGGCTGACCGGGGCCGAACTGCCGGCGCCCGGTGGGGACGTGCTGCTGGAGGAGTACATCGACGGCGGCCGTGCCGACCGGCTGCGCGACCTCACCTTCGACGCGGTGGTCGGCGACGACGGCCGCGTCCACCCGGTCGGCGTCGGCGAGATGGCGGTGCACGGCACCCGCTACCAGGGGGTGACGGTCGGCCCGGGGGTGGTGCCGGCCGGCGCGGCGGCGATCGCCGAACGGTTCGGCCTCGCGGTCGGCGAGCGGCTCGCGGCCGAGGGCCACCGGGGCTGGTACGACGTCGACTTCGTCACCGACCGGGACCGCCGGCTCGCCCCCACCGAGATCAACCTGCGGCTCACCGGCCCGGCGATCGCCTTCGTGCTGCGGGCCCGGCTGGACCTGGTCCGCGGCCCCGGCCACCTGGTCCGCACCCTGGACGCGCTGCCGCTCGGCGCCCGGATCTCCCAGGAGGCGCTCCACGACCACCTGGACCGGCTGCGCCCGCGCTGCGCCCGCCTCGGCGTGACCGTCCTGCCGCTGGTCGCGACGGCGGGCTACGAGCGGGAGCCCGCCGTCGGACTGGCCCTCGCCGCGCGCGAGGCCGAGGCGCTGGAGGCCGCGCAGGCGCTGATCGGAGCCGGGAACCACGCGCTGGGCCGGATGTTCGAGGCCCTGCGCTGAGCGGTGCCGGACCGGCCGGGCCCGCGTGCCTCGACCCGCCGCCGCCTCACCTCCGCGCGGACGGCGGGTGCCAGGCGAGGAAGCGGACCACGACCACGGCCGCGATCATCAGCGCGACGTTGAAGACGTAGACCAGGAGCGACTGCCGCGACCAGTCCACCGGTGAGCTGGTCCGGTACAGGTTGTCCTGCGGCCACCAGGAGGCCAGCAGCCAGAACACCGACAGGTGGGTGGCGAGCGTGAGTCCCCGCGGCCTGCCGTGCGCGGTGAGCATCGGCCATCCGGCCAGCAGGAACGCCGCGCCCAGCCCGAACGAGAGCCACTCGGCGATGTACAGGGCGTGGAAGTAGGAGGCGAAGGGGTCCGGCACCCGGGACAGGTCGGTGGAGCCCGGCCAGAGGGAGTCGGTGAGCAGCCAGGCCGCGAAGGCGAAGGGCAGGGCGATGAGGAGCCAGCCGCAGCCGGACAGGCCGGGCCCGCCGGCGCCGGCCGCCCGGGCGGAGCCGGTCCCCCCGCCCGCGCCCTTGAAGCCGGCGCCCTTGTGACCGGCCGAGCCGCCCGCGCCGGCCTTACCGGCCCGGGGGCCGGTGGAGTCGCGCGGCGCCGGCAGCGGCAGGGAGCCGCGGTCGAGCTTGCCGGCCCTGGTGCGGGGGAGCGCCGAGAGCGGCACCACCGCGGTGGGCAGGTCGCCGGCGGGCAGGCGCTTCGTCAGGTAGGCGGAGAGCGACCACGCGTCCGCCCCTTCGGCCTCCGGGTCGGTCACCGCGTACCCGACCAGCGCCCGCCGCCCGGGCTCCGGCTCCACCTCGGCGACGGCGGCCTCCCGGACCGCCGGGTGCGAGCGCAGTACGCCCTCGGCGGCCGCGGCCGTGGTGACCCGCTCGACCACGGCGGCGACCCGGGCGGAGTCGACCGGCCCCACCACGGCCTCGGCGCGGGCCGTGAACTCCAGTACGCCGTCCGCGCGGATCCGCCCGAGGTCGCCGGTCAGCAGGACCCGGCCGTCCGGGTCGAAGGCCGCGGGCCGGAACCGGCGGTCCGTCTCCTCGGGCCGGTTGAGGTAGCCCCGGCCCAGGCCCGCGCCGGCGACCGCGATCTCGCCGACCGTCCCGCTCGGGGCGGGCTCGCCGTCCGGGCCGAGCACGTGGACCCGGGCGCCGGGGAACGGCCGGCCGACCAGCGAGACCCGCTCGCTGCCCTCGCCGCCGGTCGCCCCGGCCGCGTCGAAGTAGCTGCTGTCCACGGAGGCCTCGGCGAGGCCGTACACGTTCAGCACCCGGACGCCCGCGCCGAGCAGCCCCTGCAGGCCCAACTGCTCGTCCAGGTACCACTTCTCGGCGCCCACGGTGAGCAGCCGCACACCGGTCAGCGCCCCGCCCGAGGCCGCGAGGTGCGCCCGCAGGCGGCGCGCCGTGCGGACGTTGAGCTCCAGCACGGTGATGCCCTCGGCGGCGACCAGGGCCGGCAGGTCGGCGATGTCGGCGCTGCGGTCCAGGGTGAGGTTGCGCGGTGCGACCACCAGGGTGGCGCCGGTGCAGAGCGCGCGCACCCAGTCCGCGGTGAAGACGTCGAACTCCAGGCTCGCCGTCTGCAGGATCCGGTCGGAGGCGCGGAGCCCGTAGACCGAGTGCCAGCCGCGGTAGGCGGCCAGCAGGTTGCGGTGCTCGATCAGCACGCCCCGGGGCAGCCCGGTCGAGCCGGAGGTGAAGAAGACGCACGCGAGGTCGTCCGGGCCGGTGGCCACCACCGGCGGACCGGTGGGCAGCGCGGTGACCGCCTCGGTTGCGGCGACGGCCCCGACCGCCCCGACGGCTCCGACCTTCTCGCCCGCTCCGACCGTCGCCGCCTCGCCCGCCCCGCCCGTCCCGGCCGGCGCGTCCACGCAGACGACGGCCCGCCCGCCGGCGTCCGTCAGCCGCACCCGGTGGCTCTCCTCGGTCACCACCACGGCCGGATCGGCCTCCGCGAGCACATGGCGCAGCAGCGGGTCGGGCGCCCCCGGCTCCAGCGGTACGTACGCGCCACCGGCCTTCAGCACGGCGAGCAGGGCGACGAACACCTCGATGCCCCGGCCCAGCGCCACCGCGGCCCGGCCGCCGGGCTCCAGCCCGGCCGCCGCCAGGTGGCGGGCCAGCCGGTCCGCCCGCGCGTCCAGCTCACCGTAGGTCAGTTCCCGCGCGCCGCAGCGGACGGCGACCGCGTCGGGCGTCTGCCGCGCCTGCTCCTCGAACCGCCCGTGCAGCGTTCCGGCACGCCCCGCCGGTTCCGCGTCCCACCCCATCCGTCCAGCCCCCTTCGCATCGTGCTCCGCTCCGATCCTCCCGCCAACTGCCCGCCACGAACAGGGGCGTGCGGACCGGCCGGTCGGTCCGCGCCCCGGCCCGCCCCCGCGCGCCCCGGAGCGGGGCGACCGCCGGAGCCGGTCCACACCTCGGACACCCCGGGCCGCCGCCACTCCGACGGTTGTACTCTGCACGCGGACGGCCGGTGCCAGCCCGCCCGGTGCGGCGCCGCGCCCGCACCCTGTCCGGCGCCGATCCCACGGAGGCCCGCCCGCCATGAGCACGTCCGAACCGCTGCCCGCCGGCCCGCTGCTGCGCACCCGGGACGTCGACGTCGTCCGGGACGGCCGCTACCTGCTGCGCGGGATCGACCTCACCATCGAGCCCGGCGAACACTGGGCGCTGCTCGGGGCCAACGGCGCCGGCAAGTCCACGCTGCTGGCGCTGCTCGGCGCGGTCTCCCACCCCACCCGGGGCACGGTGGACGTGCTGGGCCGCCGCCTCGGCCGGGTCGACATCCGCGAGCTGCGCGCCCACCTCGGTCACGTCAACCCGCGCCACCCGCTGCGTTCGCCGCTCTCCGTCCGCGAGGTGGTGCTGACCGGCCTCACCAACACCATCGAACCGGACCTGCACCGCAAGCCGTCCCCCGAGGAGCTCGACCGCTGTGAGCGACTGATCGAGACCCTCGGCATGACGGCCATGGCGGAAGCCCCGTGGCCCACCCTCTCCCAGGGGGAGCGCGGCCGGGCCCTGATCGCCCGCGCCCTGATGCCCAGCCCCCGGCTGCTGCTGCTCGACGAGCCCGCCACCGGGCTCGACCTCACGGCCCGCGAGCTGCTGCTCGACAGCCTGGACCTGCTGCGCCATCAGCACCCCGAGCTGGCCAGCGTACTGGTCACACACCACCTGGAGGAGCTGCCGGAGAGCACCACGCACGCGCTGCTGCTGCGTGACGGCGAGTGCGTCGGGGCCGGGCCGGTGGACGAGGTGATGACCACCGAGCTGGTGAGCGCCTGCTTCGGCCACCCGATCCGGATCAGCCGGCACGAGGGCCGCTGGAGCGCCCGCGCGGCCGCCCGCCGGGCCCCCGGCCGCTGAGCACCTCGGCGCCGCGGCCGCTGAGCACCTCGGTGCCCCGGCCGCTGAGCCCGCGGGCCGGGCGGCTCCCGGGCGGGGCGGGCGTGGGACAGGCCACCGGCGGTGGCCGGAACTGGTCGGTGGGCTGACGGCACCGTGGCCGCCTGGCCCACCCCCCACCTGCGCGGATCGAAGGCAGCCCCGGTGTAGACGGCAAAATCAGATGTCCCTAAGGTATGCCTTAGCTAAGTGGGTGGGGGCGCCGGTGGCCCCGGTTCCCGTACCCACGCTCAGCCATGCCCGAACCGCCTGTCCTCCCCGCTGGAGCCCTCATGTCCGCCCGTCGTTCCACCGCAGCCGCGCTGCTCACCCTCGCTGTGGCGACCGCCGCGCTGGCCGGTTGCTCGCAGAAGAAGGACGACAAGGCTTCCGCCGACGCCGTCAAGGTGAACGCCACCGACACCGCGTGCGAGATCTCGAAGACCAGCTTCCCGGCCGGCCACGTCGTGATCGACATCGCGAACAAGGGCTCGAAGACCACCGAGGTCTACGTCTACGGCGACGGTGACAAGATCATCACCGAGCGCGAGAACATCGGCCCCGGCACCAAGGCGTCGATCACCGCGGAGATCAAGGCCGGCGCGTACGAGATCGCCTGCAAGCCGGGCATGGTCGGCGACGGCATCCGCCAGAAGATCACCGTCACCGGTGACGCCGCCGCCTCCGGCGCCTCGACCGACCCGCGGCTGACCGCCGCCGTGGACGCGTACCGCACGTACGCCCAGGAGCAGGCCGACGCCACCATCCCGGTGGTCACGCAGTTCGCCGACGCGATCAAGGCCGGGGACCTGGAGAAGGCCAAGTCGCTCTTCGCGCCGTCGCGCACCGGCTGGGAGCGCACCGAGCCGGTCGCCGAGAGCTTCGGCGACATCGACCCGAAGACCGACACCCGCGAGGACGGCCTGGAGCCTGGCCAGGAGTGGACCGGCTGGCACAAGCTGGAGAAGTCGCTCTGGGCCGACGCCAGGATCGGCGACGACGAGAAGAAGCTCGCCGACCAGCTGGTGACGGACCTGAAGGACTGGCAGACGAAGATCCCGGCGGCCGAGATCACCGCGACCAGCATGGCCAACGGCGCCAAGGAGCTGCTGGACGAGGTCGCTACCGGCAAGATCACCGGCGAGGAGGATCGCTACAGCCACACCGACCTGGCGGACTTCGCCGCCAACGTCGAGGGTGCGCAGAAGGCCTACGAGCTGCTCAAGCCGGTCGCCTCGGAGAAGGACGCCGAGCTGGCCAAGACCCTGGACGCGGAGTTCACCGCGATCCAGGCGCTGCTGGCCAAGTACAAGCAGGCCGAGGGCGGTTACACCTCCTACGACAAGGTCACCGAGGCCGAGCGCAAGACCTTCTCCGACGCGGTGAACTCGCTGGGCGAGCCGCTGTCGAAGCTGGCCGCCGCGGTCGTCGTCAAGTAACGGTCGACACGCAGTACCGGTCGACAAGCAGGACCCCAGGAGGTGTCGGCTCCCGTAGCCGGGTTAGCCTCCACCACATCGCCGTGGCGGCCCCCGTGGCCGCCACGGCATCCGTGAGTCAGCGCAGAGAAGGGCCGCCCGTCGATGGACGCCGAGAACCAGCAGCAGAGCGGGACGCCGGCCGGCACCGACGCCGACGCCACCGCGAGTGGGCGGGGCGGCGCCGACCGCGGCCCGATCAGCCGCCGGGCCGTGATCGGCTGGGCGGGCGCGGGCGTCGCGATCGGCGCCGCCGGGGTCGGCTCGGTGGCCGCCGCCACCCGGCAGGACGACGACACCCCCGCGCCGGCGGCCACCCCCGCGAACATCCCCTTCTACGGCGAGCACCAGTCGGGCATTGCCACGCCCGTCCAGGACCGGCTGCACTTCGCCGCGTTCGACGTCTCGGCGACCGCCACCCGCGAGTCGCTGGTCAAGATGCTCAAGGAGTGGTCCAAGGCGGCCGCCGCGATGACGGGCGGGCGCGAGGTCGGCACCGGCGCCGCCAGCGGCCTGCCCGAGGCACCGCCGGACGACACCGGCGAGGCCCTGGGCCTGCCCGCCTCCCGGCTCACCCTCACCATCGGCTTCGGCCCCGGCCTGTTCGAGAAGGACGGCGTGGACCGGTTCGGCCTCAAGGCGCGGCGCCCCGAGGCCCTGATCGACCTGCCGAACTTCAAGGGCGACAAGCTCGACCCGCAGCGCAGCGGCGGCGACCTCTGCGTCCAGGCCTGCGCCGACGACCCGCAGGTCGCCGTGCACGCGATCCGCAACCTGGCCCGGATCGGCATGGGCACGGTCAACATCCGCTGGTCGCAGCTCGGTTTCGGCAAGACGTCCTCGACCACCCCGGACGCGCAGACCCCGCGCAACATGATGGGGTTCAAGGACGGCACCCACAACATCGCCGGCAGCGACACGGCGAAGCTCGCCGAGCACGTCTGGGTCGCCCCCGGCGAGGGCCCGGACTGGATGACCGGCGGCTCCTACCTGGTCGCCCGCCGGATCCGGATGCACATCGAGACCTGGGACCGTACCTCGCTCAAGGAGCAGGAGGACGTCTTCGGCCGCACCAAGGGCGAGGGCGCGCCGTACGGCAAGCCCAAGGAGCACGACGCGCCGGACCTCAAGGCGATGCCCGAGGACTCCCACGTGCGCCTGGCCCACCCGGACAGCAACAGCGGCCTGATGATCCTGCGCCGCGGCTTCTCCTTCACCGACGGCACCGACGGCCTCGGCCGCCTGGACGCCGGCCTGTTCTTCCTCGCCTACCAGCGGGACAGCCGCAAGGCGTTCGTCCCCCTCCAGCAGCGCCTCGCCTCCAGCGACAAGCTCAACGAGTACATCCAGCACGTCGGCTCCGCCCACTTCGCCTGCCCGGCGGGCGTCCGCAAGCCCGGCGAGTGGTGGGGCCAGGCCCTCTTCGGCTGACCTGGCGCTCCCGCCCACCCGCGTACCACCTCTTCACCCCCAGGAGCCAGCGTGTTCGGCAACTACCTGATCGGCCTGCGCGAGGGCCTCGAAGCGAGCCTCGTCGTCTGCATCCTGATCGCCTATCTGGTCAAGACCGGCCGCAAGGACAAGCTCCTGCCGGTCTGGTCGGGCGTGGTGGCGGCCGTCGTCCTCAGCATGGCCTTCGGCGCCGTCCTGCAGTTCGGCTCCTCGCAGCTGAGCTTCGAGGCGCAGGAGGCGCTCGGCGGCTCGCTGTCGATCATCTCGGTCGGTCTGGTCACCTGGATGGTGTTCTGGATGCGGCGCACCGCCCGGCACCTGAAGACCGAGCTGCACGGCAAGCTGGACGCGGCGATGGCGATGGGCACCTTCGCGCTGGTGGTCACCTCCTTCCTGGCCGTGGGCCGGGAGGGGCTGGAGACCGCGCTGTTCATCTGGTCGGCGGTGCAGGCCACCGACGACGGCTACAACCCTGTGATCGGCGCGGCCCTGGGCCTGGCCACCGCGGTGGTGCTCGGCTGGCTGTTCTACCGGGGCGCGCTGAGGATCAACCTGGCGAAGTTCTTCACCTGGACCGGCGCCATGCTGGTCGTCGTCGCGGCCGGCGTGCTCGCCTACGGCGTGCACGACCTCCAGGAGGCCGGCTGGCTCGGCGGCCTGCACAGCCAGGCCTTCGACATCAGCAGCACCATCCCCAAGGACAGCTGGTACGGCACCCTGCTGAAGGGCGTCTTCAACTTCCAGCCCGACCCGACCGTCCTCCAGCTGGTCGTCTGGGCGGCCTACCTGATCCCGACCCTGGCGATCTTCTTCGGTCTCTTCGGCGGCCGCCCGGCCAAGCCGCTCGCGAACGCCGGCCCGGCGAAGACCGCCGCCTGACGGCCCACCGGCGGCCACCCGCACAGCAACCGCACAGCACCCGAACCGCCCCGCCCGGCCCCCGCCGGACGGGGCGGTTCGGCATGTCCGGGGTCTCGTCCGGCCACGGTGCCGCGGACTGCCGCGCTACCGCGGCGGCCCGTACGCCAGGAGGAGGACCGCGAGGGCGGTGGGACCGATCCCCGTCATCACCCCCGGGGGCGCCGCCCGGCGTGCCGGCCGCCCGGCGCTCCCACCGCGTACGGCACCGCACAGCGCCGTGCGGCCGCGCCCCGCGCCGCACGGCGCCCGCGTGGTACCCCGCGCCGAGCTGACCACCGGTCAAAAAGTTCATCCCAGGGTCTACCCGCGTAAACCCCCGACGCGCCATGCTGGTTGCCAGCCCGGGCCGCTTCCGCCCGGGGGCTTTTGCCTGCCCTCACACCGACTCTGGAGTCCCCGTATGCCTGCGATACGCACGCTGCACCGCGCCCTGCCGGCCGCCCTCGGCGCCCTGCTGCTCGCCCTCACCGCGCTGCTGGCCGGCGCCGGCACCGCCCAGGCCGCCCTGCCCACCCCGGTCTCGGCCGCGACGGCCCGCACCTACCTGGCCTCCATCGCGACGGGCGCCGAGACCCACGACGACACCTACGACCGGACGCTGTTCCCGCACTGGATCACCATCGCCGGCACCTGCAACACCCGGGAGACCGTCCTCAAGCGCGACGGCAGCGGCGTGGTCACCGACTCCGCCTGTGCCTCCGTCAGCGGCACCTGGTCCTCGGTCTACGACAACGCGACCACGACCAACGCCTCCTCCTTCGACATCGACCACCTGGTGCCGCTGGCCGAGGCCTGGCGCTCCGGTGCCTGGGCGTGGACGACGGACCAGCGCAAGGCCTTCGCCAACGACCTGACCCGCCCGCAGCTGCTGGCCGTCTCCGCGAGCTCCAACCGCTCCAAGGGCGACCAGGACCCGGCCCACTGGTTGCCGCAGACCTCCTACCGCTGCACCTACGCCCGCGCCTGGGTGCAGGTGAAGTACTTCTACGGCCTCTCCGTGGACACTGCCGAGAAGAGCACCCTCTCCTCGATCCTCAACGGCTGCTGACCGGACCCACTGCTGACGAATCGTTCATGCACAGAGCTCCGCCCGCCGGTGTCCTTCCCGGCGGGCGGAGCTCTTCGGTGTCGGTGGCCTTCCCGGGGCGCTACTCGCTCTTGATCGCCCCCAGGATGTCCATCCGGGCGGCCCGGCGGGCCGGCCAGAGGGCGGCGAGCAGGCCGATCACGGCGGCGGCGACCAGGAAGCCCAGGATCTGGACCGGCGGCACCACCGTGGTGATGCCCTTGAAGGTGTCCGCCATCGTGCGGGTGCCCGCCCAGGCGGTCACGATGCCGAGCAGCACGCCGACCACGCCGCCGAAGAGCGCGATCATCACCGACTCCAGCCGGACCATCCGGCCGATGCCGCGCCGGTCCAGGCCGATCGCCCGCAGCATGCCGATCTCCCGGCGGCGCTCGAACACCGACATCGCCATGGTGTTGACGACGCCCAGGACGGCGATCACCACGGACATCCCCAGCAGGCCGTACATGATGTTCAGCACCGCGGTGACCAGCTGGCGGTTCTCCGCCTTGATGTCCTTCTCGCCCTTGACGGCGATCAGCGGGTTGCCGCCGGTGGCGTCGCGCAGGGCCTGCTTCAGCTTGGCGTCGGCGCCGTTCACGCCCTTGACCAGGACCTTCTGCGGCCCGGTGCCGGGTGCGGCGTGCGGGCCGACCACGGAGTCCGGGGCGACCAGACCGGCCAGCGCGGTGCCGGCCTCCAGCACGCCGCCGACGGTCAGCGAGCCCTTGGTGCCGTCCGGGTAGGTGAAGGCCAGCGGGTCACCGGGCTTCAGGCGCAGGCGGTCGGCGGTGCCGGAGCCGACCAGTAGCTCGCCCCGCTTCAGCGCGTCCGCGCTACCGGCCTTCACCGTGATGGTGGCCAGCTGGTCGATGGTCGCGGCGTCCACCGAGGTGACCACCTCGCGGTCGTCGCGGTCGCCGGTGCCGGCCGCGTCGCCGGCGCCGGTCCCGACCAGGACGGTGCGCACCACGCTCATCGCGCTCACGCCCGGAGTCCGGGCGACCTGCGTCGCGACCTCGGGGGACAGCATCGAGGAGTTCTGCATGGCGACGGTGTAGTCGGCCTTGGTGTCGTTCTCGGTCTCCTCGTCCACGGCCTTGTTCACCGAGGCACCGATCACGGTCAGCGCGGTGATCAGGGTGACGCCGATGGTGAGGGCCGAGGCGGTGGCGGCGGTGCGGCGCGGGTTGCGCACGGCGTTCTCGCGGGCCAGCTTGCCCGGCGTCCCGTACAGCCTGCGCAGCAGCGGGGCGAACAGCGCGATCAGCGGCCGGGCCAGCAGCGGGGTCAGCACGAACACGCCGACCAGCAGCGCGCCCGCGCCGACGCCGACCAGCTTGCCCTCCTTGCCGGCGGCGCCGGCCAGCAGGCCGCCGACGCCGGCCGCGGCGAACAGCAGGCCGATCGTGTTGCGCACCCGCAGGCTCTTCTGGGTGGCCGGCTGCTCGACCGAGCTCATCGCGGCGACCGGGGCGATCCGGGAGGCGCGGAGGGCGGGCAGCCAGGCGGCGAGCACCGTCACCAGCACTCCGATGGCGACCGAGACGAGCACCGTGGACGGGGCGACCACCAGCGGGCCGTCCGGCAGGTTGGCCTCCATCGGTCCGTTCAGCAGCGAGCGCAGGCCGGTGGCGATGCCGATGCCGGCGAGCAGTCCGGCCACCGAGGCGGTCAGGCCGACCAGCAGCGCCTCGACCAGCACGGAGAGGGTGACCTGCCTGCGGTTGGCGCCGACGGCGCGCAGCAGGGCGAGCTCCTTGGTGCGCTGGGCGACCAGCATGGTGAAGGTGTTGGCGATGATGAAGATGCCGACGAACAGCGCGATCGCGGCGAAGCCGAGCAGCACGCCGCTCATGCCCTTGGTGCCCTCCTGGATCATCCGGTCCTGCTCGTCGGCCAGCTCGCGGCCGGTCTTCGCCTCGATCGAGTCGTCCTGCGGGACGGCCTGCCGGACGGCGGTGAGCAGCGCGCGGTCGTCGGCGCCGGGCCGGCCCTTGACGTCGATCTCGGCGAAGCGGCCCGGGCTGAGGTAGAGCTGCTGGGCGGTGGCGGTGTCGAAGGCGGCGAGCGAGCCGCCGGAGACGACGCGCGGGTCGTTGGTGTGCAGGGTGCCGGTGAGCTTCAGCTCCATGACCGGGCCGTTGACGGCCACCCGGACGGTGTCGCCGACCTTGTAGCCGCCCTTGTCGGCGGTCTTCACGTCCAGCGCCACTTCGCCGGAGCCGCGCGGGCCGCGGCCGTCGACGAGCGGGTAGCGCGGGTCGGTGCCGTCGGCGCCCGGCACGTAGTTGGTGCCGGTGGTCGAGAAGCCGTCGCCGATCAGCGCGCCCTTGCGGTCGGCGATGCCGGCGAAGCCGGTGACCACGCCGCGGGCCTCGGCGGCGCCGGGCAGCAGGGCGACCGCCTTGCGGGTGGACTCGGTCAGGGTGGGGTCGGTGGTGCTCCCGCCGCTGAGGTCGTACCCCCGGTCGACGGCGCTGCGGTCACTGATGGTGACGGCTATGTCGGTGTAGCTCTTGGCGCTCTGGGAGCGCAGCGCGTTGCCGAGGGTGTCGGTGAAGACGAGCGTGCCGGCGACGAAGGCGGTGCCGAGCATGACGGCGAGGGCCGTCATCAGGAGTCGGCCCTTGTGGGCCAGCACGTTGCGCAGTGCGGTGCGGTACATGGGGTGTCCTGGAGTCTGGGGTGGGGCGGGCTGCTGTCGGCGGGGGGTCAGCTGGTGCGGCCCTTGGCGTCGAAGCGGCGCATGCGGTCCAGGACGGTGTCGGCGGTGGGGCCGGCGAGTTCGTCGACGATGCGGCCGTCGGCGAGGAAGACGACGCGGTCGGCGTAGGCGGCGGCGACGGGGTCGTGGGTGACCATGACGACGGTCTGGCCGAGTTCGCGCACGGAGTTGCGGAGGAAGGAGAGGATTTCGGCGCCGGAGCGGGAGTCGAGGTTGCCGGTCGGTTCGTCGGCGAAGATGATGTCGGGCTTTCCGGCGAGGGCGCGGGCGCAGGCGACGCGCTGCTGCTGGCCGCCGGAGAGCTGGCTGGGGCGGTGGCCGAGGCGGCCGGAGAGGCCGACGGTGTCGACGACGCGGTCGAGCCAGGCCTTGTCGGCCTTGCGGCCGGCGATGTCCATGGGGAGGGTGATGTTCTCCAGGGCGGTCAGGGTGGGGAGCAGGTTGAAGGCCTGGAAGATGAAGCCGATGTGGTCGCGGCGCAGCTGGGTGAGCTGCTTGTCCTTGAGCCCGACGAGTTCGGTGTCGCCGATGGTGGAGGAGCCGGAGGAGACGGTGTCCAGGCCGGCCATGCAGTGCATGAGGGTGGACTTGCCGGAGCCGGAGGGGCCCATGATGGCGGTGAACTCGCCCTGCGGGAACGTCACGCTGACGTTGTCGAGCGCGACGACGCGGGTCTCCCCGTCCCCGTAGACCTTGTTGAGGCCGGTGGCGCGGGCGGCCGCCCGGCCGGTACGGACGGCGGTTGCGGACATCGTCACGGGGAACTCCTGCGGGGACGGAACGGGATGATCGGGTTCCGTTCAATCCTCCCAATCCGTTCCGGTCCGAAGTGTCGCCCGCGGGTACGGCCGCCCCCCGCCGTCCCGACGGTCCGGCGGGGGGCCCGCTCCTCCTCAGGTATGACCTCGGTCCCTGAGGCGCCCGGGCGCCCCGCCGTCCGGCGGATCACTCGACCGCGACGCCCCAGCGCCGGGCGAGCCCGGCCAGGCCGCCCGCCACCGCTGTCCCGGCCGGGGCGAACTGCCAGTCGCCGCCCTTGCGGTGGAACGAGCCGATCACCAGGGCGCTGTCCGACACCCCGCCGGTGACGGCCGCCCAGTGCGCCGGGCCCTCGGCGCCGGGACCGAACGAGGCGGTCAGGGCCAGCCCGTGCACGTAGCCGAGCGGCAGCGCTGGCGACTCCTCCTCCTCGGTGGAGACCGCGACCACCACTTCGTCCACCCCCGCCGCCACCCGGCCCAGGTGCAGGCTGAGTTCGGCCTCCCGGGCGGGCTCGCCGGGGACCGAGCGGGTGGAGTGCAGACGGACCGCGCCGTCCGGGTCCTGCGGGTTGTTGAAGAAGACGAAGTGCTCGTCGTCGAGCACCCGTCCGTCGGCGCAGAGGAAGGCGGAGACGTCGAGCTCCACGGCGTCCCCGCCGGCCGTGCGGCTCTGCCAGGAGAGCCGCAGGAGGGTCGGACGCTCGTCCGGCTCGGCGCCGTCGGCCGGGGCGGGTGAGCCGGCTGCCCGACCGGCCCCGGGACGGCCGCCGTTCGCGCCGCCGCCGTTGCCGCCGCCGTTCGCGTCACCGCCGCCGCCGTTGCCCTCGCCGTTCGCGCCGCCGCCGAGCCGGCCGCGCAGGCCCTGCTCGGCCAGTAGCTCGACCAGCTCCGGCCCGCTCACCAGCGTCAGCGGCTTGTTGCGGATGTACTCGTAGGAGCCGGGGCCGAAACCGGCCGTGGTCACCAGGATCCCCTTGATCGCACCGTGGTGGCGCACGGTGGAGTCGAGGTCCCGGACGGCGGTGGGGGAGACCGTCGAGCGGTAGCGCTTGGCCTGGATGACGATCCGTCCGCCGGTCACCGGGTCGAGGTCCTCGGCGACCACGTCCACCCCGGCGTCCCCGCTGCGTGCCGTGGTCATCACCCGGAAGCCGCGCAGCCGGAACAGCTCGGCGATCAGCTCCTCGAACTCGATCGGGTCCATCTCGAAGAGGTCCGGCTCGTCCTCGCCGCCCTGACCGGCGACGTTGCCGCCGACCGTCTCCGGCAGCCGGTCCGGCCGGACCTCGTCCAGCCGCTCCGGCCGGGCGGACAGCACGCCGCCGAGCCCCTGGAAGCACTCCACGGCGGCCACCCGGTCCAGCGCCAGACCCGCGAACTCGGACCGGTCCACGGTCACCGTCGACAGGAAGCGCTCGGCCTCCCGGCCGGTCGCCGGGTCGATGCCGCGCACGAAGCCGTTCAGCACCACCGACGCCAACGTGCCGTCCGCGTCCGCCCGGAACAGCTCGGCCACCACCCGCAGCGCGCTCTGCGCCAGCACCTCGCGGTAGAGCGCCTTGCGCTCGGTGGCCGGCCGGGCCACCTCGGCCTCCCGGTCGTCCGACTTCACGTACCGCACCCGGCCGGCGGCCGGGACGACGTCCGGGCCGGGCAGCTCCCAGTTGACGACCAGTTGGCGGGTCGACGCCTCCCAGGCCGCGACCAGCCGGTGCGGGAACCCCTCCGGCCAGCCCGCCGAGGCGTACAGCACGGCGGTGAAGTACTCCTGCACCGCGTCCGGTTCGCCGTCGCGCAGCCGGCGCAGCAACTCCTGCGTCCGGGAAGCCCGGTCCTCGTCCTGGCGGCGGTGCTGGGCCGCCCAGTCGAGGTACTGCCGGTGGTACTCGGCGAGCCGGCGCTGCCGGTCCGCCTCGGCCGCCTGCGCCGCGTACCAGTCCTGCTCGAACCGGGTCCGGGCCTGCGCCACGTACTGCTCGTACTGCTGGCGGACCCCCGGGTTGCGGGCCTGGGCGGGGGTCGGCGGCGGCACCTGGTAGTCCGCCTGATCGGGCATCGGCACCGGTTCGCCGAGCCGGCCCGGTTCGAAGGGCGGCAGCGCGGCGGGTGCCAGCAGGGCCTGCGGGCTGAACGCCGGCCGCCCCAGGCCCGCCGCCAGCAGTCCCTTCAACTCCTCGACCCGGTCGTCGAGTTCCGCCGTCCGCCGGGCCGCCTCCGCCTCCCGCGACTGCTGGTACGCCCGCACCGCCTCGCGCTCGCCCCGGGCGGCCGCCCGCTGGATCTCGCGCTCCTCGCGTTCGCGCCGCCGCTGCTCGGCCGTCTGGGCGCGCCACCGGGCTTCCTCCCGGCGCTGTTCCTGTCGCTGCGTCTCCGCCCAGACCGCCAGTACCCCGTCGTTCCGCCGCCCCGCCACCGTCCACCCCTTCGCTTCACGCCCGGCCGCGCCCGCGCGCCGCCTCCCGGCCGCGTCGTCGCCGCGCCCGCCACAATAGAACGTGGACGGGTGAACCGGCCAAGCGCCCATGACCTGCGACGGCGTCCGGCCGGGCCCGGCGTCGTCCGGCCACCCGGACGACGGCCCTTGCGACGGCGTCGCGGGCGAGGAAGTGCCGGTGGGCGTCCGGTACTCGCCGAAGCCGAACTCCCGCCCGGCCGCCGGGCGCAGCCCGTGGTCCGACCGGGCACAGCATCGCCTCCGGGCCGGTGCGGCTGCCGACGAAGTCCCGGTGGATGGCCGCCGGTGACCCCGCTTCCACGTCGTCGGCGACCCCGGGTACGCCTCGCCGGCGCTCCGCGGCTCGGCGGGCTGCTCGGAGACGATCCGGAGCGGCACGGTCCCCCCGTGCGGCGCGCCGGGGCGGACCGATCGGTCGACGGTGGCCGGACCGTGGGCCTCGACCACGAGGTCGGCGCCGGCGCCCCCGGTCAGGTGCCGGCGCCGACCCCCGGCGAGGAGTGACGTGGTGGGCCTACCCGCCCGGGCGGACCGCCGCGTCCCAGCGCCAGTCGGTGCGCCGGGGGCGGCCGGGGAGGTCGCCGCGCCCGGTGGCCCAGAGCAGGGTCGGCCACGGTCCGGCGGCGCCGTCGGCCGGCACGTCGGGGAAGAGCCGGGCGAGGGTGCGCCGGCAGACGTCCGCCGGAGGCTCCCAGGCGAGGCCGAGCCCCTCGGCGACGTCGTGCAGGTGGACCAGCGTCTCCACCAGGCTCATCGCGGTGAACCCGGCCGGGTCGGCGAGGCCCCACGGGTGGTAGGCGCGGGTGTCCGGCGGGGCGGTGCGCGCCATCGCGACCATCAGCGCGCCGCTCGCCTCCAGGACCTGGACCAGCCCGTCCGGGCCGCTCTCGCGCTGCGCGTAGACGAAGCTGTTCGGCGCGCCCGGGGACAGCCGGACCGACCGGAACGGCACGTAGCGGTCGCGCGGCGGGTCCTGGGGGCCTAGCTGGGCCGCGTAGGCCAGCAGGTCGTCGGCCAGGTGCTCGACGGTGGCCCAGCAGTCCCAGCTGAGCGTTCCGGCGGGCCGGGACCAGTCGGCGTCCTCCGGCACGCCGCGCAGGGTGGCGGCGGCGAGCCGGAGGACGAGCGCGAGGTCGTCGGCGGTGACCGGGTCGGGGGCCGGGTCGGGGGCGGGGTTCGGCCCGTGGGCGCTGTCGATCATGGCGCCGACCGTACCCCGTGGCGCGGTCCCGGTCGCCCGTGCCCGGGTAGCCGCGGGGAGCCCCGTCAGGCCGTGAGGGCGTCGGTGAGCCCGACCAGGACGGCGCACACGTCCCGGGCGGCGGCCCGCATCTCCTCGCTCTCGCCGGGCCGCCGCACGAGGTCGGCCAGGATCAGCAGAGCGGCCCGCACGGCGCCGACGGGGACCTCGACGGTGCGCAGCGCGTCCAGCGCGTCGGCGGCCCGCTCCGCCGCGCTGCTGTCCCACGACTGCGTCAGTTCCACGGCCCGCGGGGTGCCTTCGGGGGGAGTGGACACGACGTGCAGGGCACGGGGCGGGTTCGTATGGCTCATGCCCGGAGCAACGACGGCGGGGCCCGGCCGGATGCCACGCGTACGGGTGATCACCGCGCCGGGCGCCGGGGCGGGCCGCCCCGAGGGGGCCGTCGTCGGCGCGCACGGGCGGACTGTCGGAGGGAGCGGGTAGCCTCGCTGGTTCGGACGGATGGACGGACGGGTGAGCCGGTGACGGGAGGGTGAGCGTGAAGGTGCCGCAGCAGGCGGGCGGCGGGTGGGTCTCCACCGGCCTGCACTGGCGCGACGGGCAGCCGGTGCTCCGCGCGGTCCACGGGCACCGGGTGCACGAGCGGGTGGTGGTGCCCGGGGCGGAGATCGGCTGGCTGATCGGCGGGCCGCGCCGCTGCACCGGCGCCCTGCTGGTGGGGGCCACCGAGCGCACGCCGTGCCCGCACCACGCCGTCATCGACCCGGACGGCGGCGCCGTCCAGTGCGCCGCCTGCCAGAGCGTCGACCGCGGACTGGCGCTCGCCCGGGACCAGATCCTCGACGACGGGCGCACCTACCGCCTCTACCTCGCCTGGTTCGGCGAGGGGCTGCTGAAGGTTGGCCTGACCGGGGAGTCGCGCGGCACCGCCCGGCTGCTCGAACAGGGTGCGCTCGCCTGGACGTTCGCCGCCCGCGGCGCGCTGCCCGCCGTCCGCCGGGCCGAGCTGACCGTCGCCGCCTCGGGGATGGCCCGGGAACGCTTCACGGGCCGGGTGAAGACGGCGCACTGGTGGCGGCACGGCGACGCGGAGTACCGCCGCGCGCTGCTGACCGGAGCCCGCGCCGCGGCCCACCGGCTGCTGGACGGGCACGCGGTGGAGCTGCTGCCCGACCACCCGGTCGTGGACCAGGTCGGGATCTTCGGGCTGGCCGACGGCGCTCCGGTGTCCTACGGGCACATCGACGCCCTCGCCCCCGGCGCGGTGGTGGCCGGTACGCTCCGCCCGCCGATCGGGCGCCATCTGCTGCTGGACCAGCCGGGCGGCGCCGAACCGCTGCTGCTCGACACCCGCAGACTCACCGGGTGGACGCTCGCCCCGGCGGCGGGCCGCCCGGTGTCGGGCCTGGTGGTGAGCCCCCGGGCGCGCCCCGAGGAGCCGGACACCCAGGAGGCGCTGTTCTGATCCGACCGCGGCCCGTTCCGACCGCCGCCTGTGCTGACCCGTGGCCAGTGCTGACCCGCGGCCTGTTCCGATCGCGGCCGAGGAGGGGCCGGTTCAGGCCAGCTTGCCGCGCACCCCGCCCGGCCCGGACCGGGCCCGGCGCGACAGCGGCGGCCTGGACGGCCGGATGTCGGCGCGCGTAGCCCCGGTGTCCTCGGCGGCGCGGTGGGCCAGTGCGGCCCGGGCGCCGGCCAGCGCCATCCGCGCCAGCAGCGGGTCCTCACGCAGGCCCGCCGCCCGCTTCGCGGCCTGGCAGTGCGCACACCAGAGCGCCGAGGCGGGCCCGTCGGGGTACGCCATGGTCTCCGGCGGCAGGTAGTGGCCGCCGCATTCGACGCACTCGAAGACCAGCCTCATCCGACGATCACCGTCCCGGATCCGTGGCATCGACTGCACGGCGACCAGAAGGTGTTGAGCTTCGGCACCATGCCCCCTTCCTCGTCCAGTTCCACCGTGGCCTCGGTCTTCTCGGTGCCCCCGGACCCGCCGCACCCGGCGCAGGACTGAACCTCGGGCATATGACCCTCCTTGGCGCGGGGACCACCGTAGCGCGAATTCCCGGAGTACAGCAGCGGTCCTGACGAACCACCACCCGCACGGGGCGCGTGCGCCCGCCCCGCGCGCCCCGGCCGTCCCGGCGGCACCCGGCGGGGAGCGGTGGCGGGACGGCCGGCGGGGTGCTCAGCCCGCCGCGCTGCGCAGGAACTCCCGGTTCATCGCGGCGATGCTGGGCAGCGGGATGCCCTTGGGGCAGGCGGTGGCGCACTCGCCGGTGTTGGTGCAGCCGCCGAAGCCCTCGGCGTCCATCGTGGCGACCATGTCGCGCACCCGGGAGCGGCGTTCGGGCGCGCCCTGCGGCAGCACGTTGAGGTGGACGACCTTGGCGGAGGTGAAGAGCATCGCCGAGCCGTTGGGGCAGGCGGCGACGCAGGCGCCGCAGCCGATGCACTCCGCGTGCTCGAAGGCGGTGTCGGCGGCCTCCTTGGGTACCGGGGTGGCGTGGGCGTCGGGCGCGCTGCCGGTGGGGGCGGTGATGTAGCCGCCGGAGCCGATGATCCGGTCGAACGCGGAGCGGTCCACCACCAGGTCCTTGACGACCGGGAAGGCGGCGGCCCGCCAGGGCTCGACGTCGATCGTGTCGCCGTCGGCGAAGTGCCGCATGTGCAGCTGGCAGGTGGTGGTCCGCTCGGGGCCGTGGGCCTGGCCGTTGATGACCATGCCACAGGCGCCGCAGATGCCCTCGCGGCAGTCGTGGTCGAAGGCCACCGGCGTGTCGCCGCGGGTGATCAGTTCCTCGTTGAGGGTGTCGAGCATCTCCAGGAAGGACATGTCCGGGCTGATCCCGGTGACCTGGTAGGTGGTCATCGAGCCGGGGGTGTCCGGGCCCGCCTGGCGCCAGATCCGAAGGGTGAGGTTCACGCGTAGCTCCGCTGGGTGGGGTGGACGTGCTCGAAGTCGAGGTGCTCGCGGTGCAGGACGGGGGCGCTGCCGGTGTCGGTGAACTCCCAGGCGGCGGCGTAGGAGAAGGCGTCGTCGCGGCGGGCCGCCTCGCCGTCCTCGGTCTGGCTCTCGGTCCGGAAGTGGCCGCCGCAGGACTCGGCGCGGTGCAGCGCGTCCAGGCACATGAGCTCGGCCAGTTCGAAGTAGTCGACCAGCCGGTTGGCCTTCTCCAGCGACTGGTTGAGCTCCTGCCCGGTGCCGGGCACCCGGATCCGGCGCCAGAACTCCTCGCGCAGCTGCGGGATCCGGGTCAGGGCGCGGCGCAGTCCGGCCTCGTCGCGGGCCATCCCGCACTCGTCCCAGAGGAGTTCGCCGAGTTCGCGGTGGAAGGAGTCCGGCGTCCGGTCGCCGCCGACCGCCAGGATCAGGTTCAGCCGGTCGGCCACCTCGGCCTCCACCGAGGCGATCTCGGCGTGGTCGGCCGGGACGGCGGGCAGCGGGTTGCGGGCCAGGTAGTCGTTGAGGGTCGGCGGGAGGACGAAGTAGCCGTCGGCGAGGCCCTGCATCAGGGCGCTGGCACCGAGCCGGTTGGCGCCGTGGTCGGAGAAGTTGGCCTCGCCGACCGCGAACAGGCCCGGGACGGTGGTCTGCAGGTCGTAGTCGACCCAGAGTCCGCCCATCGTGTAGTGGATCGCCGGGTAGATCCGCATCGGCACCCGGTACGGGTCCTCGGCGGTGATCCGCTCGTACATCTCGAACAGGTTGCCGTACTTGGCGGCCACCGCGTCGCGGCCCAGCCGTCGGATGGCGTCCGCGAAGTCCAGGTAGACGCCCTGGCCGCCGGGGCCGACGCCGCGCCCCTCGTCGCAGACGTTCTTGGCGGCCCGGGAGGCGATGTCGCGCGGCACCAGGTTGCCGAAGGAGGGGTAGATCCGCTCCAGGTAGTAGTCCCGCTCGTCCTCGGGGATCTCGCCCGGCGCCCGGGTGTCGCCCTTGGCCTTCGGCACCCAGATCCGGCCGTCGTTGCGCAGCGACTCGCTCATCAGGGTGAGCTTGGACTGGTGCTCGCCGGAGCGCGGGATGCAGGTCGGGTGGATCTGGGTGAAGCACGGGTTGGCGAACCAGGCACCGCGCCGGTGGGCGCGCCAGATCGCCGTCGCGTTGGAGTTCTTGGCGTTGGTGGAGAGGTAGAAGACGTTGCCGTAGCCGCCGGTGGCGAGCACCACGGCGTCGGCGGTGTGGGTGCTGATCTCGCCGGTCACCAGGTCGCGGGCGACGATGCCGCGGGCCCGCCCGTCGATCACCAGGAGGTCGAGCATCTCGGTGCGGGCGTGCATCTCCACGTTGCCGGCCGCGATCTGGCGCGACAGCGCCTGGTACGCGCCGAGCAGCAGCTGCTGGCCGGTCTGGCCGCGGGCGTAGAAGGTGCGGGAGACCTGCACGCCGCCGAAGGAGCGGGTGTCCAGCAGGCCGCCGTACTCGCGGGCGAACGGGACGCCCTGGGCCACGCACTGGTCGATGATCTCCACCGAGACCTGGGCCAGCCGGTGGACGTTGGACTCGCGGGCGCGGAAGTCGCCGCCCTTGACGGTGTCGTAGAACAGCCGGCGCACGGAGTCGCCGTCGTTGCGGTAGTTCTTGGCGGCGTTGATGCCGCCCTGGGCGGCGATCGAGTGGGCCCGGCGCGGGGAGTCCTGGAAGCAGAACTGGACGACGTGGTAGCCCTGTTCGGCCAGTGTGGCGCCGGCCGCGCCGCCGGCCAGGCCGGTGCCGACCACGATCACGGTGTGCTTGCGCCGGTTCGCCGGGTTGACCAGCTTGGCCTCGAACCGCCGCTGGTCCCAGCGCTGCTCGATCGGCCCGCCGGGGGCCCGGGTGTCGGCGACCGGATCGCCGACGCTGTACTCGCTGTAGGGGCTCAACTCACCACTCCGGTCATCACGGCCACGGGGACGGACAGGAAGCCGACGGTCAGCACCAGCGCCAGGCCGTTGGCGGTCAGCTTCAACGCGCGGTCACGGCGGGCGTTGTTGGCGCCGAGGGTCTGCGCGGCGCTCCAGAAGCCGTGCCGGATGTGCAGGCCGACGGCCAGCATCGCGACGATGTAGATCACGCAGCTGTACCAGTTCGAGAAGGAGGCCACGATGTTCTGGTACGGGTGCCCGTGCTCGGCGGCCGGGTTCACGGTGAGCGTGGTCAGGTCCAGGATGTGCCAGACGATGAAGAGGGCCAGGATCACCCCGCCCCAGCGCATCGTCCGGGTCGCGTAACTGGCCCGCCGCCGCTGGTGCACGTACGTGCTGGGGCGCGCCCTGAGGTCGCGCCGGCTCAGCTGGTACGCGGCCACGCCGTGCAGCCCGACGGCCGCCAGCAGGCCGAACCGGGCGATCCACAGGAACCACTCGTAGTGCAGGACGGGTTGGCCGAGGGTGCGCAGCCAGTGCGCGTAGCCATTCAGGTCGTCCGGGCCGAAGAAGACCTTCAGGTTGCCCAGCATGTGCGCGACCAGGTACAGCAGCATGACCAGTCCGCTGACGGCCATGACCGCCTTCTTGCCGACGGTCGACCGCCACAGGGTCACCAGGGTGGACGGATGCCGGGCCGTCCGAGTCGCGGTTGTCATGGCGACCACGGTAGGGACGGGCCCGACGGTACGTCCAAGACATGCCGCGGCTCACCGTGATAGCCACAGGCTATGGTCCGCGCTGGGGAGCGGCCTATCCTGGCCGGGTGCAGCTGCAGCAACTCCGCTACTTCCTCGCCGTCGCCGAGACCCGCCACTTCACCCGGGCGGCCGAGGCGGCGCATGTGGCACAGCCGTCCCTCTCCCAGCAGATCCGCGCCCTGGAGCGGGAGTTGGGCGCCGAACTGTTCCACCGCACCCGCGGCAACATCGCCCTCACCGACGCCGGGGACGCCCTGCTGCCGCTGGCCCGGCGGATCCTCGCGGACACCGAGAGCGCCCGGCTGGCCGTCCAGGAGACGGTGCAGCTGCGCCGCGGCCGGGTCCGGCTGGGGGCGCCGCCGAGCCTGTGCACCAGCCTGGTCCCGGACGTCCTGCGGGTCTTCCGGGACCGCTACCCGGGAGTGGCGCTGGTGGTCCGCGAGGGCGGCTCGCGCGACCTGGTCCGGACGCTGGCGGCGGGGGAGCTGGACGTCGCGCTGATCATCACCCCGCCGAGTGGGGAGGCGGCGCCGGCCCTCGCCGTCACCGAGCTGCTGCACGAGGAGCTGGTGCTGGTGGCCCGGGCCGCCACCGCCGCCCGGCGCCGGCGGGTGCGGGTGGCCGAGCTGCGCGGCCGGCCGCTGGTGATGTTCCGGGAGGGCTACGACGTGCGGGAGGCGACCCTGGCGGCCTGCCGGGAGGCCGGCTTCGAGCCGGAGTTCGCGGTGGAGGGCGGGGAGATGGACGCGGTGCTGGGCTTCGTCCGGGCCGGGCTCGGGCCGGCCGTGGTGCCGGGCATGGTGGCGGCCCGTTCGGGCCTGGCGGTCACCCCGTTCGCGGGGCCGGGGCTGGGGCGGACGATCGCCGTCGCGCACGGGCACGAGGTGCCGCTGACCCGGGCGGCGGCCGCGCTGCGCGAGACCCTGCTGCGGCACCTGCGCGACGCGGCCCGGGCGGGCGAGCTGCCGCCGGGCACCCGGCTGCTGCTGGAGCCGTGACCGGGCCGGACGGGCTCGGTGGTTGGCACGGTGTGCGAAGCACCCGAATCGTGACCCGGCGGCTCCCGGGCGCCGGAACCCGCTGTTCTCGGGCCGCGTCCCAGGCGGTAGCCGCGGTGTCGTAGGGTGCGACGCCGCAGGAGCGGCCGGGCAGTCACGGGGAGAGAGCGCACGATGGACAGCGGGAAGCAGCAGGGCGGCAGACCGACCGGGAGCGGCGACGCTCCCACCGGTGGGGCGGCGGGTCCGCAGGAGCCGACCCCGGGGGATCCGCGGGGCGGGTCTCCGGCGGGTTCCCAGGGCCGGGTGCCGGAGGGTCCGCGGGACCGGGTGCCGGGGATCGAGGACGCGCGCCCCTGGGAGCTCCCCGACTACCTGCACGACCGGGAGCTCGGCGCCGGCGCGAGCGGCCGGGTCGTGCTCGCCCACCACCGGGTGACCGGCACCCCCGTCGCGATCAAGTACCTGCACGACTCCCTCGGCACCCCCGCCCTGCGGGAGGAGGCGCTGGTCCTCGCGGCCGTCGACTCCCCGCACGTCACCCGCCTCTACGAGTACGTGGAGGGCGAGCGGGGCGCCGCCATCGTGATGGAGCTGGTGGACGGGATCGCGCTGCGCGACCTGCTCCGCGCGGAGGGCGCCACCACCCCGCAGGCGGCCCTGGTCGTGCTGAAGGGTTCGCTGCTGGGACTGGCGGCCGCCCACGAGGCCGGTGTGGTGCACCGCGACTACAAGCCGGGCAACGTGCTGGTCGACGTCGCCGGCACCTCCAAGCTGGTCGACTTCGGCATCGCCGTGCCGAGCGGCGACGACCGCGACGTCTCCGGCACCCCCGCCTACATGCCGCCCGAGCAGTGGGCGGGGCGGCCCGCCTCCCCGGCCGGTGACGTCTACGCCGCCACCGTGACCTTCTTCGAGTGCCTCACCGGCAGCCGCCCGTACGACGGGGTGACGTTCGCCGAACTCGCCGTCCAGCACACCGAGGCCCCGATCCCGGCCGAGTTGGCGCCCGACCCGGTCCGGCCGCTGATCCTGGCGGGCCTGGCCAAGGACCCGCAGGCCCGCCCGGGGAGCGCGGCCGAGCTGGTCGAGGAGCTGGAGGCCGTCGCGGCGGCCGGGTACGGGCCGCGGTGGGAGGAGAAGGGACGGCTGGACCTCACGGCGCTGGTGGCGCTGCTCGGGCTGCTGCTGCCCGGCACCGGCGGCGCGGCGGGCGGCACCTCGCTGGCCCACACCGCCCTGCCCGCCGCGGGCGGCTCGGCCACCCTGGTGCGGCAGACCCCGGCCCGGCTCTCCCCGGTCCGGCGCGGGGCCCGGCTCGGCAGCCGCGGCAAGGCGCTCGTCGGGGTCGCGGCCGGCGCGCTGACCCTGGCCACGCTGGCCGGTATGGCGATCGCCGGGGCGGCCGACGGCGGTGCCCGCACGGTGGTCGGCGGCGCCTCCCCGGAGGCCACCACCACGCTCGGCGCGCCCGGCCCGGCGGCCGGTCCGTCGCCCGACGCGGGCGGTGCCACCGGCACCCCGGACGCCGGTCCGTCCGATCCGGCGGCCACCCCGGCCGCGTCGCCCTCGCCGTCGGCGACCTCGGGCGTTCCGAGCACCTCGCCCGCGGCCACGCCGACCGGCAGGCCGCCGACCGGCAAGGCGACCCCGCCCGCGACGGGCGCGCCCACCCCCGGTGCGCCGTCGATACCGCCCGGCGGCGCGACTCCCACCGCCGCGCCGCCGTCGGCCCCGCCCGCCACCACCGCCCCGCCGTCGGCCCCGCCCACCCCGAGCCCGACGGCCACCGTCGCCCCGGCGACCCTCGCGGTGACCACGGTGAACCTGGACTCGCTGACCTGCAGCGGCCGGTGGAGCCTGACCGCCACGGTCACGGTGGTCGCCCAGGGCGCGGGAACCGGCACCCTGACGCTGAGCTGGTACCACAGCTCGGGCGGCCGGTCGATCACCGTCGCGACGGACACCGTAGTGCTCCGCGACGGCCGAGCCACCGTCACCCGTCCGCACGACTTCGGTTCGGCGGACACCTTCCCGACCTGGGGCGTCCGGGTCTCCACCACCCCGGCGGCGGCGAAGCCGGGCAAGACCTCGGCCGAGGTGGCCGCCTACCTGTGCGACCCGCCGCGCTGATCCGCCACCGCTGACCGCTACCGCCGAGCCCCTGCGGCCGAACCCCTGCCGCCGGCCCCGCCCCACCCTTCCCGTCGCGTTCCCCTGGAGCAGCCATGTCCACGCCCCGCCCCGACTCCACCCCGGACTCCGCCCCGGCACCGGGCGCGGCCGCGGACCGGACCGTTCCGCTCGCCGCGGGCGCGCGGAGCGCCGACCGGACGGTCCGGCTCGGGCCCGACCCCGAGGCCACCGTCCGGCTCGACGAGACCGGGGCCGCGAGCGCGACCTTCCTGGACCCCCGGGTCTGGGGTGGCGCACCGGCGCCGGGGGAGACCGCCACGCTGGTCGGCACACCCACGCGGGGGGAGACCGCCACGCTCCCCGGCGCACCGGAGCCCGGCGAGACCGGGACCCCGCCGCCCGGCACCCCGTCGCATGGTGTCCCGGTGTCCGGCGAGCCGGCGGAACAGCCGCTCGCACCGGGGGAGTTGCGGCGGTTCGGCCCCGGTGTCCCGCCGCGGGCCGCCGCCGTCTGGCACGGTGCCGCCCTCCCGGAGGCGGAGCGGCCGCCCGGTCGGCGCCGGGTGTGGCGCGTGCTGGTCCCGGTGCTGCTGCTGGCCCTCCTGGCCTTCCTGTTCTGGCGCTTCACCATGCCGGCCCTGGCGGTCACCGGGGTCGGTGCGAGCACCGACCCCGCGGGCCCCGGCTGCGGCGGCACCGCGGTGATCACGGCCGCGGTGGAGACCAACGGCGCCGCGGGCACCCTCCGCTACCGCTGGCTGCGCAGCGACGGCACCACCTCGGGCGAGCTGGCGCAGGAGGTCGGCTCCGGCACGCACCGCACCGAGCTGGTGCTGCGCTGGAGCTTCGAGGGCCAGGGCTCGCTCCCGTCCACCGCCACCCTGGAGCTGCTCTCTCCGGGCCCCCGGAGCGTCTCCGTCTCGTTCCCCTACCACTGCCCCTGAGCCGTCACCGCTTCTGAGCCGTCACGGCTCCTGGGTCGACTGCTCTGCGGCCCGTAGCCGTTCGAGCCCGTCCAGCAGCAGGTCCAGCGCGAACTCGAACTCGGCCTGGTCGTCGCAGCCGCCGACCGTCGACGCCTCGTCGTGTCCGGCGGCGCCGGCGATTTCCGCGATGTGGGGGTAGGCGCGTGCCAGTTGCCGCAGCACCGCCGGGTCGGGGGTGGCGGCGGTGTCGTCGAACAGTTCCTGGCTGAAGCCCAGCAGCCGGCTGCCCATGGCGTGCATCGCGTGGTGCGTGAGGCCGACCGAGAAACCGCCGGTCCGGAACAGGCCGGCCATCGAGTCGAGGTAGCCGAGGACCGCCGGGGTGGGGCTGGTGCGGGACTGGATCACGCCCGCGGCCCAGGGGTGCCGCAGGAGGACCCGGCGTGCGGCGAGGACGCGTGCGCGCATCGTGGGCTGCCAGCCGCCCTCGCCGGGCGGGCCGATCTCGCCGACGACGAGGTCCACCATGCCGTCGAGGAGTTCGTCCTTGTTGGCCACGTGCTTGTAGAGCGCCATCGGCACCACGCCCAGCTCCTGGGCGAGCTTGCGCATGCTGATCGCGTCCGTCCCGGCGCCGTCGGCGAACGCCACCGCCGCTCGCAGGACCCGTTCCCGGCTGAGCGGCGCCCGCCGCGTTCCGTCCGCTGACTGCTTCATCTTGACGAGTGTACGGCGTACGCCTATCGTCATCGACAGGTGTACGCCGTACACCTCTGCTACTGGGTGGGGAGTTCCGCAATGGACACAGACAGACGCAAGGGCATCGCGGCGGGCGTGCTGTTCCTGGTGACCGAGGTCGCCGCCGTGGCCGGGCTGACGCTGTACCGACCGCTGCTGGACGGCACGGACTACGTGCTGGGCGCGGGTGCCGACAACAGGGTCCTGCTCGGGGCGCTGTGCGAGGTGGTCCTGGCCCTGGCGGTGGTGGGCACCGGGGTGACGCTCTTTCCGGTCCTCCGGCGCCGGCACGAGGGGCTCGCGCTCGGTTATGTGTGCGTCCGGCTGCTGGAGGCGGTCGTCATCGTCCTCGGGCTGGTCAGCGTGCTCGCGGTGGTGACGCTGCGCCGGGAGGCACCGGCGGCCTCCGACGCCGGTGCCTCCTCCTTCGCCGTGGCGGCCAAGGCGCTCATCGCCGTCCACGACTGGACCTTCCTGCTCGGGCCCAATCTGATCCTCGGCGTCAACACCCTGATGCTGGCCGTGCTCCTGCACCGGACCGGGGCCGTGCCGCGGGTGATCACCATGCTGGGTCTGGTGGGCGGGCCGCTGATCTGCGCCTCCGCGGTGGCCGTGCTGTTCGGCCGCTACGCTCAGCTCTCCGGGCCCGGCACGGCCGCGGCCGTCCCGGTCTTCGCCTGGGAGCTCTCCCTCGCCGGCTGGCTCGTGCTCCGCGGCTTCCGCGGAGCGTCCGTCGGAGCCGGCGAAACCGCCGCAGTGGCGCTCGACGCCGAAGCCGGACCCGAAACCGGCGCCGCCGGCCGGAGGTGGCCCGCCGTCGCCCGGCCCAGCTGAAGCAGGCTCAGCCCGAACATCAGGACACCCAGCGGGACGTGCAGGCTCGCCACGTGCTGGACGCCCAGGACCACCTGCGCCGACGCGAGGACGAGGAATCCGGTCGAGTGGAGGACGGGCCGGGGCGAACCGCCGCCCGGCCGCCACCTCAGGACCGAGGCGAGGACGTACAGCATCGTCGTGGCGTACATCCCGCGGGCCCCGCCGCTGTGCAGCGGTTCTCCGTAGGACGTGGACAGCGACAGCCCGGCGGTGACCGCCTGGAAGAAGATGGCCGCGGTCTGCAGGGCGATCGCGACCCGCAGGAACGCGGAGAGCCTGGGACTGTGCCGCGGTGCCGTCGTACGGGTGGGCATGAGGGCCCCTTCCTTCTGTTGCTCGACTCTGCTTCTTCTCGACCGTGTCCGAGGGCCGGCGAACCGGCCGCTCATCGGTCCGACGACACAGCCACCGGAAACGTCAGGCGCCACCCCGGCCCGGGCCCACCGGGACGACCTGTGGATCATGGTGCGCTGAGGCCCGAACGAGGGAGTCGTCACGACCATGACCAGTCGAACCGAGCCCGGACCGGACCGGCCCGACCCGGGCCTCAGCGTGCTCGTGGGCGAGCGCCGGCAGCTGATCGACATCGCCTACCGGCTGCTCGGCTCGCTGGCCGAGGCCGAGGACGCCGTCCAGGAGGCCTGCACCCGCTGGTACGCGATGTCCCGGCAGCAGCGGGAGGCCGTCGAGTCCCCCGGGGCGTGGCTGACGACGGTGGCCAGTCGGATCTGTCTCGACGTGCTCGGCTCGGCGCGGGCACGGCGCGAACGTTACGTGGGCGAGTGGATCCCGGAGCCGCTGCCGGACGGCACGCAGTGGCTGCACGGCCGGCCGGGCGCCGGCGGCGACCCGGCGGACCTGGTCACCCTGGACGAGTCCGTCGACATGGCGTTCCTCGTCGTGCTCGAATCGATGACCCCGGCCGAACGGGTCGCCTTCGTCCTGCACGACGTCTTCCAGTACCCCTTCGCCGACGTGGCCGCGATCGTCGGGCGGACGCCGGCGGCCTGCCGGCAGCTGGCCTCCTCGGGCCGCCGCCGGATCCGCGCGGCCCGGCCGACGGTGGCACCGCGCGTGCGGGAAGAAGAAGCCCGCATCATCAGGGAGTTCAAGCAGGCCTGGGAGGCCAAGGACATCGCCGCCCTGGTCGGCCTGCTCGACCCCGACGCCACGATGACCGCCGACGGCGGCGGGCTGGCCGGCGCCGCGCTGCGCCCGGTCACGGGCGCCGAGCGGATCGCCCGCTACATCGTCGGGATCGGCGACCTGGCGCCGGGCATGGAGCTGCTGGAGCGCTCGGTCAACGGCCGCCCCGGACTGGCGGCCCGGCGGGGCGGGGTCACCGTGACGGTGGCCGCGTTCGGCCTCGCCGGCGACCGGATCGCGCAGATCTGGGCGGTGCGCAACCCGGAGAAGCTCGGGCGCTGGGGCGGGTGATGCCGGGGGCGGGCGCGGAGGAGCCCCGGGGCGGCTGCCCCGGGGCTCCTCCGGCGGTGGTGCGGATCAGGCCGGCAGGACGGCCTCGATCGCGGTGATCACCTCGGCCGACTCCGGCTCGGTGCGGGGCCGGATCCGGGCGGCCACGGTGCCGTCCGGCGAGACCAGGAACTTCTCGAAGTTCCAGGACACGTCACCGGCCTGGCCCTCGGCGTCGGCGGTCCGGGTCAGCGCCGCGTACAGCGGGTGCTGGTCGGCGCCGTTGACGTCCGTCTTCTCGAACAGCGGGAAGGAGACGCCGTAGGTGGTGGAGCAGAAGGTCTGGATCTCCTCGGCGCTGCCCGGCTCCTGCCCGGCGAACTGGTTCGACGGGAAGCCCAGCACGGTGAAGCCGCGCTCGGCGTAGCGCGCCTGGAGCCGCTCCAGGCCGGCGTACTGGGGCGTCAGGCCGCACTTGGAGGCGACGTTGACGATCAGCAGT
The DNA here is from genome assembly GCF_044540385.1 of Kitasatospora sp. NPDC086009. Taxonomy (NCBI): domain Bacteria; kingdom Bacillati; phylum Actinomycetota; class Actinomycetes; order Kitasatosporales; family Streptomycetaceae; genus Kitasatospora; species Kitasatospora sp. NPDC086009. The sequence goes on from NZ_JBITSA010000007.1 coordinate 107,326, forward strand.
GCCTTGCCCTTGTAGTCGGCCAGCGAGGCGGTCTCGCCGGACAGGGTGCGCAGCGGGATGTCGTACAGGCTCACGGAAGTCCCCTTCGGATGGTCGGATATCGGTGCAGCACTCGTCACGGAACGGTAGCCGCCCCGCCCCGGTCAACCACGACCGGGCTCCGGGTGTTCCGCCCCCTGTTCCGCTCCCGTCCGGCCGGACCGGGCGTCGGTCCGGGCCTCGGGCCGGCCGTCGGTCCGGGCCTCGGTCCGCGCGTCGAAGCGGGCGGCGACGGCGGCGAAGTCGGCGCTGAGCCAGCGTTCGGGGCGCATCCGGATGGCGATGTCGGCGGTCAGCTGCTCGGTGGTGGCCGCGAGGTAGGCGCGGGCGGTGGCGGGCGGCATGTAGCGGTGGGCCATCGCGGCGCGCTCGGCCGGGTCGACCCCGTCCTCGATCGCGACGACCGGGCCCTCCACGCTCACGTAGCGGCAGGGCGGCTCCTCCTGCTGGGCACAGAGCGCGAACCGCCCGCTGGCGCGGATCCGGCGGGCCTTGGCGGAGTCCCGGCCGGTCAGGATGGTGAGGACGCCGCCCGGCCGGTAGGAGTACCAGATCGGGACGGCCAGCAGGCGCCCGGCCGGTTGGGCGCCGTCGTCGCCGACGGCCAGGACGCCGACGTGCGGGCCCGCCAGGAAGGCCTCGCGCTCGGACAAGCTCATGGTGAAGGGCACGGAGTGGCCTCCCGGGCTACGGAAGCCCGCGCGCTGCGGTCGCGTACGGGCGGTACACCGGTACGTACCCGGACGACCGGCGTGCCGAACGCGGTCGCGCCGGACGGGGCAGCTCGCCGCCGGGCGGGCGCCGTGGTGCGCCCGGCGCGGCCCGGGGGTGCCGGCCCGCGCGCCCGGGGGGGCGCAGGTCCGGCGCCGGTGGGGGCGCCGGGCCCGCGCGGCTCAGAGCGCCAGCGGCTTGATGGCCGTGGGGGCGTGCTCGGGCAGGGTGGCGAGCTCCTCGAACTCGGTCACGTCGCTCATGTCGACGGTCCGGCTCATCGAGATGTTGGTGATGCGCTCCAGGATGGCCTCGACCACGACCGGGACGCTGTGCTCGGCGGCGAGCTTCTTGGCCTCCTCGAAGGCGGCGCCCAGCTGGTCGGGGTCGGTGACGCGGATGGCCTTGACCCCGAGGCCCTCGGCGACCTTGACGTGGTCGACGCCGTAGACGCCGAGCTCCGGGGTGTTGATGTTCTCGAACTCCAGGTTGACCTGGAAGTTGATGTCCAGTCCGATCTGCGCCTGGCGGATCAGGCCCAGGTAGGCGTTGTTCACCAGGACGTGGATGTAGGGGACCTTGTGCTGGGCGGCGACCGCCAGCTCCTCGATCATGAACTGGAAGTCGTAGTCGCCCGAGAGCGCGACGATCGGGGTGCCCGGGTCGGCGGTGGCGGCGCCGATCGCGGCCGGGATGGTCCAGCCGAGCGGGCCGGCCTGGCCGCAGTTGATCCAGTGCCGCGGCCGGTAGACGTGCAGCATCTGCGCGCCGGCGATCTGCGAGAGGCCGATCGTGGTGACGTAGCGGGTCTCCGGGCCGAAGGCCTTGTTCATCTCCTCGTAGACGCGCTGCGGCTTCATCGGGACGTTGTCGAAGTGGGTGCGGCGCTGGAGGGTGGCCTTGCGCTCCTGGGCGGACCCGGCCCACGCGGTGAAGTCGGGCAGCCGGCCCTCGGCCTTGAGCTCCTTGGCGACCTCGACGAAGAGCTCCAGCGCGGCCTTGGCGTCGGAGGCGATGCCGTAGTCCGGGGCGAAGATCTTGCCGATCTGGGTGGGCTCGATGTCGACGTGGACGAACGTGCGGCCCTTGGTGTACGCCTCCAGGTTGTACCCGGTGTGGCGGTTGGCCCAGCGGTTGCCGATGCCGAGGACGAAGTCCGACTCCAGGAAGGTGGCGTTCCCGTAGCGGTGCGAGGTCTGGACGCCGACCATGCCGGCGCTCAGCGGGTGGTCGTCGGGGATGGTGCCCCAGCCCATCAGGGTGGAGATGACCGGGACGCCGGTCAGCTCGGCGAACTCGACCAGCAGGTCGCAGGCGTCGGCGTTGATGATGCCGCCGCCGGCGACGATCAGCGGGCGCTCGGACTCCAGCAGGAAGCGGATCGCCTTCTCGGCCTGGGCGCGGCTGGCCCGCGGCTGGTAGACCGGCAGCGGCTGGTAGGTCTCGGGGTCGAACTCGATCTCGGTCAGCTGGACGTCGATCGGCAGGTCGATGAGGACCGGGCCCGGACGGCCGGAGCGCATCAGGTGGAAGGCCTCCTGGAAGACGCCCGGGACCTGGGCGGCCTCCAGCACGGTGGTGGCCTTCTTGGTGACCGGCTTGGCGATCGAGGAGATGTCGACGGCCTGGAAGTCCTCCTTGTGCAGCTTGGAGACCGGCGCCTGGCCGGTGATGCACAGGATCGGGATCGAGTCGGCGATCGCCGAGTAGAGGCCGGTGATCATGTCGGTGCCGGCCGGGCCGGAGGTGCCGATGCAGACACCGATGTTGCCGGCCTTGGCGCGCGTGTAGCCCTCCGCCATGTGGGAGGCGCCCTCGACGTGCCGGGCCAGCGTGTGCCGGATGCCGCCGCCCTCCTTGAGGGCCCGGTAGAACGGGTTGATCGCTGCGCCCGGCACGCCGAACGCGACCTCAACGCCTTCGAGCTTGAGGATCTCCACTGCCGCGCGGGCGGCTGTCATACGAGGCATCGGGTATCTCCTGCATCGGCCCGCAGTGGGTCGGAGGGCTCATCTCCAGAATTCCACCATACGGAAGAACGGTTTCTGTATGCGGAAACAAAGTAAGGCGGGGCCCGTCGGGGCGTCAAGGGGGCTTTCAACAGAATGTGGAAGTGGGTCGCGCCGCGGGGATGGCGGGAAACCGCAGGTGGCGGGCGCGGGGAGGGGGTGGGCGCGGGGAGGGGGTGGGCCGGCCGTCCGGCCAGGCTGTCACGGCGGGTGCGGCCGGACCATCGCCCGTTCCTCCAGTCCGCCGGGCCCGGGCGGGCCCGGCGGTCGTCCCTTCGCGCAAAGCGCGCGCTTCCGGCGCCGGTCTCGTCCGTGTGCCAGTCCACGGGCCGAACGCGTGTACCCGGCCGGAGCTCCGAGTCGGCGCGGAAAGCGGCGCCGGTGTGCGGCTCGTGTGAAGATTCGGTGGGCGAGGTCGGCCCCGCGCGGGGCTCTGGGTACCGTCGGTGGCACGCCGGACCCGTCATGGTTGCCATGTTCAACTCGGGCCGCGGCAGGGGGATTTGGGATCGACCGGGGAGCGGGGGAGCTCCGGCCGGCGGGTCCCGTTCCCGGACCGGGCCCGCCCGGTCCGCGCGCAGCCGACCGAGGCACCGCCCCCTGACCGCACCCGCTCCGCCCCGACACCCATCGCCGCCGCCCGCCACGGCCGCCCGGCCCGCCCGGACGGCCGCCCGTACCGACGCCGCCCGCGCCGTACGCGCCGTGGAGGCCGCCGGGTGCCCCGCCGAGGTCGCGCCCGGTACGCCGACGCGGTGTGCGTCCACCGGCGCGCGACCCGTTCGCCCGCCAGGTCCGCCAGGTCCGCCACTTCCGCCAGGTCCGTCAGGTCCGTCCTCGCCGTCCGCCCGCCAGGTCCGCCCGCTCCGGCGTCCGACCGCCCGCCCGGCCCACCCGCCCCGGCGTCCGCCCGTCCGGACGCACCCAGCAGCGCGTCCGCCCGTCGGCGGGTGCGCGGAAGGAACGTACCCGTGCTCCGACCCGACTGCTGTCCCCTCGTCCGCCCCGGCACCGCCGCGGCGGTGACCCGATGAGCGCCTCGTCCGGCCGGTCCGGGAGTCCGCCGGGCCGTTCCGGCGAGGGCGCCCCGCCGGGCCGGGCCCGTCGCGGTCCCGTCCGTGCCGTGCGCGCCGTGCCCTGGCGCTTCGACCTGCCGGCCTCCCTGGTGGTCTTCCTGGTCGCCCTGCCGCTCTGCGTCGGCGTGGCCGTCGCCTCCGGGGTGCCCGCCGAGCTCGGCCTGGTCACCGGGATCGTCGGCGGCCTGGTGGTCGGTGCGCTGCCGGGCAGCAGCCTCCAGGTCAGCGGCCCGGCCGCCGGGCTCACCGTCCTGGTCTACGAGGCCGTGCAGGAGTACGGCGCCGGCGCGCTGGGCCTCCTGGTGCTCGCCACCGGCCTGCTCCAACTGGCCATGGGCGCCCTGCGGCTGGGCCGCTGGTTCCGTGCGATGTCCGCGTCCGTGGTCCACGGCATGCTGGCGGGCATCGGCCTGACCCTGCTGTTCGGCCAGCTCTACGCGCTCGCCGACCGCAGGGCGCCCTCGACCGGGCCCGAGAAGATCGCCGGCCTGCCGGCACTGCTGCGCGACGCCGTCACCGGTGTGGCGACGCCGACCGCGGTCGCCCTCGGCGTCGCCACCCTGCTGGTGCTGGCCTTCTGGAAGTACCTGCCCGCCCGGGTGGCCCGGACGGTGCCCGCACCGCTCGCCGCCGTCGGCCTCGCGGCCGCCGTCACGGCCTCCGCCGACCTGCCGGTCGCCCGGATCCGGGTCTCCGGCCTGCTGGACGTGGTCCGGCTGCCGGAGCGCGACGCGTTGGGCGGGCTGGCGAGCATGGCGGGCGTCGGTACCGTCCTCGCCTTCACCCTGATCGCCTCGGCCGAGACGCTGTTCAGTGCCGCCGCGGTGGACCGGATGCACCACGGCCCGCGGACCGACTACGACCGTGAGCTGACCGCGCAGGGCGTCGGCAACACGCTCTGCGGCCTGCTCGGGGCGCTCCCGATGACGGCGGTGATCGTCCGCAGCGCGACGAACGTCCAGGCCGGCGCCCGCACCAAGGCCTCCCGCGTCCTGCACGGGCTCTGGCTGCTGCTGTTCACCGCGCTGCTGCCGGGGGTACTCGGCCTGGTCCCGCTCACCGCGCTGGCCGCCGTGCTGGTTCACGCGGGCGCCAAGCTCGTCCCGGTCCGGCGGATCGTCGGGCTCTGCCGCGAACACCGCGGCGAGGCGGTGGTGCTCGCGGTGACGGCGGTCTCGATCATCACCACCGACCTGTTCGAGGGCGTGCTGATCGGGATCGGCCTGGCCGTGGTCAAGTCGGCCTGGCAGACCTCGCACCTGCAGATCGCGGTGGAGGAACTGCCGCCCCCGGAGGCCCCGGAGCCCGTTGCCGCCGCCGGCGGGGCCGTCGGCCCGGCGCTCACCTGGGCACCGCTGCGGGTCCGCCTGAGCGGCAACGCGACCTTCCTGCGGCTGCCCCGGCTGCTGGACGCCCTGGAGCGGCTGCCGGCGGACCGCCCGGTCGAGCTGGACTGGTCGGGGCTGCGCCACCTGGACCACGCCTGCACGGTGGCGCTCACCACCTGGGCCGAGCAGCACCGGGCCCGCAGCTCCGCGCCGCTGGCGGTCGAACCGCCGCTGCCGACGGTGGCCTGACGGGGCGTCCGGCCTGACGGGACGTCCGACCTGCCGGGCAGACCGGCTCGGCAGGGTGCCGGGTGGTCGGCCGGTCCGGCCGGGCCGGGCGGCTAGCCTGGTCGCGGCGCCGGGGCGCCCGACGGACCGGGCTCCGGGACAGCGCCGAGCCGGAGGAGGAGCAGAGCCGTGATCGCAGCGTTTTCGGTCACCCCGCTGGGGGTCGGCGAGGAGGTGGGGGAGGCGGTCGCCGCCGCCGTCCGGGTGGTCCGCGCGAGCGGGCTGCCGAACCGCACGGACGCGATGTTCACCAGCGTCGAGGGGGAGTGGGACGAGGTGATGCCGGTGATCCGGGCGGCGATCGAGGCCGTGAAGGCCTACAGCGGTCGGGTCAGCACCGTCATCAAGATCGACGACCGGGCCGGGGTCACGGACGGGCTCACCGCCAAGGTGGCCTCGGTGGAACGCCACCTCGCCGAGGGGTGAGCCCCGGCCGGCCCTGCGGTGAGGCCCGGCCCGCCGACCCGAGCGGGCCGGCGGGCCGGGCTTCGGTCAGCGTGCCGCGGTGGGCTGGGTGCTCTGCTCCGCCGGCGCGGAGCCGTAGGCCCGGTCGGCCGTCCACCGGGGGAGCAGCCGGTCCACCGCGAACGGTCCGGAGCCGAGCGCGGCTATCGCGAGGAACGCCCAGCAGAACAGCACCGAGGCCTCGCCGCCGTTCTGCAGCGGCAGCAGGGCGTGCTCCTGGTGGACGGTGAAGTACGCGTAGGCCATCGAGCCGGAGCAGAGCAGGGCGGCGGTCCGGGTGCCGAGTCCGGCCAGGACCAGGACACCGCCGACGAGCTGGATCAGTGCGGCCCACCAGCCGGGCCACTGGCCGACCGGGACGGAGCCGCCGCCCTTGGCGCCGCCGAAGACGCCGAAGAGCGAGGCGGCGCCGTGGCAGGCGAAGAGCAGCCCGACGACGACGCGAAAGACCGTCAGGACGAGGGGGCGGACGGTGTCGACCGCTTGCTGGGGAGTAGCCGGCATGGACGTCTCCTGGGGGGAGGGGGTGGGGGACGGGCGGCGGTAAGGGTAGCCTTATCTGGAATCGCCTGACAACACTCTGTCAAGTCCACCGTGTTCGAATTTGTTCACCGTCCGTCGTTCGCATGTCAACCGTCCGCTGTCGGCCCGCCCTTTGGCCCGGTGCGCCCGGTATCCGGTACTCGCCGTGGCGGTCGCTCTCTTCTTTCTTGACCGATCGGTCTGAATATGACTAGGGTTCAGACATGGCACGGACCAAGGAATTCGACCCCGACGCGGCGCTCCAGGCGGCCCTGGAGCTGTTCTGGCGGCGCGGCTACGAGGCCACCTCGATGGCGGAGCTGGTCGAGGAGCTCGGGATCGCCCGTGCCAGCATCTACGCCACCTTCGGCAGTAAGCACGAGCTCTACCTGCGGGCGCTGGAGCGCTACGGCGAGCAGCACAATCCGGTGCTGCTGGCCGAGCTCTCGCAGCCCGGCCCGGTGCTGCCGGCCGTCCGCGGCCTGGTCCGGCGCTTCGCGCGGGAGGCCGGCGAGGACGGCGCGGGTGGCCCCAGGCGCGGCTGTTTCGTCACCAACACCGCCGTCGAGCTCGCTCCGCACGACCCGGACGCGGCCCGGCGGGTGTCCGCCAGCCTCGACCACCTGGAGACGGTGCTCACGGCCGCGCTGGTCCGGGCCGAGGCGCAGCGGGAACTGCCCGAGGGGCGCGACCCCGTGGCGCTGGCGCGGATGCTGCTGGTGCTGATGCAGGGCATGCGGGTGATCGGCAAGGCCGGTGACGGCGAGGCCCGTCTGCGGGCCGCCGCCGAGCAGGCGCTCGGCCTGCTGGACTGAGCGCGCCGCCCGGGCCGGCGCCACGGCCCGGCCCGGGGGCTTCCGACGGCCTCGCGACCGGCGCACTGTGCTGTCCAAATTCTGGACCGAACGGTCATTATCAACTAGGGGGATTCGATGGCACAGGGGGTTTCGACACCCGCACGGGTGGACTCGCCGGTTTCTCGGCCCGCGCCCGCCCGCACCACCGCGCGGGCGCCTTCGCGGCCGGCTCCGTCGGCCCCGTCGCCGGCGTCACCGCGGTCGGGGTTCGCCCTGCTCGGTGCCGTGCAGGCGACGCTGATCTTCACGATCATGATCCTCTCCGTCCCGCTGCCCCTGGTGGGCCGGGAGTTCGGCCTCGGCCCGTCCGGCATCCTGCTGCTCAGCGCCGCGTACGGACTCTCCTTCAGCTCCCTGCTGCTGCTCGGCGGCAGGCTCGCCGACCGGCACGGCGGCCGCCGGATGCTGCGGGTCAGCCTCGTCCTGCTGGCCGTCGCCTCGGTGGCCGGCGCGCTCGCCCCCACCTTCGCCGTCCTGCTGGTGACGCGCTTCGCCCAGGGCGTCGGCGCCGCGCTCGCCGCTCCGGCGGCGGTCGCGGTGGTGCGGTCGCTCTTCCCCCGGTCCGCCGACTACGGCCGGGCGATGGCCACCTGGGGCGGCCTCTCGGCGCTCGGTGCCACCGGTGGCAGCCTGCTCTCCGGGGTGGTCACCGCCTGGGTCTCCTGGCGCTGGATGTTCGCCGTGCCGGTCCTGGTGGCGCTGGCCGGGCTCGCCCTCTCCGGTCGCCTGCTCCCTGCTGTCGAGCCGGCCCCCGGCGCACCCCCGGCGCTCGACCTGCGGGGTGCGGCGCTCGCCACCGCCGGTGTCTCCGCGGTCAGTTACGGCCTGGTCGGGTCCGGGGAGCACACCTGGGGCGAACCCGTGGTGCTCCTTCCGCTGGTGCTCGGCGCCGCCCTGCTGCTCGCCTTCGCCGCCGCCGAACGGCGCACCGCCGACCCGCTGCTGCCGCCCGGCTTCCTCGCCGACCGCCGCCGGGCCGCCGCCCTGGTCGCCGTCATGGCGACCGCCGCGGGCACCGCGCTGGTCTTCCTGATCCTCCCGTTCTACCTCCAACAGGTCCGCGGCTGGGGCGTGCTGGCCACCTCGGCGGCCTTCCTCCCGTACGCGGCGGTCCTGCTGGCCGCCGGCCGGCTGGCCGGACCGCTGATCGCCCGCCACGGACCGGCCGCCGTCACCGCCGGGGGCCTGGCGGTGGCCGCCGGAGGCCTGGCGCTGCTGGCCGGCGTCGGCCCCGCCACTCCCTTCGCCACCGGACTGCTGCCCGGCCTGCTCCTGCTGCCCGCCGGGGCCGGACCCGCCTTCGCCGGCTCGGCCGTCCTCGCCACCGGGGGCGTCCGGCCCGGGCGCGCCGGTCTCGCCGCGGGCGTCCTGAACACCGCGATGGAGCTGGGCCCCACCGCCGGCGTCGCCGCCCTGATGGCGCTCGCCGCCACCCGTCCCACCGCCGTCGGCGGCTACGCCGCCGCCTTCGCGGCGGCCGCCGCGGGCCTCGCGCTGACCGCCGCGGCGGTCACCCTGCTGGCCCGCTCCCGACCCGCACGACCCCCGTTCACCCACACCGAGGAGTACTCAGCATGACCACGCGCTTCGCCGACAAGTCCGTCCTGGTCACCGGCGGTGGCACCGGCATCGGCCGGGGCATCGCCCTCGCGTTCGCCCGGGAGGGGGCCCGCGTCGCGGTCGCCGGCCGCACCGAGGGCCCGCTGGCCGAGACCGTCCGGCTGATCGAGGAGGAGGGCGGCAAGGCCGTCGCCCTCGTCGGCGACGTCGCGGACGCCGCCGACGCCGCCCGGCTCGTCCGGGAGACCGTCGCCCGGCTCGGCGCCCTGGACATCGCCGTCAACAACGCCGGCATCCTGGGCGCGGTGGCACCGATCGCGGACCTCGCCGAGGAGGACTGGCAGCGGGTCGTCGACACCAATCTGACCGGCACCTGGCTCGCCATGAAGCACGAGATCGCCCACATGCGGACCCAGGGCGGCGGGGCCATCGTCAACATCGCCTCCAACCTCGGCGTCCACATGCGGCTCCCGGGCCTCGGCGCCTACGCGGTCACCAAGGCCGCCGTCAGCGCCCTGACCCGCAGCGCGGCCCGCGACCACATAGCCGAGGGCGTGCGGATCAACTCGGTCAGCCCCGGGCCGGTGGAGACCCCGATGTCCAGCCGCCCGGGCGAGAGCGCCGCCGACAAGGCGGACCGGATGAAGTCGGACGTCCCGGTCGGCCGGGCCGGCGCCGTCGAGGAGATCGCCGCCGCCGTCCTCCACCTCGCCTCGCCCGAGTCCGCCTACACCGTCGGCGCCGACCTCGTCCTCGACGGCGGCATCACGGCCTGACACCCGCCCCGCCTGACACCCGCCCCGCCTGACACCCGCCCCGCCTGACACCCGCCCCGCCTGACGCTCGCCCCCCGTGAACGGCCGACCGGTTACCGGTCGGCCGTTCACGTCCGTCCGGCCCCGCCCGGTGTGCCGTCCTAGGCGGACAGGGCTTCGCCGTCGTGCGGGAGGGCGCAGGCGGCGGCCAGGTCGTCGAGGGAGAGGTCGAGCGCGTAGGCCAGTGCCACGACCGTGAAGAAGGCCGGCGTGGGGGCACGGCCGGTCTCGATCTTGCGGAGGGTCTCCGAGGAGATCCCCGCCACCGCCGCGATCTCGACCATGCTGCGCGTGCCGCGGGCCGCGCGCAGCAGGGCGCCGAAGCGCTCGCCGCGTTCGCGTTCCCAGGGGGTCAGCGGAGTCCTCACCATGCGCTGATCCTAGACCCGACTGGACCGTGATAGATATACCGGTATAAGAATTGGGTAGAGATGCGGGAGGGCACGGCCATGGTGGAACTCAAGAACGACACGGCGCTGGCGGCGATGCGGGAGGCCGGGCGGGTGGTCGGCGAGGCGCTGGCCGCCGTCGAGCGGGCGGCCGCGGTGGGGGTGAGCCTGCTGGAGCTGGACGAGGTGGCCCGCGGGGTGCTGAGCGGGGCGGGCGCGGTGTCGCCGTTCCTCGGGTACCGGCCGTCCTTCGCGCCGGTGCCGTTCCCGGCGGTGATCTGCGCCTCCGTCAACGACGCCGTGGTGCACGGCATCCCGAACGGCTACCGGCTGCGCGACGGGGACCTGGTCAGCATCGACTGCGGGGCGGTGCTGAACGGCTGGGCGGGCGACGCCGCCGTCAGCTTCGTCGTCGGGACGCCCCGCGCGGAGGACGCCGCGCTGATCGACGCCACCCGGCGGGCGCTCGAAGCCGGGATCGCCGCTGCCGTGGTCGGCAACCGGACCGGTGACATCGGGCACGCGATCGCCGCGGTCGCGCGGCGGGCCCGCCGGGGGGTGCCGGAGGGGTTCGGCGGGCACGGCATCGGGCGCCGGATGCACGAGGAGCCGTCGGTGCCCAACGAGGGCCGCCCGGGCCGGGGTTACCCGCTCAAGCCGGGGCTGGTGCTCGCCATCGAACCGATGCTGACCGGCGGCGGCCGGTCCGACTACCTGACCGACGAGGACGGCTGGACCCTGCGGACCACCGACGGCAGCCGGGCCGCGCACTTCGAGCACACCGTGGCGATCACCGAGGAGGGACCGCGCATCCTGACCCTGCCGTAGCGCCCTCCCGGGGCCGTCGTCGCCACGCCCCGCTCAGCCGAGCAGCCGCAGGCGGGTCGCGGCCACACCGAGCCGGATGCTCTGCCCCCAGGTCAGCTCCAGCGCGTCCGTCTCGATGCCGTCGCCGAAGGCGACCAGCCGGTCCGACTCGACGGTCAGCACCAGCTGCCGGCCGCCGTCGAGCACCCCGTGCACCCGGCTGGTGCCGGTGGCGGGGGAGGGCCAGGCCTCCCGGACGAACCAGGCCAGCGCGGGCGCGGCGGCCTCCGGCAGGATCAGCGGGCCGCCGCGCTCCAGCCAGGCGGAGCGGCACCAGCCGGTGGCGCCCGTACCGGTGCCGACCAGCACGCCCGAGGAGGCCTGCGGCTCGGGCGGGGCGGACCGCGGGCGGTCGGCCGTGCTCGACGGGACGGACCGGTTCGAACTCCGGCCGGTCGTATCCCGGCCCCCGCCCCCGTCCGGCCCGCCCTCGCCCGGCTCGCCCTCGACCGCCAGCCGGTACCGCGCCGTCTGGTGCCCGGGCTGTCCGACGTACACCTCGTTGAGGGCCAGCAGCCGCTGGGTGTCGTCCGCGACCGCCTCGACCATGGTGCGCTCCTCCAGGTGCCGGGCGCCCGAGCGGGCGACGGCGGCCGGCAGCAGGGCGGGCAGCGCGTCGGCGCGGTGGCGGACCAGGACGCCGGGGTTGCGGCCGGGGTCGGCGTCCACGCCGATCACCGGCTGGCCGTCCAGGTACTTGGCGACGTTGGCGACCAGCCCGTCCTGGCCGACCACGACCACCACGTCCTCGGGCTCGAACAGGAAGCGCGGCAGGTCCGCCCGCTCGACCCGGCTGCGCCGCCACTCCAGCGGCACCGCGGCCGCCGCCCGGGCGAGCGCGTCGGCCTGCCGGCGGTGGCGCTCCTCGGTCTCGGCCATCGACCGGCCGCGGGCGGCCAGGAAGAACGAGGCCTGGCCGGGTGTGCCGTGGTGGGCCAGGAGCTCCTCGTACTCGGTGCGGCGGTGCACCAGGACGGCCCGGGGGGCGAGGGTCACTGGTCGCTCGCGCTCTGGGAGAGCCGGCTGAGCAGCCCGGTGAGCAGGTCCGGTGTGACGGTCATGTTCTCGATCCGGGGCAGGTGCTCGGCCAGCCGCATCAGGGCGAGTGCCCGCAGCACGGCCGGGTCGGCCTGCTGGTGGGCGGTGAGCCAGGCGGCCTCGGCGGCGGCCCGGGCCTCGCCCAGCGCCCGGGCGGCGTCCGCCTCGGCGGTGGCGAGCCTGGTCCGGCGCTCCGCCTCGGCCTCGGCGCGGACCCGGTCGGCGACCGCCTCGTCCTCGGCCTGGAGGCGCCGGTTCGCGCCCTGCTGGGTCAGCAACTGCTTCTCCCGCCGGGCCAGTTCGATTCGGTTGGCCAGCTCGTTCTCGGCGATGCCGCGCTCGTGCTCGACGGCGACCGCGCGCCGTTCGAAGGTGGCCCGGTCGGCCTCCTGCTGGACGAGTTCACGGGCGGGGGTGCGCAGCGCGCGCTCCACCTCGGGCTCGGGGCGCAGCGCGACCACCCGGACGGCGATCACGGCGAGCCCGGTCTCGGTGATCCGCGGTTCGGCGGCGAGCCCCTCGGCCATCCGGTCGCGGACGGCGCTGACGCCGTCGGCCAGCGCGGCCGCGAGCGGGGTGCGGGCGAGCAGGCCGAGCGCGTGCTGCTGGGCGGTCTCGGTGAGCAGGGTGGCGAGCTGGTCGAGCGGGGCGGCGCGCCAGGCGCCGCTGTCGGGGTCGAGGCCGAAGTCGACGCGGGCGGCGGCGACGGCGGGTTCGGTGATCCGGTAGGTGAGGGTGGCCTGGACGGTGACGTCCTGGAAGTCGGAGGTCCGGGCGTGGAACAGCATGGCCAGCTCGCGGTCGTCCACCGGCACCTCGGAGAGGGCGGCGGTGAGCGGCCGGAACCAGAACGCCAGGCCCGGGCCGTCGTGGACGACCTTGCCGCGGTTCAGGTGCCGGATGTGGGCGGTGGGGACGGCGCGCAGGTGGCGCAGTCCAAAGCGCTTGGTGATGTCGGCCATGGGAGGTTCCTTTCCCCTTTTCGTCACTCCGACGATATTCGGCGGCGGCTGATCTCGTCAAGATGACGAAAAGAAGGGAAGGCGCCCGGCCCGACTGTCGTGGGAGGATCGCCGGGTGCTGAGGACGCGAACGAAAACGCGGCGGGGTCCGGGCCGGGGGGCGGCCCGCGCCGCGGCGGCGCTGCTCGCGACCGCCCTGGCGACCGCCGCCGCCCTCGGGACCGCCGTGGTCGCCGCACCGCCGGCCCGCGCGGCCGACCGGCCCGGGCAGGCGTTCACCATCTCCGACCCGCGCATCACCGAGTCCAGCGGCCTCGCCGCCAGCCACGCCCACCCCGGCGTCTACTGGACGCACAACGACAGCGACGACGGCCCCTACGTCTACGCGGTGGACTCGCAGGGGCGCACCGTCGCCACCGTCACGCTGCGCGGCATCGAGCCGCGCGACGTGGAGGCGATCTCGATCGGCCCGGACGGCCGGATCTACGTCGGGGACATCGGCGACAACCTCGGCGGCAAGTGGCCCGAGGTCTGGATCTACGCCTTCGCCGAGCCCGCCGAACTGCGCGACCAGACCGTGGAGACGGTCCGCTACCGGGTGCGCTACGAGGACGGCCCGCGCGACGCCGAGGCGCTGATGGTCCATCCGGTCACCGGCCGGGCCTACATCGCCAGCAAGAAGCAGGGCGGCGGCGGCCTCTACCAGGGGCCGGAGAAGCTCTCCACCGCCGGGGTGAACACCTTCCGGAGGATGGTCGACGTCCCCTGGATCACCGACGGGGCGTTCTCCCCGGACGGCACCCGGCTCGTCCTGCGCGGCTACTTCGACGCCACCCTCTACCGCTGGAAGGACGGCGCGCCCGTCAAGCTCGGCCCGCTCTCCACGCCCTTCCAGCGCCAGGGCGAGTCGGTCACCTTCACGGTGGACGGCCGGGCGCTGCTCTACGGCACCGAGGGCAAGGACAGTCCGGTCTGGCGCTCGCCGCTCGACGACGACCAACTCCCGGACACCGTCCAGCCGCTGCCCTCGGCCGCGCCCTCCTCCGGTGCGGCCGCGCCGCCGTCCGGGTCGGCGGCCGCGGGCGGGGCCGACGGGTCGTCGTCCTCGTCGTCCTCGTCGTCCTCGTCCTCCTCGTCGTCCTCGTCCGAGGGGCCGTCGGACCGGACGCTCGGCGTCCTGTTCCTCCTCGCCGTGGTGGGGGCCGTGTTCGGCCTGCGGAAGAAGCGCCGCGGCGACTGAGGGGCGGAGCCGGCGGGTGTGTCCGGGTCCGGTTCCGGGCCCCGGGTGCGGCCGGCGAGACGGAATCACCGTGGACGAATGGTCCTTCGGGCTTCGGGGCGCCGGCGGGGCCGGGTGGCCGACCGGCCCCGCCGGGGTGAATCTGTCGCCGATTTGTGACAAAGCTTGGCCAACACCCGTCCCATGCAGGGTTTTCGTGGACGTAGTGTTCCGCCTATGTCACGGAAGAGTCGCCGTATCTCCTCCCCCGACCCGGGCGACACCTGGGTCCCGCGCACCCGGCGCCGCGAGAGTCCGCTCGCCATGGCGGGTCACGCGGTGAAGTTCCTCGGCTACAGCACGCTGGCCGGCGTCCTGCTGGCGGGCGTGGCCCTGCCGGCGGCCGGCGCGCTCGGGCTGACCGCCAAGAACACCGCGGACAACTTCGACAGCATCCCGGACGACTTCAAGACCCCGCCGCTCAGCCAGGCTTCGCAGATCTTCGACGCGAAGGGCGGCCTGATCGCCAAGGTGTACGAGCGCGACCGCACCGTCATACCCGCCGACCAGATGTCACCGCTGATACGGCAGGCCCAGGTGGACATCGAGGACGCGCGCTTCTACGAGCACGGCGCGGTCGACCTCAAGGGTGTGCTCCGGGCCGCCACCAAGAACGCCGAGAGCGGCACCACCGTCCAGGGCGCCTCGACGCTGACCCAGCAGTACGTGAAGAACGTCAACGTCGAGAAGGCCGGCGACGACCAGGCCGCCGTCCTGGAGGCCCAGCGCAAGACCCTCGGCCGCAAGATCCAGGAACTCAAGTACGCCATCAAGCTGGAGGAGGACCTGACCAAGGACCAGATCCTCACCAACTACCTGAACATCACTTTCTACGGCCACCAGGCGTACGGCATCCAGGCGGCCTCGCAGCGGTACTTCAGCAAGGACGCCAAGGACCTCACCGTCCCCGAGGCCGCGATGCTCGCGGGTCTGGTGCAGAACCCGTCCCAGTACGACCCCAAGCTGCACCCCGTCGCCGCCCAGAAGCGCCGCGACACCGTCATCGACAAGATGGTGGAGAACAAGCACCTCACCGCCGCGCAGGCCCGGGACGCCAAGGCGACCCCGCTGGGGCTGAAGTACAAGGACCCGCAGAACGGCTGCATCACCGCCAACGCCGGGATGGGCTTCTTCTGCGACTACGTCCGGCACGTGGTCAAGCAGGACCCGGTGTTCGGCAAGAGCGCCGCCGAGCGCAAGAAGCTGTGGGACCAGGGCGGCCTGAACATCTTCACCACCCTCGACCCGGACAAGCAGGCCGCCGCCCAGAACGCCGTCACCAAGAAGGTCTACGTGACGGACCCGGTCTCGGCGGCGATCACCATGGTCGAACCGGGCAGCGGCAAGATCCTGGCGATGGCCCAGACCCGCCCCTACGGCCTGGACCCGGACAAGAACCAGACCGTCGTCAACTACAACGCGGACGCGGGGATGGGCGGCGGCAACGGCTTCCAGCCGGGCTCCAACTTCAAGCCGATCGTCGCCGCCGCGGCGCTGGAGGCCGGCCTGCCGGCCACCCAGATCTACCCGGCGCCGAACCGGATGGACTGGCCGACGATGAAGACCTGCGACGGCACCTGGAAGAACCTGGAGAAGGGCAAGAAGGGCGGATCGATCCCCAACGAGTCCGAGAAGGAGTCCGGCCCGTACGACCTGAAGCAGGCGATGGCGCTCTCGGTCAACACCTACTTCGTCCAGATGGAGCAGGAGATCGGCCTCTGCGCGGTCAAGCAGATGGCCAACAAGCTGGGCGTGGCGACCAAGGCCAGCGGCGATCCGCTCCAGGAACTGCCCGCGCTGGGGCTCGGCACCCAGGAGGTGAGCCCGCTGGTGATGGCCAACGTCTACGCGACCTTCGCCGCCGAGGGCACCTACTGCGCGCCGCTCGCGATCAACCGGATCACCACGGTGGACGGCAAGGACGTCCCGGTCGTCCCCGCCAAGTGCGAGCGGGTGATGTCCGAGGACACCGCCGACGTCATCAACACCGTGCTGCTCGGGGTGACGGAGAAGGGCACCGCGCGCGAGCTCGGGCTGGACGGCGACCGGCAGATCGCGGGCAAGACCGGTACCACCGACGAGAAGAAGTCGGCCTGGTTCAGCGGCTACACCGCCAACCTGGCGGCCTCGGTCTGGCTCGGCGGCCCGGCCAAGGGCGTGCCGATGAAGAACATCCGGATCGGGGGCAAGTACTACCAGGAGATCTTCGGAGCCACCGGCCCGGGCCCGATCTGGCAGCTGGCGATGAACCAGGCGCTGAAGGGCATGCCGCGGGACACCTTCGACACCGTGTACATCCCGGACCCGCCCAAGCGTGATCCGAACCCGAGCGGGAGCCCGAGCGGCTCCGGCACGGCCTCGCCGGGCACCGCCCCGACCGGTGCGGGGGCGCCCGGCGGCCGGACGGCGGACCCGGGGCGGACGGCGGACCCGGGGCGGCCGCGCTCGACCCAGCCGACCCAGCCCGCCGAGCAGCACACCGAGCAGACCGGCCGGGGCGACGGCGACCGGCCGGACGGCTCGCAGAACGACGGCTGACCGGACCGGCCGACGGCGGTGCCCCGGACCGCCCTACGGTCCGGGGCACCGCCGGGTTCGGGGGCGGTCGGTCAGTGGACGCCGTTCGCGGCCCAGAAGTCCTGCCGGGCCAGCACGCTGGTGTCGGTCTGGTCGGTGAAGAAGCCGTCCACGCCCAGCTCGTAGAGGTGGCGCGCCCACCCGATGGCGTCGCCGTAGGCGTTCGGGTCGGTGCCGCGGCGGTAGTCCAGCGGGAGGAAGGCGTTCTCGTTGCGGACGGTGTACGGGTGCAGCAGCAGGTTGGCCGCGTGCGCGTCGCGGACCAGCGTGGTCGGCGGCAGGAGCTTGCCGCTCTCGTCCACCGGTGCGATCAGCTGGGTGGTCGGGCCGATGCCGTGGGCGAAGCCGGCCATCCAGCGCAGCCCCGCCGGGGTCACCAGGTCGGCCACCGTGCGCCGGTCCCCGGACAGCACGAAGTCGTACGGCTGGGTGGCCGCGGCGCCCAGCAGCTGGATCCGCGGGTTGTCGACCAGCTTGGCCAGCCGCTGCAGGCTGCTCGGCTCGAAGGACTGCAGGATCGCCCGCCCGCGCCGGCCGGCCAGGCCCGCGCGGCGCAGCTCGTCGGCGAGCCGCTCCTCCAGGGGCAGACCGATCGAGCGGAAGTAGCTCGGGTGCTTGGTCTCCGGGTAGAGCCAGACCTCGCGGCCGAGCTCGCGTCCGCGCTTCCTGGCGAAGTCCGCCAGCTCGCGGAAGGTGAGCACCGGCCACCGGCCGTCGTACAGGGTGTTGCGCTGGCGCTGCTGCGGGAGGCGCTCCTTGGCGCGCAGGGTGCGCAGCTCGGCGAGCGTGAAGTCCTCGGTGAACCAGCCGGTCTGCGGCAGGCCGTCGATGGTCTTGGTGGTCTTCCGGCCCGCGAACTCGGGGTGGTCGGCGACGTCCGTCGTCTCCACGATGTTGTTCTCGTGCCGGATCACCAGGTGGCCGTCCTTGGTGGGGACGAGGTCCGGCTCGATGACGTCCGCACCGAGCTCCAGGGCGAGCTCGTAGGAGCCGAGGGTCTCCTCGGGGCGGTAGCCGGGCGCGCCGCGGTGGCCGATGACCAGCGGGTGCGGCAGCCGGTCCAGTCCGGTACCGGTGCGGACCGGGGAGCGGGTGCCGGCCGCCGCCCCGGCGTCCGCGCGCCCCTCGGCGGCGTCCGGCTGCTCGTCGGCCGGGGCCGCGAACGCCTCGCCCGCGGTCGCCGCGAACGCGGCCGCACCGAGGCCGGCGGCGCCGGTCGCACGCAGGAACCGGCGGCGCGAGGAGGCCGTGCCGGGTGCGGAGGAATCTGTCGAGCTGCTGCCGTCGAGCGGACGGTTCGTCATGGAGGCTCCTGGCTCGCGCTGGGGGCGGGACGCTGATGGTCGTCGCCCGCAGACTAGGAGCAGCGGCGCCCGGCCGGGTGGCGTTCGGGCGAACTGCGGGCGAAGATCCGCCGTGCACCCGTCAGGAACGCACCCGAGGCGCACCCGGTGCGGGCCGGGTGCGCCTCGGACGGAGCGGGGGCCGGGTCAGCCGTTGACCTGGCAGAGGGCGTAGGACTTCTCCGCGTGCAGCATCGACTCCAGTTCCAGGTAGCCCTGGGTGCGGTAGCTGTAGTACGCGACGGTGTACTCGACATCACACCGGTTGGCGGCGGACAGCTGGCTGTTGGGCTGGTCGGCCACCGTCAGCGGACCGTGGGCCGAGAGGTCGACGCCGGCGGCCTGGGCGGCCCCGGCCCCGCCGGCCAGAACGGCGGCGACGGCGAGCGCGGCGACTGCGAGCGGGCGGGACAGGCGGTTCATCAACTGAGTGTCCTTCCAGAGGAGTCGGTGTGCCCCCGATTCTGCTCCGGAGGGTGATCACGGTCCTATCCCAGAACGGTGGGGGGAGCGCCCGGCTCCCCTCGCCTCCCGCCCCTCAGTCCTTGTTCAGAGCTCGGCGAGCAGCTTCCGGCCGTCCGGCCAGTCACCGAGCCCGGAGTCGGCGTTGAGATGTCCGTGGGCGCCGGGCTCCACGTACCGGGCGCCCCACGCCTCGGCGAAGGCGCGGGCACGCTCCGGCGTGACCCAGGGGTCGTCGGTGCTGGAGACCACCAGCGAGGGGAAGGGCAGGCGCTCCAGGGTCACCGGGCGGAAGCCCGCGAGCGCCGGGACGTCGGCGTTGTCGATGTCGGCGGGTGCGACCAGCAACGCACCCCGGACGGCGGCGGTCCGTCCGGCGGCGGCCGAGGCCGCCCAGCGGGCCACCGCGACGCACCCGAGGCTGTGTGCCACCAGGACCACCGGCCCGTCGGCCGCCGCGGTGGCGATCGCGGCATCGAGGGCGGCCACCCAGGCGTCCGGCTCCGGGAAGTCCCAGTCCTCCTGCTGGACGCGCCGGAAGGCCGCCGGGTCGGCCTCCTCCCACCGGGTCTGCCAGTGGGCGGGCCCGGAACCCTGGTAGCCGGGCAGGACGAGGTAGCTGGTGCGGTCCGACATCGTGCGGACTCCCTTCGGGGGCTGACCTGGGCACCAGGGAGTCTAGGGGCCGCCCGGGAAGGGGCGCGTAGGCCCTGGCGACGGCGCACACGGCTCGCCCATGGCGCGTGCCACGCATCACGCGCCGGGTGTGCGAGCGGTGTGCCCCGTTGCGTCGGCGCGGCCGGGTGCGGGAGGTTGTTCCCGGCCCACCCCGGCCGCCACCGGCGCGGGCCAGCACCATGTCTGACGACTGATCACATGGAGGGATGTCGGCAATGACATCGAAGGTCCTGCTCGTCACCGGTGATGCCGCGGAGTCGCTGGAGGTGTTCTACCCCTACCAGCGGCTGCTGGAGGAGGGCTACGAGGTCGACATCGCGGCGCCGACGAAGAAGCGGCTCCAGTTCGTGGTCCACGACTTCGTCGACGGCTACGACACCTACACGGAGAAGCCCGGCTACACCTGGCCCGCCGACCTCGCCGTCGCGGACGTGGACCCGGCCGAGTACGTCGCCCTGGTCATCCCCGGCGGCCGTGCCCCCGAGTACCTGCGGAACAACGCCGACGTGCAGCGGATCGTCCGGCACTTCTTCGACGCCGACAAGCCGGTGGCGCAGATCTGCCACGGCCCGCTGATCACGGCGGCCGCCGGCGTGCTCTCCGGCCGCCGCAGCGCCGCCTACCCGGCCCTGGAGCCCGACGTGGCCGCCGCGGGCGCCGAGTACGTCGACGGCGAGGCGGTCGTCGACGGCGTGGTCGTCTCGGCCCGCGCCTGGCCCGACCACCCCGCCTGGATCCGCGCCTTCATCGAGGTCCTCCGGGTCAAGGCCCCCCTGGCCTGACCCTGACGGGCCCGGGGGCACCCCTCCGCCCTGGGGTGGAGGGGTGCCCCTCAGTCCGTCGGGGTCCGGTTCCGCCGGTGGGTGGAGCGACACGCCGACGGAAGATCGGACCAGCGGTGGAGAGGCTCGGGACCTGGGTCGGACGTGTACGTCTCCCCGCGCTGTCAGAGTGTCAGTCGACAGGACCGGGGCGGATGTTGTGGAAGGTCCGCCCGTTCGGACACCGGAGGGCGGCGGCATGACGGGAACGACGAGGGATCGGGCGGGCCGGGCGGAGTGGACGGGCCCCGAAGGCGGGCGGGACCGGGGGCGGCGACGGCGGGGGCTGGCCGTACGGGCGATGGCGGTCGCGCTGGCCGGAGCCGGTCTGGTGGGTGCCCTCGCCCCCGTCGCGGGTGCCCAGGGCGCCGCGCCCGGGTCCGGCCGGCCGGTGGCCGACGGCGGCGCCGACCGGGTCGACCGGGCGGCGCTGGACGCGGCCGTGCGCGGGCCGGTGGCCCAGGGCGGCGCCTCCGCCGCACTGGGGCTGGTCGCCGAGCGCGGGCGCACGGTCTGGAAGGGCGCGGCCGGTACGGCCGACTTCGCCACCGGCGCCCCGGCCACCGCCGACGGCCGGTTCCGGATCGGCAGCGTCACCAAGACCTTCGTGGCGACGGTGGTCCTGCAGCTCGTGGCGGAGCACCGGGTCGGCCTGGACGACCCGGTGGAGAGCCGCCTGCCCGGCGTGGTGCCGAACGGCGGGCAGATCACCGTCCGCCAACTGCTGAACCACACCAGCGGCCTGTTCAACTACACCGAGGACCCGTCCTTCTCCTTCGACGAGGACCCCGCCGCCCTGCAGCAGTGGCTCGACGTCGGCCGCTGGCGCCCGTACGCGCCGGGGGAGCTCGTCGGCCTCGCCGCCCAGCACCCCCCGTACTTCGCCCCCGGGCAGGGCTGGCACTACTCCAACACCAACTACGTGGTGATCGGGATGCTGATCGAGCGCCTCACCGGCCGCGGCTGGGCCGACGAGGTCCAGCGCCGGATCATCCGCCCGCTCGGCCTGACCGGTACCTCGATGCCGCTCAACTCGCCCTTCGTCCCCGGCCCGCACGCCCACGGCTACTACAAGCTCGCCTCCGGACCGGCCGACGTCACCCTGCTCGACCCGAGCATGGCCGGTGCGTCGGGGGCCGGGATCTCCACCACCACCGACCTCGCCCGGTTCGTCTCCGCCCTGCTCGGCGGGCGGCTGCTCGCCCCGGCCCAACTCGCCGAGATGAAGCGGACCACCCCGCAGAGCGGTCCCGCCGAGTACGGCCTCGGCCTCCAGCGGACGTCGACGGCCTGCGGCGAGTACTGGGGCCACAGCGGCGGAATCCCGGGCTACACCACCCTGATGTACGGGGCCTCGGACGGCCGGCGACAGTTCACGGCCTCCGTCAACCCGTACGACCTTTCCGACCTCCCGGCGGCCAACGCCACCGTCGAAGCCCTGGTCGCCACCGGCCTCTGCGACACCCACCCGGCCACCCCGCCCACCCCGCCCACGGCGACCGGCACCGTCGCGGCCACCGGCGTGGTCCGGTGACGTCCCCGGCGCGATCACCGGGGTGCTGGGGGCGGTCCACGACCGGGGTGCCATCATGACCGGCACATGACGGTCGATTGTCGCCAGGAGGACGAGACATGGCAGAGCCGCTGATCGCCGCAGTCGGGGGCCGGGTGCCCGACATCGACCCGACCGCCTTCGTCGCACCCAACGCGGTCGTGGTCGGGTCGGTCACGGTCGGCGCCGGGGCGAGCGTCTGGTACGGCGCGGTGATCCGCGGCGACGCCGAGGCGATCACGGTCGGCGCGGGCAGCAACATCCAGGACAACTGCACGCTGCACGCGGACCTGGGCTTCCCGCTGGTGATCGGCGAGCGGATCTCGGTCGGCCACAACGCCGTCCTGCACGGCTGCGTGATCGAGGACGACGTGCTGGTCGGGATGAACTCCACGGTGCTGAACGGCGCCCGGATCGGGGCCGGTTCGCTGGTCGCGGCCGGGGCCGTGGTCCCGCAGGGCATGGAGGTGCCGGCGGGCTCCCTGGTCGCCGGGGTGCCGGCCAGGATCCGGCGCGAGCTGACCGAGGAGGAGCGGGCGGGCGTCACCTTCAACGGCGAGGGCTACCGCCTCCTGGCCGACGCCCACCGGAAGATCGAGCCGGTGGAGCGTCGGACGGCGTAGGCGGTCGAACGGGGCGGGGGCGCCCCGCCCGGCGCGCCCCCGCCCGGCGCGCCCCGCCCGGCCGGTCAGGTGCGGGCGCCTGCCTCGGCGGTGGGCAGGGGGTGACCGAGGGCCGGGACCGGTACCGGGGCGGCCGTCCCGGGGCGACGGCGGTCGGCGGCCCAGGCGATCACCGCGATCACCGCACCCGAGGCGGCGAGGCCCGAGCCGACCAGGGTCGGCGACGTCCAGCCGAGCCCGGCGTCCAGGGCCAGGCCGCCGAAGTACGCGCCCTGGGCGTTGGCCAGGTTGAACGCGCCCTGCACGGTCGCCGAGGCGAGGGTCGGGGCGTTGCGGGCCTTCTGCAGCACCAGGGTCTGCACGGCCGGGACGATCGCGAAGCCGAAGAGCCCGACCAGCACCACCGTCAGGGCGGCCGACCACTCGGTGCGGGCGGTCACCCCGAAGAGCGCCAGGGTGGCGGCGAGCAGCAGGAAGGCGGCGCAGACGGTCGGCCGCAGCGCGCGGTCGGCGGCGATGCCGCCCAGCACGTTGCCGATCGTCATGCCCACCCCGAACAGCGCCAGCACCAGCGTCACCGATCCGGTGGCGTAGCCGGAGACCTCGGTGAGCAGGGGGGTGATGTAGCTGTAGCAGGCGAAGAATCCCCCGCAGCCGAACACCACCGTGCCGAGGGCCAGCCAGAGCTGTCCGCTGCGGAACGCCCCCAGCTCGTGCCGGAGGCCGGACTGCGCGGGCGTGGGCAGCTGGGGCACCAGCCGCGCGATGGCGACGGTGCCGAGCGCGCCGATCGCGACCACCACCAGCATGGTGGCCCGCCAGCCGAGGTGCTGGCCGAGCAGGGTCGCGGCCGGGACCCCGATGATGTTGGCGACGGTCAGGCCCGAGAACATCACGGCGACCGCCCGGGCCCGCCGGTGCGGGGCGACCAGCTCGGCGGCCGCGACCGCCCCGGCGCCGAAGAACGCCCCGTGCGGCAGCCCGGTGATCAACCGGGCCGCCGCCAGCGACCAGAAGTCGGGCGCGATCGCGCAGAGCAGGTTGCCGGTCGCGAAGAGGCCGGCCAGGGCGACCAGCACGGGCTTGCGAGGCCGTCCGGCGGCGAGCGCGGTGAGCAGCGGTGCGCCGATCACCACGCCGATGGCGTAGGCGGAGATCAGCCACCCCGCCTGGGGGATGGAGACGTGGAGGTTCTCGGCGACCTGGGGCAGCAACCCCATGGCGGCGAATTCGGTGGTGCCGATGGCGAACGCGGTGACGGCCAGGGCGACCAGCGCGAGTGGCAAGAGGGACTCCGGGGTGACGCCCGGGCGGGAGCCGGGCAGGGGGTCCGGCACGGTCGTCGGGCCGGTGCAGACAGGTGACCGGGCGGGGCGACCCGGTGGGGGAGCGGGGGGAGCGGGGTGGGGGAGCGGCGCGGGGATGACGGGCAATTCGTCTGGGCGAAATCCTAATCCGATCGGATGACCCCACCAGGTGCCGCCCATGGCCGACCGGTGACACATGGGGGTCGCCAGCGGCGCCCCCGCGCGCGAGACTGGGGTCATGTGCCGCAGTATCAAGACGTTGAGACCGCCCGTGACGCCGGACGCCTCCGATGAGGACTTCCACGCGGCCGCCCTCCAGTACGTGCGGAAGGTGTCGGGGTTCCGCGCCCCGGCGGCGCACAACCAGGAGGCCTTCGACCGCGCCGTGGAAGCCGTCGCCGAGGCCACCGCCCGATTGCTCGACGAGTTGGAGGTCCGCGGCGCTCCCGCCCGGACCACGGGGGCCGCCGCCTGATCCGACGGCGGGAAGCCGCCGGCCAGCCCGGCGCAGACCTGTAGGGGCAGCATGGGCACCAGGGACAGCTGGGACCAGGTGGACCGAGGAGATCGGCGATGAACCCCGCGAACCGTTACGTACTGACTTTCCCGGGCACGCCCGGCACCCAGGCCCCGCAGGACGTCGTCGTGGTCTCCCGCACCAGTACGACCGGTCCCGGCGGCCACCCCGTCTACGAGGACGCCACCGGCATCGTCCGGGCCGAGATCAGCGACTCGGGCGAGGTCCGGATGCTCGCCAGCGGGGGGCACCAGTCCCCGCACTTCCCGGTGCACGCCGAACCACTGCCGTAGCGGGCAGCCCTCCGCCGCCGGCGCGCCCCACCGGACCGCGCCGGCGGCGGGCCGGGTCACGCCCGGCCGGTTGTCCCCTCGCGGCCTCGGGCAGAATCGGCTCATGACTACAGCGAGTTGGCAGGGCACGGTCGTCGCCGAGAGCGACGACACCACCGTGGTCGAGGGCAACCACTACTTCCCGGCCGAATCCGTGCGCGCGGAGTACCTGCGCCCGTCCGACACCACCACCGTCTGCGGCTGGAAGGGCACCGCCGAGTACTACACGCTGGACATCGGCGGCCAGCTCAACCCCGACGCGGCCTGGTACTACCGCGACCCGCTGCCGGACGCCGAGCACGTCCGCGGCAGGGTGGCCTTCTGGCGCGGGGTGGAGATCACCGAATAGCGCGTACCTCCGCGGTTCACCGGGTAACCGCAGAGCATGGCAATCTTCAGGAGACCGGGACGCTCCCGGCAGCCGGAGCCCGCCCCCGAACAGGTCGCCGAGGAACTGGCGGACCTCGTCGAACAACTGGAACGGCCCGCCCCCGGTGTCGAGGGCGGGCCCGCCGGGCAGCTCGCCGAGTACCGCGCGGAGCGCGACAAGCGCCGGGCCACGGCCCTGCTCGGGTCCGTCTCCCGGCGGCTCGGCAGCGGCGGCCTGGCCGCCGCGAAGGGTGCCGCCTACGGCGGCCGGGCCCTCGCCGACCAGCTGATGCAGGCCGCGCCGCGCATCCCGGTCCGGAGCCTGACCACTCTGCGCGCCCAGCACCCGGACGCGGCCGACCCCGAGCGGCTGGCCGACCTGCTGGTCAGCGGCGCCAGCCGCGCCTCCGGCGCGCTCGGCGCGGGCGTCGGGGCCGCGGCGATGCTGCCCGTGCCGCCGGCGATGGCGCTGGAGATCGCCGCCGAGACGCTCGCCGTGGCGGCCGTCGAGATCAAGCTGATCGCCGAACTGCACGAGGTGTACGGCCTCGCGGCCCAGGGCACGGCCACCCAGCGGGCCTCCGCCTACGTGGCGGCCTGGGCCAACCGCCGGGGCATCGACGCGACGCTGCTGGTGAAGCCGGCCGGGTTCGCCGCGATGGCGCTCGGCTCCGAGGTCCGTCAGCAGGTCCGCAAACGGCTCACCCGCAGTACGCTGCGCCGCCTGCCCTCGCTGATCCCCCTGCTGGTGGGGGCAGGCATCGGCGCCACCGTCAACCGGCGTGACACCCGCAAGCTCGCCAAGGAGGTCCGGGAGGACCTCAGGCACCGGCGGAGCACGGCGGACCGCGCGTACTGGGCCGCCGCGGCCCCGCCGCTGAAGGGCGAGCGGGGCGAGCCGCGGCCCTGAGCGACTCGCCTCGGGGAACGCCCCACGGGGGTGGCCCCGCTCCCGGGCACCCGGGAGCGGGGCCACCCCCGTGTGCGCCTCAGACGCCGGGCGCCTGCGGGGCGGAGGCCCCGCGCCCGGTCTTCACGGTGTTGACCATGGCCTGGTGGATCGCCCGCGCCGTGATCTCGTCCGTCGCCGGCACGGGGCTGCCGGCCACGGTGTACCAGTCCAGCGCCCCGGTGTACTGCACGGTCAGTCGGGCCTCGCCGTCCACCCACGTGGTGTGCACGGTGAGGTCGCCGGAGATCGGGCCGACCTCGGCGGTGGTGACTCCGCCCGGTCCGCTGATGATCGACTGAGTGGTCCAGGTGGCCCAGGACGCCCGCGGGTCCCCGGGCCTCCCGGTCGGCCGTTCGCCCTGCGCCGCCGATGCGCTCTGCTGCTGCTCGCTCATGCGCCCATCCTTCCCCGCCGGGCCGCCGCCGAGCGGGCAGCGACACCCGCGGTCGCGGAGGCCGCCCGTCCGGCGGGCGGCCTCGTGGAGATCCTTCGTCCTGGAAGGTCAGCTGTACGCCTCGGGCTCCTCCGGAGGTGCGCCCTCCGCCTGCGAGGTGTCCTGCGCGTGCTGGTTCTGCATCGAGGTGATGCCCTCCTCGGGGTCGGCCGCGCGGATGTCCTCCTCCCGATCGACGCTCACCTCGGACCGTGCGCTCATATCGGTCATCGCGGGCTCCGTCTCCTCGGCCGGCCGGGGTCGCCCGAGAGCACCACAGCCTGCCGTGGTGCGGGCCGGCCGCCGGGCCGGGCTCCTGCTTCGCCCCTCCAGCCTGCCTCGGTGCCCGCGCCGCGGCCAACCGAGCCCGGTAGCCCGTGCGCCGGGGCCGACCGGGCTCCGCGGTCGCGGCCGAGCGGATCGGCCGGACCGGACGGGTGCCCGCGTCACCCCTTCTGCCCGGCCGCGCCCGCGTCATGCCCGTTCCGGGGCGTGGATCCGCTCCGGTGGCGGGGCTCACCAGGCGATCGGCAGCGCCTTCAGGCCGTAGATGAACGCGTCCGAACGGAAGGTGAGCTCGCTCTCCGGCACGGCGAGCCGCAGCCCGGGCAGCCGGTGGAAGAGCGTGGCGAGGGCGATCTGGAGCTCCGCCCGGGCCAGCGGCTGGCCCAGGCACTGGTGCACGCCGAAGCCGAACGCGAGGTGGCGCCGGGCGTCCCGGTCCACGTCCAGCTCGTCGGCGGGGAGGTGGCCGGGGGCGCCGAAGAGCTCCTCGTCCCGGTTGGCGGTGGAGAGCATCGCGACCACCCCGTCGCCGGCCCGGATCCGGACGCCGCCCAGCTCGACGTCCTCCAGCGCCAGTCGGGGCAGCCCCATGTGGATGATGGTGAGGTGGCGCAGCAGCTCCTCGACCGCGCCGGGGACGGCCGCCGGGTCGGTCAGCCGCGCGGCCTGCCCGGGGTGGCGCAGCAGCAGGAGGGTGGAGAGCCCGATCATGTTGGCGGTGGTCTCGTGGCCGGCGACCAGCAGCAGCATGCCGGTGGCGGCGATCTCGCGGAGGCTGAGGTCGTCGCGGGCGGCGAGCCGGCTGAGGATGTCGTCGCCGGGGCGGCGCCGCTTCTGCGCGGCGAGGCCGCCGAGGTAGTCGAGCAGCTCGGTCTGGGCCCGGCGCACCTCGGCCTCCTCCACCGTGGTGCTGACCAGGACGCGGCTGAGCTCCTGGAACATCTGCCGGTCCTCGTACGGGACGCCCAGCAGCAGGCAGATCACCAGGGAGGGCACCGGCAGCGCGAAGTCGCCGACCAGGTCGGCGGGGGCACCGGAAGCGGTCATGCTGTCGAGGGCCTCGTCGACGATCTGCTGGACCTCGGGGCGCATCGCCTCGACCCGCTTGACCAGGAAGTCCCCGGTGACCATGCGGCGCAGCCGGGAGTGCTCGGGGTCGTCGAGGCGCAGGAAGTTGGGGTTGGCGGCGAGGATCGCCCGCCGGCCGGGGGTGAAGGACGGGAACTCCGGACGGCGGACGTCCGCGCTGAAACGGCGGTCGGAGAGCAGCGAGCGGACCTCGTGGTAGCCGGTCACCAGCCAGCAGGAGGAGCCGTCCAGCAGCGCGGCGCGGGTGACGGTGCCCGCGCGGGCGGCCTCGGTGTAGACGGGGGGCGGGCTGAACGGGCAGACGCCGTCGTGCGGGGCGGGCAGCAGCGGAGCGGGGGCGGGGGCGGTGGGCGTGCTCGTCAAGGTGGGGTCTCCTCGCGTGGCGGAGCGATGGGCGGCAGGGGCGGGCGGCAGCGGACGGGCGGCGGGCCCCGGGGGTGGACACGCGGGCCCGTCCGGCGGCCGGGAACCGGATGCCGGGTGACGTGGGGAAGACCGCCGTGGGCGGCGGCCGGTGGGGGCGCCGGACCGGTCGGGCCCGGCGGGTGGTCAAGGAGGACGACGGACGCTCAAGGAGGGCGGACGCTCAAGGAGGACGGACGCTCAAGGACGACGGCGGGCGGCCCGGGGCGGGCGGGAGCACCGGCCCGGCGGCGGGCCCTAACCGGCCGCGGGGCCCGTCTGCTCCCGGTCTCTCTCCGGAGCCTCCTCGGCGACGGTGATCGCGCCGCCCGGGCAGAGCTCGGAGGCCAGCCGCACATCGGCGAACCGCGCCGGCGGCAGAACGGTCAGACGGAGCCTCACCAGGCCGTCGTGGTCGTCCTGTTCGAAGACCTCCGGCGCCGTGACGACGCACTGGCCGGAGCTGCAGCAGCGGTCCTGGTCGATGCTCACCTGCATGTACGGACACCTCTCAGTGGTGTGGCACCGGATCGCCCGGGCCGGCCGCCCCCCGCCGTCCACGCCAACGTAGCCGTCGCTCTGTCGCACACGAAGGGTGCGTCGCCATACTCGTGCAGAATGGCCGATTCCACGCTCAACCCGAACAAAGCTCTGGCAAAGGCGGTTTGACCGACCGTCATCACCTCTCCGAGGCGGGTCCGGCCTCGCTGAGCCCCTCCGCCGCGGCGATCTCCCGGACGGTGGCCACGGTGTCCGCCTCGTCCGCGCTCTTGTCGGGCCGGTAGCGCAGCACCCGGGCGAACCGCAGGGCCAGCCCGGCGGGATAGCGGGGGCTGCGCTGGACGCCGTCGAAGGCGATCTCCACGACGAGTTCCGGCCGTACCCGCACGGTGTACGAGTCCCGTTCGACCTCCCGGGCGAGGAGTTCGGTGGTCTGGCGGGCGAGCGTCTCGTCGGTCAGGCCCTTGAAGGTCTTGCCGAGCATCACCCAGGGCCCGAGGCCGGGCTCGCCGGCGGCCCGGGCGCCGAGGTGCAGGTTGCTGAGGAAGCCGCGCCGCCGGCCGCTGCCCCACTCGGCGGCGAGCACCACGAGGTCCAGGGTGTGCCGGGGCTTGACCTTGATCCACCCGGCTCCGCGCCGGCCGGCCGCGTAGCCGGCCGCGGGGTCCTTGGCCAGTACGCCCTCGTGGCCCAGCGCCAGGGTGTCCCGGAAGAAGGCCAGGGCGGCCTCGCGGTCCGTCGTCCCGGTGCGCGCCACCCGCAGGGCGGCCGGCACCGACTCGTCGAGGGCCGCCCAGCGGTCCAGCCCCGGCCGGTCCACGAAGTCCACGCCGTCGCGGTGCAGCAGGTCGAAGAAGTAGGCGTTGAGCGGCACTTCGGCGCGCAGCCGGTCCGGGTCCTGCCGGGAGGCGGTCCGCGCGGCGGTCTCCTGGAACGGCCGGGGGCGGCCGTCGGGGCCGAGCGCGATCGCCTCGCCGTCCAGCACCGCCGAGCGCACCGGCAGGGCGAGGGCCGCCTCGACCACCTCGGGCACCCGGGCGGTGATGTCGTCCAGGCTCCGGGTGAACACCGCGACGTCCCGGCCGTCCCGGTGCACCTGGATCCGGATGCCGTCCAGCTTCCACTCCAGCGTGGCCGGGCCGATCCGGTCGAGCGCGGCGGCGACGTCCGGTGCCGAGGCGGCCAGCATCGGCCGGACCGGGCGGCCGACCTCCAGCCGGAACGCCTCCAGGGCGGGCACGCCGCCGGTCAGCGCGGCCTCGGCCACCGCGCGGGCCGAACCCCGGAACATCAGCGCCCGCCGCACCGCCGCCGCCGGGACGCCGGCGGCCTGGGCGACGGCGTCGGCCACCACCGCGTCCAGCGCGCCCTGGCGCAGCTCGCCCACCAGCACCGCCCGCAGGAACGCCTGCTCGACCTCGGTGGCCCGCCCGAACAGCTCGGCCAGCAGCCGCTGCCGCTCGGCCCTGGCGCCCGGGCCGTGCACCGCGGCGATGGTCTCCAGGGCCTGCTCGGTCTCCCGGACGCCCCAGGACGGCTCGGCGACGGCGGGCGGCAGGTCGCGCAGGGCCGCCGGTCCGATGCCGGTGCGCAACCGGTGGGCCTCTCCGGAGAGCAGGGCCACCGCCGCCGGGGCCTCGGCCGGGCCGAGCTCGCGCAGGCAGTCCGCCAGCAGCGTGGTCTTGGCCCGGCGGCCGGGCTCGCCCGCCACGGCGCGGGAGGTCAGGGCCAGGTGCCGGAGCAGCATGGGGCTCCTCGATGGGGGCTCGGCGCCAGTCGGACCCGAGAACCGGCCGGACCCGAGTGCCGGCCGGACCCGAGTGCCGGCCGGACCGAGAGCGGGTCGGACGCGGTATCGGGGCCGACCGGGACGCGGGAGGCGCGGATCGGACCGGCGAACGGATCGGGCGGGGAGGCTCCAGCATCCGCGACGCGGCCCGTTCCGGATCGCAGGACACGCCCCGGGCGCGGCCGGAGGGATTGCGCCACCGCGTAATGCGCCGGCCGGGGCTCTTGGCCGTACCGTCCAGTGGAAGGGATCCGACGGCCCGTCATGCTGCGGACGTCCGGGTCGGCGCTGCGGTGGAGGCGCCGCTCGCCCGGCTCAGGGCGATCGCCGCCGGGCGCGGCCGGCACGCCGTCCGCTGGAGCACCGCCGACGACGGCCACCGGGCCCGCGGCACGGACGGCCAGGTCCCCCCCCGGACCATGTTCGTGACCTACGCCATGGCGCCGGACGCCGCCGGCTGACAGGCTCCGGAAGCCTCGGTCTCCCCGGTCTCCTCGGTCTCCCCGGTCCGACCGGTCTCCCCGGTCCGACCGGTCTCCCCGGTCCGACCGGTCTCCCCGGTCCGACCGGTCTCCCCGGTCCGACCGGTCCCCCCGGTCCGACCGGTCCCCCCGGTCCGACCGGTCCGACCGGCCACCGGCCGGAGCATCGGAAATTCGTTCGTACTTTCTGTTATCGGCGCGCCGCCGGGGGGTCTCCCAGGTGTCGGCACCCGTACCGGCCGGCCCGAACAGGAAGTGTGCCCAGGTGAACAGCGAAGACAGGACGACGATCCTCCCCGCCGTCGGGGGCCCGGATGCCTCCGACGGCGGCCGCGCGGCACGGCGCGCGGCCGACCGCCACCGGGGGCGCGGCCGTCGGGGCCGCCGCCGTCGCAGCGTCGGCCCGGTGGTGGCGGTGGTCGCCGCGGTGGCCGGCACCGGGGTGATCGCCGCGCTGGCCGGCGCCGGGTACGGCTACTACCACGGGTCCGCCGACCGGGACGGGCAGTGGACGGTGGCCCTGGACCCGCAGATCGCGGCGGAGGCCGGGGACCACAACGGGATCCAGATCCCCGGGTCCGGTGTCATCGACCCGGCGCTGAAGCCCTCGCCCACCGACAGCACTTCCGCCGCCGACCCGGCCCACGCCGCCACCGCGACCCCGGCACCGTCCGACTCGGCCGCCGCGGGCCAGAGCCCCTCGGCCGGTGCCGCCGCGCCGACCGCGTCCGCCCCGGCCACGGCCTCGGCGACCGCCAAGCCGACCTCCACCGCGAGCGCCGGCACCGCCCCGAAGGCCTCGACGAGCGCGGCCGCGACGCCGCCCCGGACCACCGCGGCCCCCGCGAGCGGCGCCCCCGCGGGTGGTACCGCGGCCCAGTACGCCCAGCAGGTCGTGGACCTGGTCAACGCCCAGCGCGCCCAGAACGGGTGCGGACCGCTCACCGCCGACTCCCGGCTGGCCACCGCCGCCCAGGGCCACAGCGAGGACATGGCGGCCCGCAACTACTTCGACCACGCCAGCCCCGAGGGCCGGCACGCGGACTACCGGATCGAGGCGACCGGCTACCGCTGGAGCAGCTGGGGCGAGAACATCGCCCGCGGTCAGAAGGACCCGGCGGCCGTGATGGACGCCTGGATGAACAGCCCCGGCCACCGCGCCAACATCCTGAACTGCTCCTTCAAGCAGATCGGCGTCGGTGTGAAGACCGGCTCCGGCGGCCCCTGGTGGACCCAGGTCTTCGCCTCCCCGTCCTGATCTCCGGCCCCCGCTCGAACCCCCGTTTCCGAATCCGCGCGAATTGTTGTTATCTGAGCACTTCCCCGAGGTCTCCCAGGAGGCAACGGCGGACGGATGACGGCAAGACGGAGTGCGTACCCATGAACGTTGACGTGCAGAGCAGGACCGGGACGACCCTGGTGCTGGCGGCCCAGTCCGGCGACCGGCAGGCCCAGGAGGCGCTGGTCGCCGCCTGGTTGCCGCTGGTCTACAACGTCGCCGGCCGTGCGTTGAACGGCCACGCCGACGTCGACGATGTGGCCCAGGAGACCATGATCCGGGCGCTGGACGGCCTGGACGGGCTGCGCGACCCCGAGTCCTTCCGCTCCTGGCTGGTCGCGATCACCATGAACCAGGTCCGCCGGCGCTTCACCGGCCAGCAGCAGAGCACCGTCGGCGGCCTCGACGAGGCCTGGGAGCTCGCCGACCCGCGGGCCGACTTCACCGACCTCACCATCCTGCGGCTGGGGCTGTCCGGCCAGCGCCGCGAGGTCGCCGAGGCCACCCGCTGGCTGGACCCGGACGACCGGGAGCTGCTCGCGCTCTGGTGGCTGGAGGCCTGCGGCGAACTCAGCCGGGCCGAACTCGCCGAGGCGCTCGACCTGACGCCGCAGCACACGGCGGTCCGGGTCCAGCGGATGAAGAAGCAGCTGGAGGCGGGCCGGGTGGTGGTCCGCGCGCTCACCGCCTACCCGCGCTGCGCGGAGCTGGTCGAGCTGACGGCGGGCTGGGACGGCACCCCGGACTCGGTGTGGCGCAAGCGCATCGCCCGGCACATCCGGGGCTGCGCCGGCTGCGACGGGCTCGGCCGGGACCTCTTCCCCGCCGAGGGCCTGCTGGCCGGCCTGGCGCTGGTGCCGATCCCGCTGGACTCGCCCACGGGGCTGCAGCTCCAGGCCGCGGCCGCCGCGGCCGGCTCCACCCCGCCGCCGGGCTCCGCCGGCGGGCCGGGGGGCGGTGCCACGGGCTCCGGGGGAGCGTCCGGACCGGGGGGAGCGCAGGGCCGGTTCGGCCCGATCCGGCGTCGGACGGCCGTCGCGGGCGGTACGGCGGCGGTGCTGGCCGTCGCGACCCTCGCCCTGGTCTGGCCGCATCCGCGACCCGAGCACGCCGCGCCCGAACCGACCACCCCGAGCGCCGCGCCCGACACCCTGCCCGACAGCCTGCCGGTGCCCGCGATACCCGTGCAGTCCGTACCGGAACCGCCCGTCACCGAGACCCCGGCGGCCCCGCCGGCGCCGACCTCGACACCCACCGAGCCGCCGGTGGCCGTCACCGCGCCGCCGTCCCCGGTGACCGCGCGCCCGGCCACGCCGCCCAGCCCGGAGCGCCAGCTGGTCGACCTCGTCAACGCCGAGCGTGCCAAGGTCGGCTGCGCCCCGCTGCGGATCGACCCCAAGCTGCACGCGGCGGCGCAGAAGCACTCGGACGACATGGTGGCCCGGAGCTACTTCGACCACGTCAACCCCGACGGCGCCCGCGCGGACGCCCGGCTGTCGGCGGCCGGGTACCGCTGGTCCCAGTGGGGCGAGAACCTCGACCGGGGCCCGACCGCCCCCGCCACCGTGGTCTCCCGTTGGATGGACGGCGGGATCCACCAGTCGAACATGCTGGACTGCGGCTTCAAGGACGTGGGCATCGGCGTGACCACCGGGCCCGGCGGCCTCTACTGGACCCAGGACCTCGGCGCCCCGCTCGGCTGACCACCGAGCGCCGGTACCGCCGGGACGGCCGCTACCGCCCGGACTGGCGTCAGGACGGCAGGCCGATCAGGCCGTCCGCCTGACCGGTCACGTGACCGGTGGCCTCGCCGAGCACCCCGCCGGCGTCGCCGACCTGCCCCGGCAGGGCGGCGGGCGCGGCGTTCAGCGTGCCGCCCTGCTGGAGCGGGCCGGACAGGTCCCCCTGGCCGCCGATCGCGCCCGCGTGCGCGCTGGGAGCGGTGAGGGAGGCCACGACACCCACGGCGAGCGAGGCGACGGCGAGCAAGCTGCGCTTCTTCATGCCCCGCCCAACGACACTGCGCCACCCGGGTTACGGCCGGACCGCCGGCTTCACCCGTCCTCGTCACGCGGGCGGGGGCCGAGCCGGGCGAGCGCGGCGTCGATCGGTACCAGCCGGGGGTGCTCCGGGCCGAGCCGGGCGGCCAGCACCGCCCGTGCCCCGACGAACAGCCCGCGGGCCCGCGCGTCCTGTCCGGCGGCCGCCACCACCCGGCCCAGCCGTCACCGGTTCTCCGCCCACGCGGGGTGGTCGTGGCCGTGCACCCGCCGGTGCAGCTCCGCCGCCTCGGCCAGGGCCCGCCGCGCGCCGCCGTGCCGGCCGCGCGTCGCGAGCAGCATGCCGGACACGTGCAGCGCGGTGGCCGGCCGGTGCGCGCGGCAGCGCTCAGCGGAGGGTCTGGGCCCGCCGTACGACATAACTGCCCGACGATCAGAGGGTTCTGATCGCGTCTCAGCTGAGCGGCGGATCTTCCGTGGGCGGGGGCGGGCCTCCCGATGG
The DNA here is from genome assembly GCF_044540385.1 of Kitasatospora sp. NPDC086009. Lineage (NCBI taxonomy): Bacteria > Bacillati > Actinomycetota > Actinomycetes > Kitasatosporales > Streptomycetaceae > Kitasatospora > Kitasatospora sp. NPDC086009. Next base: position 141,826 of record NZ_JBITSA010000007.1, read on the forward strand.
GTCCGGTGCGCCCGGTCCCACCGTGGATACGGACACCTTTTCGGTGGCGCCGGGCATAGGAGCGGGTTTGGATGGGGAGGGGTGGAGAGGCAAATCCGGCAAAGCTGGCAAACCATAAGAGAATCTGATTCTGCCGAGCATGTCGAGGCAACCGCGACAAGAAGGGCATCCGATGCACGCAGCCGAGCTCACGCCTGCCGTCCTCGCCGAACTGCGCCGCCCCCGGCGCTACCCGGCCGTCTCCATCCTGCTGCCCACCCACCGAAGCGAGCCCGACAACGCCCAGGACCCGGTGCGCCTGCGCAATCTGATCGCGGAGGCCAAGAACCGGCTGCACGCGGACGAGGCCGTGTCCCGGGCGGACCGGCTGGACGTGGTGGAGCAGTTGGACCGGGCCCTGCGGGAGATCGACCTGGTGCACGCCGAGGACGGTCTGGCGATCTTCGTGGCGCCCGGTGAGCACCAGGTCTGGTCGCTGCCGCGGAGCGTCGCCGCCCGGGTGGTGTTCTCCGAGACCTTCCTGACCCGCAACCTCGTCTCCGCCTTCGCGGCCGGCGCGCCGTACTGGGTGCTGACGGTCGCCGCCGACCGGGTCGCGCTGTTCGGCGGTACGGCGGCGCGGCTGGCCGAGCACACGGCGGGCGCCTTCCCCCTGGACCAGGTCGGCCCGGACTGGGACGTCGAGCGCAAGGAGCGGATCGGCGACGTGCCGAGCACCTTCCGCGACGAGGAGACCAGGCGCTTCCTGCGGGACGCGGACACCGCGCTGGCCGCGGTCCTGGAGGCCGACGCGCGCCCGCTGTACGTGCTCGGCGAGGCCGCCGCGCTCGCCCTGCTGGACGAGGTCGGCACCGCCGTGAAGCGGGCCGCCGCCCAGGTGCCGCGCGGCGGCCTGGGGCACGCCTCGGCCGCCGCCGTCGCCGAGGCCGTCCGCCCCATCGTCGCGAAGCAGGAGCAGCAGGCCGTCGCCGAACTCCACGCGCGGCTCGACTCGGCCCAGAGCGTCAAGGCGCTGGCCGCCGGCATCGACGAGGTCTGGCAGAACGTGAACGAGGGCCGGGCGGCGCTGCTGGCGGTCGAGGAGGACTACTGGGAGCCGGTGCGGGTCACGGACAGCCACCTGGTGCCCACCACCGCCGACGAGCCGGACGTCCGCGACGACATGGTCGACGAGATCGTCGAGCGCGCCCTGGACACTGGCGCCAAGGTGCAGTTCGTCCCCTCCGGCGAGCTCGCCGGCCGCGACCGGATCGCCGCCGTGCTGCGCTACTGACCACCGTCCGCCCCGGGCCCGGTCGGTCACCCCGGCCGGGCCCGGGGCTGTCTGCCGCCCGCGACCCGCGGTCCCGCCGCCGTCGGAGGACGGATCTCCGGCCCGCCGCCGAGGACGTCGAGGGGGCGGCCGTCAGCGGGATCCTTCGCCCGGCGGCGGCGTTCCGGTCACCACCAGGGCCTGCCGGGCCGCCGCGGTGAGCCGCCCCGGTCGGGGGCCGGCCCGGCGGCCCGGCAGGCCCGCCGGGGCCGGTTCGCGGGGTGCCGGCGGCGCCGGGTGCACCGGGGCGGGGGCTCGGCCGCGTCCCGGGCCGCCGGGGGTCCGGGCCGCGGCGGCGCGGACGGGGCGGCCGCCGAGCCCGCGGTGGCGGGCGCGCAGCCCAGCAGGAGCAGCATCAGGCCGACGAGGGTGCGACGGGGCAGGGCCATGGTGGGACCGCCTTCGGGATGCGGGGTGGGCGGAGCGGGGCCGGGCGGGTTCAGTCGACCAGGCTGCCGTCGGCGACCCCCGAGGCGCCGCCGGTGATCCGGACGGAGTCGACGATCTTCTGGACCAGGCCCAGGGTCCGGGTGGACGCGTGGTTCAGGCAGGCGGTCAGCTCGACCACCGCCACCGCGTCGCCCAGGGCGATCGCCCGGTGCCCGGTGAGCTGGCTGGTGCCGCCGCGGAGGCTGCACTCCTTGTCGATCGTGGAGTCCTGCACGGCCATCGTGGTCCCCGTCCCCGCGATCTTCCCGAGGTAGGCCGGGTCCCTGAGCAGGGTCATGCTGACGAGTGCGCCGTCGGTCGCCAGGGCGGTGAGGGGCGTGCAGTAGCCCGGCTCGGGTGCGCACTCGGGCCCGGCCGCCAGCGGTTGGCTGGCCGTGTACCCGGTCGCGCGCAGCGGGTCGGGGGAGCGCACGACCAGGGTGGACCAGCCCGGCGGCACCCGGATGATCACACTGTTGAGTTCCGGGTACCGGACCGCCTGCCAGTCGTCCTCGGCGAGGGGCAGGGAGCTCGGGGAGACGCTCGGCGCCGGGCGCGCGCCCTCCGGTGGCAGGCTCGGCGACGGGGCCCCGTTCCCGGGTGCGTCGGCGGCCGGTCCGCCCGCCGAGGGGCGCAGGGCGGTGTGCGTCGGCGCGGGGGCGATGGCCGGGGCGGCGGCCAGCGCGGCGGCGAGCAGGCCCCCGGTCAGTCCGGCCCCGAGCCCGGCCGCCCGGCGCCGGCGGCGGTTGCGGGCGGCGAGTTCGCGGATCCGGTCCATCCGGTCGGCGGGCGCGGGCAGGTGCGGGGCGGCCCGCTGCAGCAGCACGCGCAGCTCGTCCTCCACCTCGGCGTCCGCCATCGAGAGGCCGTCGGGGGCGCCGAGCACGGGGTCGCCGAACCCGGGGTGTCCGGGCCGGCGGTCGGGGCGGTCGGGGTCAGACCAGGTCACGGCGTCCCCCCTCCAGCAGCAGCTCCCGGGTGGGCATCTTGCCGCGCAGGGCCTGCAGCGCCCGGTGCGTCTGGCTCTTGACCGTGCCCGTGGTACAGCCGAGTGCCTCGGCGGTCTCCTCGACGCTCAGGTCCTCGAAGTACCGCAGCACGACCACCGCGCGCTGCCGCGGTGGGAGCGCCCGGACGGCGGCGGCCACCACCTCGCCGACCACCAGCTCCTCGAACGGGTCCGAGGTCACGGGCTGCTCCGGCAGTTCGCCGTGCGGCAGTTCCCCGTGCCAGCGGCGCCGCCACCAGGAGACGTGCGAGTTCACCAGCACCCGCCGGACGTACGCCTCCGGCCGGTCGATCGCGATCTTCTCCCACCGGGGCCAGACCTTGGCGAGCGCCGTCTGCAGCAGGTCCTCGGCGAGGTACGGATCGCCGGTCAGCAGCCAGGCCATCCGCAGCAGGCGCGGGCTGCGGGCGGCGACGAACTCCTCGAAGTCCGGTGTCGCATCCCTCATCGTGCCGCCCCCGCCATGGTGCTCCCGTCGTTCCCGCCGTCATCGCCGGCCGTGGTGGCCGTGCCGTCGTCGTCCTACTCACGGCTGCTGAACGCGATGGGAGGTCGAACGGGTTGCCTGCCGGAAGGGCACATTTTCCAGCAGTGCGTCGCGGACCGGCGCCGCGGCCCCCGCCGGGCGTCACGGGCGGGGCCTCGGCATCGTCCGGAGCGGGCCGGCGGGGCCGGCCGGCGCGCGGACCTTGGACGGCCCGCGAGCCGGCCGGAACTCGGCCGGGCGGCGGGCGGGCCGTGTGACCACGATGCGCCCGCGGACCCCCGTCGTACAGGGCGCGCGATGGGCGCCCGAGCGCACCGGACCGGCGCGCTCCGGCGTACGGCGGGGCCGTGGCGACGGTGGCCGGCCGGGAGGCGGGGAGGGGCCCGCCGCACCGGGTGGGGCCGGCACCCCGGAGGGGAACCGGCTCAGAGCGTCCCGCTGCCGCGCGGCGCCGGGGCGGACCGGTCGGCCGCGCGGTCGGTCGGCGTGACCGGTGTGACGGTCCAGTCCGGGTGGCCCGGCATGGCCGGGGTCCGGTCGCCGTAGAGCCACTCGGTGAGGAAGGCGGTGAGGTCCTGGCCGGACACCTCCGAGGCGGTCCGGATGTAGTCCGCGGTGGTGGCCGTGCCGTCCCGGTGCCGGCGGAGGAACGTCCGCTCGATCCGGTCGAAGGCGGCCGCCCCGACCCGCTCGCGCAGGGCGAACAGCACCAGGGCCCCGCCGGTGTACCGCTGGCTGTCGAAGAGGTCGGCGGCGGTCGGCGAGGCGACCGGCCCGGAGTCACGGCGCCACTGGTCGCCCTTGGCGTACACGTCGCGCATCCGGTCGGTGAGGGTGGCGAAGCCGCCCGAGTCCGGCCAGCCGCGCTCGTAGCGGTACATCAGGCCGTAGAAGTCGGCGTGGCCCTCGTTCAGCCAGAGGTCCGCCCAGGTGCGCGGCGAGACGCTGTCGCCGAACCACGAGTGCACCAGCTCGTGCATCATGTGCGAGCCGATCAGGGGCTCGGGCTGGCGCAGGAAGTTCGGCTTGTAGAGGGTGAGGGTCTGCGTCTCCAGCCCGGTGAAGCCGAAGGCCGCCGGGTCGTCGGTGTTGGCGGGCAGCAGCCCGTACGTCTCGAACGGGAAGGCCCCGAGGTGCTGCTCGGCCCAGGCCAGCTGGCCCGGGGTGAGCGCGAGGGCGGGCTCCAGATCGGCGGCGCGCGCGGTCGGGACGACGTCCCGCAGCGGCAGCCCGCCCGGGCCGGTGCGCTCGCGCGCCGTGTAGTCGCCGACCGACACCTGCACCAGCTCGGTGGCCATCGGCTCGCGCGAGACGTACCGGCGGGTGGTCTGCCCGCCGTCGCGCCGCTCGGTCGTCGTGAGCCGGCCGTTGGCCACCCCGTACAGGGCGTCCGGCGCGGTGACGGCGACGGTGAAGCGGGCCTTGTCGCTCGGGTGGTCGTTGCACGGGAACACGGTGTGCGCGCCGTCCGGCTGACCGGCCACCGCGAAGCCGTCAGGGGTGGGGACCCAGCCGGTGTGCGGCAGCTTCGCGGCGGGGTCGGCCGAGTAGTCGACCGTCACCCGGAGCGTGGCGTCGCGGCGCACCGGACGGGCCGGGACGACGGTCAGCTTCTCCTCGTGCGCGCGGAACGCGGCCGGCCGGCCGTCGACCCGGACGGCGTGCACGTCCAGGCCGAGCGCGTCCAGCTCCAGGCTGGGCAGGGCGGTGAGCGCCCGCGCCGTCACCACGGCGGTGCCGTCGACCGTGCGGCTGTCGGGGCGGTAGCGGAGGTCGAGGTCGTAGCCCTGCACGTCGTAGCCGGCGTTCCCGAGCTGGGGGAAGACCGGGTCACCGACGCCGGCGGCCGGAGCGTCCGCCGCGGCCGCGCCGGGCGGCACCGCGGCGCCGAGCACCGCCGTCGCGAGTGCCAGGGCGATGACGAGGCTGGAGCGCGGCCTGGCCAGGGTGATCACCGCTTTCGTGTCGTGTCCCGGAGTGCGGCGGCGAGGTCCGCCGGTGCCGCAGGGCGACCTTTCGAGCACGGATCGTAGCGGATCGGTCGGACGGTCCGGGAGGCCGCGCGACACGCGGCATCCCCCGGACGGCCCACCGCGGTAGCCGAGTGGCTGCGGACTGTCATAGCGTTCGAAGTGCTCCGCCCCCTGACGGACGGGGCCACGGCCGTCGGAGTACCTGGCCAGGTCCGGCGGCCGTTCTTCATGCTCTCACCCCCGCCCGCCAGGCGACTCCTGGGCGGGGGCGGGAGCTGGGGACGGGAAACCGCCCCGCCGAGCCCCCTCGCCGCGAGCCGTCGCCCCGCGCGAGCCGCGGGGCGCGACGAATCTCCGGTGTGGATGCGCCGCCCGGGCTGGACTTCGGGGCCGCCGCGCGTGCTGCTCCCTGCAGCCCCCGCCCCGCCGGCCGGTGGGGCGCGACCGGCGTCAACCGCCTTACCCCTGCTGCTCGGTGAGGTCCTTGCCGTACCAGACCTCGGCGTACGCCCCGCTGGTGTACGCCGGGATCTCGTGGTACCCGTGCCGGGTGTAGAGCGCCCGGGCCTCAATGAGGTCGAGCCGGGTGTCGAGCACGACGCGCTCGGCGCCGAGCGCTCGGGCGCCCTCGTCCACGGCGGCGAGCAGGAGCCCGCCGCCGCCGGTGCCGCGGGCCGCGTGCCGGACGAAGACCCTGGTCAGCTCCACCGTGCGGTCGTCGAGCACCCGCAGGCCGGCGCAGGCCTGCGCGGCCCCGCCGAGGCGGCCGAGCAGGAAGAGGCCGGTCGGCTCCGCGAGGTCGTCGCTGGGGGAGTCGGCCAGGCCGGTCTCGATCTCCTCGGGCGTGCCGTCCCGGCCCAGGTGCAGCCGGTAGTACCGGTTGGCGACGTCGATGTAGTACGCGCGCAGCAGTTCCTGCGCCTCCTCGGAGTTCACATCGGCCCGTTCGATGGCCCAGCGGTCGTTCGTGCGGGGGGTGGTGGTGGTCATGCGCCGGATTATCGGCGTCGGACGGTGCCCGGCGCGAACGGTTATCCGGGCTGGACGGCCCGGTGACCTGCGCGGACCGGTGTTGCGCCGGGTGGGTGACGGTGGGATTGGCCGGTGGGCGTGGCGGGGGAGCAGTGCTCCATGGACACACCATCAGATCATCGTATTAATGGAGGGTTGAGGGGGAGTCGCCGAGCCGGAACCGGCCTCGTGGCGGTGGTCTGCCTGGCGGCGGTGATCGCCGGCTGCGCCGCGCCGACCGGACACCAGGCGCCGTCCTCGCGGGCCGGTCTGAGCGCCGCCGCCCCCGCCCCGGCCGACCCGGCCGCCACCTCCACCGCCGAGCGGGGCGGACCCCGGCCGCCGGCCGTGCCGCTGGCGCTGCCCGGCCTGGCCCGGGCGGAGGAGGAGACCAGCAGCGAGGCGGTGGCGCGCCGGGAGACGGCCGTCCGCGAGGCGCTGGAGACCGCGCGGCGCTGGGGGGTGGACCGGCTGCCGCTGCGGGCGCCGCGGCCACCGGTGTCCAAGCCGGAGCTGAAGCCGGTGCAGGGGGTGCGGCTCCAGGACGGGCGGCCGCCGGTGGTGTACCGCGTCCCGACCGACGAGAAGATCGTCTTCCTGACCGTCGACGACGGCGCGGAGAAGGACCCGGAGTTCTCCCGGATGGCGGCGGAGCTCGGAATCCCGCTCAGCACCTTCGTCGCCGACTACCTCGCGCGCGCCGACTACGGCTACTTCCGCGACCTCGCCGCCCAGGGCGACGCGGTGAACAACCACACCATCAACCACCGCAACCTCAAGGTGCTCGGCTACGACGTGCAGCGGGACGAGATCTGCCGCCAGCAGGACCAGCTGGAGGGGCAGATCGGCACCCGGCCCCGGCTGTTCCGGCCCCCGTACGGCGAGTACAACGACGACACCCTGCGGGCCGCCGCCTCCTGCGGCATCGAGGCGGTGCCGCTCTGGAACGAGGAGGCCTTCCCCGACCACATGGAGTACCGCTACGACGACCAGCGGCTGCACGCGGGGGACATCATCCTCACCCACTTCCGGGGCACCGACCTGTGGCCGGGCACCATGCCCGACCTGCTCCGCAAGGTCGTGAACGACGTCACCGCGCAGGGCTTCGCCCTCGCCCGGCTGGACGACTACCTGTAGCCGCCGCCGGGGAGCCGACGGCGGCCCCGGCCCGGCCCGGCCCGGGGGCCGGTCAGTCCACCGAGAGGGCGTCCAGGTACACCCAGGCGCCGTCGTACCGGACGAAGCGGCTGTGCTCGGTCAGGATCCCCTGGTCGCGGCCCTCGGTGTAGTGGGCGCGGAAGGCGACGGTGCCCTCGGCGTGGAAGCGGCCGCCGTCGGTGGTGGAGAGCACCTCCAGCCCGGTCCAGCGCAGCGTGGGATCGACGTCGATCGCGTCCGGCCGGGTGTCGGGGTGCCAGGAGCGGAGCAGGTACGCCTCGTCGTGGGCGGCGAAGGCGCTGAAGCGCGAGCGCATCAGCGCCTCGGCGGTCGGCGCGGCGGCCAGGCCCCGGTGGTAGCGGCCGCAGCAGTCGCCGTACGCGGCGGACAGGCCGCAGGGGCAGGGCGAGGAGGGCAGCAGGCGGGGTGCGGGGGTGGCGGCGCGGGGCGCGGAGCGGCGTCGGGACATGGCGTCCATTCTCACCCCTCGTGGGGCCGCCGCCGTCCCGCCCCTGCACCCGGGCGCCGGGCCGGGTGAAGGGGCGGGTGCCGGGCCGGGTGTCTGGACGGGGCCGGGCCGCCCCGATCCGCCGGAAGCCGGGCGAAGGGGCGGACCCGCTGCGGACATGTGCGTACCGCGTGAAGGCGGGCCGGATCGCGCGGTCGCGCGGCGGTGGTGCGGCCGGCCGCGTACGGCGGGCGCCGCCGAGGGGGTCGTGAGCCTTCGGGGGTGGTCGGCTGACGCTGCTTCAGGCACCGAAATGACGGGTTCAGGTCAAGACATCCGAGGTCGAAGGCCCTTTGCCGCCCCGGAGCTGATGCACCGTCGGCTACTGGGGAGACCGTATCGGCACCGCGCGCGGATGTCACGGGCTTCGGCAACCGGTAGGAATCGTCGACGAACCGTCACGTACTCGTACCGCTCCGTGGTGATGGGCAGGTGATCTTTCCGGCATATCGAACGAGTGATGGAGATGTGCTGGTCATCCGGAGACCGTTACCCCACCATCTCCGAGGGCACACCGCCCATTTCCAGCCGACCACAAGTCGGCGCAGGGCCATCCCTCAGGAGAGTTGATGAGTTCGACGGGACTTCCTCCACTGGCTCCACCGGACCCGACGGCCTCGCTGGCCGATCTGGTCGACGCACAGGTCGGCCGGACACCCGGGGCGACGGCGGTGATCGACGGCGACCGGCGGCTGACCTACCGCGAGCTGGCCGCCGCCGTCGACGCGATGGCCGGCCGCCTGGCCGCCGCAGGAGTACGCGCCGAAACCCTGGTGGCGGTCTGCCTGCCGCGCACGGTGGACCTCGTGATCGCCCTGCTGGCGGTCCTGCGGGCCGGTGGCGCCTACGTGCCGCTCGACCCGGCCTACCCGCGGGACCGGCTGGAGCTGGTGATCGGCGACGCGCAGGCGCCCGTGGTCCTCACCGACCGCGCCCACGAGCACCTGCTGGCCGGCGCCGGCGCGACCCTGCTGTACACCGACGCCGAGAGCCCCCGCGCACCGCTCGCCCCGGGCGGCGGCGCCGACTCCCTCGCCTACGTCCTCTACACCTCCGGCTCCACCGGCCGGCCCAAGGGCGTCGCGGTCACCCAGCGCGGCGTCAACGCGATGCTCCGCTGGGCCGCCCGGACCTACGGGCCGGCCGACGTCGCGGGCGTGCTGTTCGGCACCTCGGTCTGCTTCGACATCTCGGTCTACGAGCTGTTCTTCCCGCTCGCCGTCGGCGGCGCGGTCGTGGTGGCGGAGAACGTCCTCGCCCTGCCCGAGCTGCCGGCCCGCGACGAGGTGACCCTGGTCAACACCGTGCCGAGCGCCATGGCGGCGCTGCTGCGCGGTGGCGCCCTTCCCGGCGGCAGGGGCCTGCCGGGCGGCGTCCGCGTGGTCAACCTGGCGGGCGAGGCGCTGCCGCGCCGGCTGGCCGACCAGGTCTACGGCGAACCGCGGGTCGAGCGGGTCTACAACCTCTACGGGCCCACCGAGGACACCGTCTACTCCACCTGGTCGCTGGTCGACCGGGGCGGCAGTGAGGAGCCGCTGATCGGCCGCCCGCTGCCCGGTACCACCGGCCACGTGCTCGACGAGCGGCGGAGCGCCGTACCGGACGGCGGCATCGGTGAGCTGTACCTCTCCGGCGAGGGCCTCGCCCGCGGCTACCACGGCCGCCCGGACCTCACCGAGGAGCGCTTCGTCACCGTCGACGGCGAGCGCTGCTACCGCACCGGGGACCTGGTGCGCCGCCTGCCGGGCGGGGAGCTGGAGTACCACGGCCGGGTCGACCACCAGGTGAAGGTACGCGGCTTCCGCGTCGAGCTGGGCGAGATCGAGGCGGTGCTCGCGACCCACCCCGCCGTCGAGGCCGCCGCCGCCGTGGTCCAGCGGGACGAGGCCGGCGACTACCTCGCCGCCTTCGTCCAGCCCGGGCCCGGCGTCGCCGACCCCACCGCGGCCGAGCTGCGCGCGCACTGCGCCGCGGCGCTGCCCGGCTACATGGTGCCGCTGGCCGTCGGCGTGCTGGCGCGGCTGCCGCTGACCCCCAACGGCAAGACCGACCGCAGGGCGCTCCCGCCGGTCGCCCGGAGCCGGGGCGACCAGGAGCTGTTCGTCGCGCCCCGCACCCCGGTCGAGACCGGGATCGCCGAGCTCTGGCAGCAACTGCTCGGCGTCCCGCGGGTCGGCGTGCACGACGTCTTCCTCGACCTCGGCGGGCACTCGCTGCTCGCCGCCGGACTGCTCGCCCGGATCGAGCGCGCCTACGGCACCCGCGTCCCGCTGGCCGAGTTCTTCGCCGCGCCGACCGTCGCCGCGCTCGCCGTCGGGGTCGCCAAGGGGGGCGGCGGCCGTCCGTCCGTCGCCCCGCCCGTGCGGGAGGCCGCGCTGCCCGCCCGCCCCACCGGCTTCCAGCGCGAGCTCTGGCTGCACGAGTCGCTGGAGCCCGGCAGTCCGCTCTACAACGTGCCGCTGCGCTTCCGCGCCGTCGGCACCCTGGACCGGTCCGCCCTCGGCCGGGCGCTGAGCGAGGTGGTCCGCCGGCACGATGTGCTGCGCACCGCGTTCGCCGACCGCGACGGCGAGGTGACCGCGGAGATCCGCCCGCCGTACCCCGTCGACGTGCCGCTGCTCGACCTCGCCGGCGCCGGTGAGGAGGAGCTGGACGCCGCGCTGCGCGCCGAGGCCGCCCGGGCGCTGGACCTCGCCGGGGGGCAGCTGCTGCGCGCCCTCGCCCTGCGCACCGGGACCGACCGGCACGAGCTGCTGATCACCGTCCACCACGCCGCGATGGACGGCTGGGCCGCCGGGCTGCTGCTGGCCGAACTCGGCCGCGCCTACCAGGGCGGGGAACTCGCCGAGCCTCAGCTGCAGTTCTCCGACATCGCCCGCTGGGAGGAGCGCGCCCACGCGGCCGCCCGCGACGGTGCGCTGCGCTGGGGCGACGGGCTGTTCGGCCTCGACGCCGACCAGCACCTGCCCGGCGACCGCCCGCACCCCAACCCGTACGACACGGCCGGCCGCCGGATCGCCCGCCGGCTCGACGCCGAGCTGATCCGGGCCACCGAGCGCTGGGCCGCGCAGGAGGGCGCCAGCCTCTACATGGCCGTGCTGGCCGCGCTCGGCGGCGTGCTGCACCGCTACAGCGGCCGCACGGACCTCGCGGTGCTCAGCCCGTTCGCGGTCCGGCCGGTGCCCGAGCTGGAGCAGGTGCTCGGCTCGCTGATCAACACCGTCGCGCTCCGCTTCGACGCGGCCGGCACCGACACCTTCCGCGAACTGGTCGCGCGCGTGCGTCCGGTGGTGCTGGAGGCCGCCGAGCACAGCGGCTACCCGTTCCTGGAGCACGTCCGCCGGGTCGGCGGCTCCGCCGGGCTGACCGCCTCACCGATCGCCCAGGTCCTGCTCGCGGTCCAGAACCACCCGGTGGCCGGCCTCGAACTCCCCGGCCTCAGCCTGCAGTTCGTCGCCGAGGTGTGCAACAGCACGGCCAAGACCGACCTGTCGCTGTTCCTGGAGTTCCCGGCCGAGGGCCCGCTGCTCTCCGCCGAGTACCGCACCTCGCGCTACGACGAGCGGTCCGTCCGGGCCGCGCTGGACCACCTGGTGGCCCTGCTGGCCGCCGCCGTCGCCGAACCGGACCGCCCGCTCGGCGAGCTGGCGATGCTCCCGGCCACCGGGCCGGACGCCGTGGCGCCCGCCGAGGGCCCGGCGGCGGCGCTGCCCGACCTCCGTCTGCACGAGCTGGTCGCCGCCCAGGCCGCCCGCACCCCGGAGGCGGTGGCCGTCTCCGCCGACGACGGCGTCCTCGACTACGCCGGACTCGATGCCACCGCGGGCCGGCTGGCCCATCTGCTGGCCGGGCACGGGGCCGGCCCCGGCACCCTGGTGGCGGTCGCCGTCCGGCGCGGCCGGCTGCTGCCCGCCGCCCTGCTCGGCGTGCTGCGCAGCGGCGCCGCCTACCTGCCGCTCGACATCGACCAGCCGCTCGCCCGCAACCGGGCGGTGCTCGACGACGCCGGTGTCACCCTGCTGGTCGCCGAACGGTCCACCGCCGGGGACGCGCTGCTCGACGGGCGGACCGTCGTCCTGGTCGACGGCCCGCAGGCGGCCGCCGCACCGGAGCTGCCGGCCGTCCCGGTCGGGCCGGAGGACCGCGCCTACCTGCTCTACACCTCCGGCTCCACCGGCACGCCCAAGGGCGTGGCCGTCCCGCACCGCGCGATCGTCAACTTCCTCACCTCGATGGGCCGCGAACCCGGCCTCACCGCGAGCGACGTGATGGCCGCCGTCACCACCGTGACCTTCGACATCGCCGGCCTGGAGCTGTGGCTGCCCCTGGTCACCGGCGCCCGGGTGGAGATCGCCGACCGCGCCACCGCCACCGACGGCCGTGCGCTGGCCGACTGGCTGGAGCGGCGCGAGGTCACCCACCTCCAGGCGACCCCGGCCACCTGGCGGCTGCTGCTGGAGGCCGACTGGCCGGGCAGACCCGGGCTGACCGCGCTCTGCGGCGGCGAGGCGCTCACCGCAGACCTCGCCGAGGCCCTGCTGAAGCGCACCGGCGCGCTCTGGAACCTCTACGGCCCCACCGAGACCACCGTCTGGTCCACCATCCAGCGGGTCACGCCCGAACTCGTCGCCCACGGAGGAGCGGTGGCGCTCGGCGCGCCCGTCGCCAACACCCGGCTGCACCTGCTCGACACGGCCGGGCGGCCCGTCCCGGTCAACGGCATCGGCGAGCTCTGCATCGCCGGCGACGGTGTCGCGCTCGGCTACCACGGCCGCCCGAACCTCACCGCCGAGCGGTTCGTCCCCGAGCCCGGCCGCCCCGGGGGCGCGCCGATGTACCGCACCGGCGACCTCGCCTGCCGCCGCGCCGACGGCCGGCTGGAGTACCACGGCCGCACCGACGCCCAGGTCAAGCTGCGCGGCTTCCGGATCGAACTCGGCGAGATCGAGGCCGCGCTGACCGCCGTCCCCGGTGTCACCGCCGGCGCCGCCCGGCTGGTCGACGGCCCGGCCGGTCCCGTCCTCGCCGGGTACGCCGTCACCGACGGCACCGTCGGGGAGGACGCGCTGCGCACCGCGCTCGGCGCCCGGCTGCCCGACTACATGGTGCCCGCCGCGCTCGTCCTGCTCGACCGGCTGCCGCTGACCCCCAGCGGCAAGGTCGACCGGGCCGCGCTGCCGGTGCCGCCCTCCGGCGGTGCCGGCGCTCCGCCGGAGGGCGACTGCGAGGAACTGCTGGCCGACCTCTGGCAGGAGGTCCTCGGCGTCGAACGGGTCTCCCGGCACGACGACTTCTTCTCGCTCGGCGGCCACTCGCTGCTCGCCACCCGCATGGCCGCCCGGGTCCGCGACACCTTCGAGATCGACCTGCCGCTGCGCAGCGTCTTCGAGTCCCGCACGCTGGCCGCGATGGCCCGCCGCATAGAGGAGCGACTGCTCGACGAGATCGACGAGATCGACGGCATGGACGGCATGGACGCCGAGGACGGCATCGGCGCACTGACGGGGGAGACGGTATGAGCGACCAGCACACCACCGGCGACCGGCCGGACCGGGAGGCGAGACGCCAGGAGCTGCTCCGCCGTCGGCTCGCCGCGGCCAAGGCCGCGAAGGCCGCCCGGGACGCCGGCACCGCCGAGCCCGCCCGCCGGGGCATCGCGCCCCGCCCCGAGGGCACCCCGGCCCCGCTCTCCTCGGCCCAGCGCCGGATGTGGTTCCTCGCCCAGTACGAGCCGGACAGCGCGGCCTACCACATCCCGCTCGCCCTCCACCTCACCGGTGAGCCGGACACCGCCGCACTGGCCGCCGCGCTCACCGACGTCCTCGACCGGCACGAGGTGCTGCGCACCGTCTACCCGACCGTCGACGGCGAGGTCCGGCCGCGGCCGCTGACCGCTGCCCCGCTGATCCTCGCCACCGCCGACGTCCCCGCCGACGAGGTGGACGCCCGGCTGGAGGAGGACGCCCGCCGCCCGTTCGACCTCGCGGCGGACCTGCCGGTCCGGGCCACCCTGCTGCGCACCGCCGAGGGCGCGGTGCTGAGCCTGGTGCTGCACCACATCGCCGCCGACGGCTGGTCGATCGGCGTGTTCTTCGCCGACCTCGCCACCGCCTACGGCGCCCGCCGGGAGGGCCGCGCACCGGCCTTCGAGCCGCTGCCCCTCCAGTACGCCGACGTGGCGTACTGGCAGCAGACCGAGCTGGCCGACGAGCTGGCCCGCCAGCAGGCCTGGTGGCAGGAGCGCCTGCGCGGCGCCGCCGCCACCGTCACCGTGCCCACCGACCGCCCGCGTCCCGCGGTGGCCGGCACCGACGGCCGGCGGATCACCGTCGAGTTCGGCGCCGAGCGCACCCGCCGCATCCGGGCGCTCGCCGAGCAGACCGGTGGCACCGTCTACATGGTGCTGCTCGCCGCCCTGCAGACCGTGCTGTCCCGCTACACCGGCGCGCAGGACGTCGTGGTCGGCACGCCGGTCGCCGGGCGCACCCGCAGCGAGACGGAGCCGCTGGTCGGCTGCTTCGTCAACACCCTGGCGATGCGCACCGACCTCTCCGGCGACCCGAGCGTCCGGCAGTTGCTGGCGAGGGTCCGCGAAGGCACCCTGGGCGCCTTCGGCCACCAGGACCTGCCGTTCGAGCGGCTGGTCGACTCCCTCGGCCTGGAACGCGAACTCGCCCACACCCCGCTCTTCCAGGTCATGCTCAACGTCCACAACCAGGACCGGGCCGACCTCGACCTGCCCGGGCTGCGGGCCGACTGGCGGCCGATCGGCACCGACACCGCGAAGTTCGACCTCTCGGTCGCCGTCGTCGACCACGGCGGAGAGCTCTGCGCCGACCTGGTCTGGCGCGCCGAGCTGTACGACGAGCCGACCGTACGACGGGTCTTCGGCCATCTCAGCACCGTGCTCGACGCGATGGCCGAGGCCCCCGACCGGCCGCTCGCCGAGCTGCCGCTGCTCACCCCCTCCGAGCAGCGCCGGCTGGCCGAGTGGGACGGCGCCCCGCGCGACTGGGACCTCGGAGCCACCCTGCACGGCCTGGTCGAGGAGCAGGCCCGCCGCACCCCCGGCGCGCCCGCCGTCCGGGGCGCCGACGGCGTCCTCGACTACGCCGAACTGGACAACCGCGCCAACGCGTTGGCCCACCGGCTGCGCGCGCTCGGGGTCGGTCCGGACCGTCCGGTCGGGCTGCTGGTCGAGCGCTCGGCCGCGCTGGTCGTCGGCATGCTCGGCATCCTCAAGGCCGGCGGCGCCTACCTGCCGCTCGACCCGGTCTACCCGGACGAGCGGATCCGGGCGCTGCTGGCCGCCGCCGGGGCCGCCGCCGTGGTCACCACCGACGACCTGGCCGGCCGGGTGGCCGGCACCCCGGTCGTCGTCCCGGAGCCGCTGGACGCCCCGGTGGCGCCGTGCCCGGCCCCCGAGGCCGGGGCCGGCCCGGAGAACCTCTGCTATCTGATCTTCACCTCCGGCTCCACCGGGGCGCCCAAGGGCGTCGCCGTCGAGCACCGCAACGTCCGCAACTACCTGCACGGGCTGCGCGAGCGGATCGGCGGCGACCAGCGGGGCTGGGACTGGGCCCTGGTCTCCACCTTCGCCGCCGACCTCGGCACCACCAACGTGTTCGGCGCGCTCACCGGCGGCGGCTGCCTGCACCTGCTCACCCGTGACCAGGCGACCGATCCGGACGCCTTCGCGGCCTACACGGCCGTCCACCGGATCGACGCGATGAAGCTCGTCCCCAGCCACCTGGAGGGCCTCGCGGCCCACGGCGCCGGGCTCGCCGGGATCCTCCCCGGCCGGCTGCTGATCTGCGCCGGCGAGGCCCTGCGGCCCGACCTGGTGGCCCGGATCCGGGCCGCCCGCCCGGACCTGCTGCTGCACAACCACTACGGCCCGACCGAGACCACGGTGTCGATGCTCGGCGCCGCCGTCCCGGCCGACCTCGGGGACGCCGCCACCGCGCCGCTCGGCCTGCCGTTCGGCAACGTCGGTGCCCACGTCCTGGACGCCCGGCGGCGCCCGGTGCCGATCGGCGTCCCCGGCGAGCTGTACGTCTCCGGCGCCGGCGTGGCCCGCGGCTACCTCGGCCGGGACGACCTCACCGCCGAGCGGTTCGTCCGGGTCGACGGCCGCCGGAGCTACCGCACCGGAGACCTGGTCCGCCGCCGGGAGGACGGCGCCGTCGAGTTCCTCGGCCGGATCGACCACCAGGTGAAGATCCGCGGCTTCCGGGTCGAGATCGGCGAGGTGGAGGCCGAACTCACCGGCCGCCCCGAGGTGCGCGAGGCCGTGGTCGTGGCGCGCGGCGAGGGCGCCGCCCGCACCCTCGTCGGCTACCTGGTGCCCGCTGACCCGGCGGCCGCCCCCGACCCGGCCGCCCTGCGCGCCGCGCTGCGCACCCGGCTGCCGGACTACATGGTGCCCGCCGCCCTGGTCGTGCTGGACGCCCTGCCGCTGAACGCCAACGGCAAGGTCGACCGGGCCGCGCTGCCCGAGCCGGCCGCCGCCCGCCCGGCCGAGGGCGGGGGCGCGTTGTCCTCCGCCACCGAGCACGAGGTGGCCGCCGCCTACCGCACCGTGCTGGCCGTCGACGAACCCGGCCCGGCGGACGACTTCTTCGCGCTCGGCGGCGACTCCTTCTCCGCGGTGCACGCCGTCCGCCTGATCGGCCGGGGCCTCTCGGTGATCGACCTGTTCCAGCACCCCACCGTCCGCGAACTCGCCGCGCTGCTCGACGCCCGGGCCGCCGGCGCCGGGGACGAGGGACCGCGCACCCTGCTGCACCGGCTGACCCGCGGCACGGCGGCCGCCGAGGTGAGCGTGGTCTGCGTGCCGTACGGCGGCGGCAGTCCGATCACCTTCCAGCCGCTCGCGGACGCGCTGCCGGCCGGCCACCGGCTGTACGCCGTCGAGCTGCCCGGGCACGATCCGAGCAGGCCCGACGACGAGCTCGTCGAACTCGGCGCCCTGGCGGACCACCTGGTCGAGCAGATCACCGAGCGGATCGAGGGCCCGGTGCTGCTCTACGGCCACTGCCTCGGCGGTGCGCTCGCCACCGCGCTCGGCTCCCGGCTGGAGGCGGCCGGCGTCGACCTGCGCGGCGTCGCCCTCGGCGGGACCTTCCCGGCGGCCCGGCTGCCCGGCCGGTTCGCCGAGTGGATGGCCAAGCGGTTGCCCGGCGACCGGATGCTCTCCAACCGCTCCTACCTCGACTACCTGCGCGCCATGGGCGGCTTCACCGACGTCTACGACCAGGAGGAACAGGACTTCCTGGTACGGGCGTTGCGGCACGACGTCCGGCAGGCGGAGGACTTCTACACCCAGGCGTACGGGGACGCCCGCCCGGCCCGGATCGCGGCGCCGATCCTCTGCGTGGTGGGCGAGAAGGACCGCGCCACCCAGCTGTACGAGGAGCGGTACGCCGAGTGGGAGCACTTCGGCGAGGCTGTCGACCTGGCCGTCATCCCACGGGCCGGGCACTACTTCCTCAAGCACCAGGCCGGTGAACTCGCCCGGGTGCTGGCCGAGTTCACCGCCACCGGGGCGGTGGCCGAGCAGGTCGCGGCCAAGCGGCCGGCGGCCCGTGCCGAGCTCGGCACCTTCGCCAAGGTGGCGATCGGCCAGTTCGTCTCGATGATCGGCACCAGCCTCTCCACCTTCGCCCTCGGCGTCTGGGTCTACCAGCAGACCGGCTCGGCCTTCGACTTCGCGATGATCTCGGTGGTGGCGGTGCTGCCCGCCGTGCTGCTGCTGCCGATCGCGGGCGCGCTGGCCGACCGGATCGACCGCCGCAAGATCATGATCGTCACGGACACGGTGGCCGCGGCCGCGATGCTCTCGCTCGGTCTCCTGCTCTGGGCCGACCTCCTGGAGGTCTGGCACATCTATCTGGTGGCCTGCGTCGGGGCGGTCTGCTCGGCCTTCCAACGCCCGGCCTATCTGGCCGCGATCACCCAGCTGGTGCCCAAGCGCTACCTCGGACAGGCCAACGGCCTCGCCCAACTCGGCACCGGTGCGGGCGACATGATGGCCGTCCTGGCCGGCGGCGTGCTGGTCTCGCTGATCGGCCTGCACGGTGTGGTGCTCTTCGACATGGCGACCTTCCTGACCGGGGTCACCTGCCTGCTGCTGGTCCGCTTCCCGGACGCGCTGTTCGACCGGCAGGAGGAGCCGCTGCTGCGCGAGGTGGTCACCGGCTGGCGCTACATCGTGCGCCGGCACAGCCTGGTGGCGATGGTGGTCTTCTTCGTGGTCTTCAACTACCTGTTCGCCGTCGCGACGGTGCTGGTCACCCCGATGGTGCTGGCCGGCGGCTCGGCCGTGCAGCTGGGCGTGATCACCGCCGTCGGCGGCGTCGGCGCGCTGACGGGCGCGCTGGTGATGGCCCTGTGGGGCGGCACCAGGCGGCGCGCGGTCGGCATGATCGGCTTCACCTCGCTGGTCGGCGTGGCCGCCGTCGTCACCGGCTGCCGGCCGCAGGCGGCCATCACCGCCTGCGGGCTCTTCGGCCTCTGGGCGGCGTTGATGATCCTCAACTCGCACTGGGTGGCGCTGATCCAGACCAAGGTCGGGATGGAGCTCCAGGGCCGGGTGCTGGCCACCAACCAGATGCTCGCGATGTCGATGATGCCGCTCGGCTTCCTCACCGCGGGGCCGCTCTCCGACCACGTCTTCGAGCCGCTGATGCGGCCGGGCGGCGCGCTCGCCGACTCCGTCGGCCTGGTGCTCGGCACCGGCCCGGGGCGCGGCGCGGGCCTGCTGCTCGTCGTGGTCGGCGCCGTCCTGGCGGTCTGGGGCCTGCTCGGCCTCGCCTACCGGCCGCTGCGGCTGATCGAGGACCTGCTGCCGGACGCCCTGCCGGACGCCGAGATCGGTGACAAGGACGCCATCCAGGCCGAGGCGGACCGCCTGCTGGCGCTCACCGAGGCGGCCCGCGTGGCCGGTACCGCTGCCCCGGCCGGCCCGGGCGCCGTCGCCCCGGCGGGGGTACGGATTCCCCGGCCGGCCCGGGGCACCCCGGAGCCGGTCGAGGACGCGCCCGAGAAGCGCGTACCCGCCGGAGCCGGACCGGGCTCCCGGTAGCGGCGTGCCCCGTCCCCCCGCGACCGGGGGGACGGGGCACGGACCTCCCGGCGCGCTACCCGGCGCGCCTGATGGAGTAGTTGAACTCGGCCGTGCCGTAGGCCCGCATCAGGCGGAGCCAGAACGGCATCATCATCTCCATCGCCCGGGCGCCCGCGATGTCCCCGAGGTCGACGACCGACTCCGCCGGCCAGCCGAACTCGCCCAGCAGCGCGACCGTCTCGGCCTTCGCCCCCGCGTCGTTCCCGGCGACGAAGACGTTGTGCTCACCCGGGAGCCGCCCCGGGTCCACCATCAGCGGCGCGGTCAGGGTGTTGAGCGCCTTCACCACCCGGGCCTCCGGGAACTCCCGCTGGATCCGCTCGCCCACACTGTCGGTGTTCACCGGATCCAGCGTCACCTCGCCCTCGGCGGAGAAGACCAGCGGGTTGGAGATGTCCACCAGCAGCTTCCCTGCCAGCCGCTCGGCGCCCGCCGCCCGGAGCGCCTCCAGCGCGACCGTCCCGCCGGTGGCGTTCAGCACCACCGCGCCGAAGCCCGCCGCGTCGGCGAAGGTCCCGTGCCGCCCGTTCGGCCCCGCCTGCTCCGCCCAGGCGACGGCCGTCTCGTTGTCCTTGTTCCGGGAGCCCAGCGTCACCTCGTGGCCGAGCGCCACCAGTTTGTCCGCGAGCGTCCGCCCGACCGTCCCTGTGCCGATGACTGCGAACCGCACCGTGCCTCGCCCTCCGTCGTCGCGCGCCCCGTGACGCGTGCAGCGACGACGATAGATCACCGCGCCCCCGCCGTCGGGCGAATGACCGCCTTCGGCGGCGGCCGAGCCGCTCCGGGTGCGCCGACTGGACCACGCCCGCTGGTGGCCCTGCCGCCACCGCCGAAGCATGGGCGCCATGAACCGAACCAACAGACCGTACGCCCGGGCGGCCGCCCTGCTCACCGGCATCGCTCTGCTCGCCCCGGCAGCGGTCGCCCACGCGGACGTCACGACCGTCTCCGTCACCACCGAACGCACCGCCTGGGACCAGGCCGAACCGGGGCTCGCCCCCGGCGAGGTCGACGCCTCCGACTTCGGCATCCGCTTCAGCACCCCGCTCGACGGCCAGGTGTTCGCCCAGCCGCTGGTCATCGGCCCGACCGTGGTCGTCGCCACCGAGACCAACCACGTCTACGGCGTCGACGCGGCCACCGGGAGGGTCCGCTGGCACCGGACGACGGGCGCCCCCTGGCGCTCCGCCGCGATCGGCTGCTCCGACCCCGGTCCCAACGTCGGCACCACCTCCACCCCCGTGTACGACCCGGCCACCGGCACCGTCTACCTGACCGGCAAGGTCGACGACGGCCCGGACGACCGGCACCCGCACTACTACGTGCACGCCATGGACGCGCAGACCGGTGCCGAGCGCAGCGGCTGGCCGGTGACCGTCCAGGGGGACCCGGTGAACGCGCCCGGCAAGCCGTTCAACGCCTACCGCTCGCTCCAGCGGCCCGGACTGCTGCTCCTCGACGGGCGGCTCTACCTCGGCTTCGGCTCGCTCTGCGGCATCGGCGACTACATCGGCACCCTGGCCGGCCTCGACACCCGGACCCGCAAGCTCACCCTCTGGTCGACGGTGGCCGGCTCCGACACCCAGCGGGCCTCCATCTGGATGGCCGGCAGCGGGCCGGTCTCGGACAGACCCGGCCGGATCTTCCTCACCACCGCCAACGGCCAGGGCGCCGGCGCCTCACCCGCGCGGGGCCCCGGCTCCAGCCCGCCCGGCGGCCTCGGCGAGTCGGTGATCCGCTTCGCCGTCGACGACGACGGCGGCTTCACCCCGCGGGACTTCTTCAGCCCCAGCAACAACGCGACCCTCGACAAGCGGGACACCGACCTCGGCTCCGGTGGCCCGGTCGCCCTGCCCGCCGCCCACTTCGGCACCCCCGCCCACCCCCGCCTGCTGGTCCAGGTCGGCAAGGACGGCCGGATCTTCCTGCTCGACCGGGACGACCTCGGCGGCATGGGTCAGGGCCCCGGCGGCACCGACCGCGCCGTCGGCATCACCGGCCCGCACGGCGGCGTCTGGGGCCACCCGGCGGTCTGGGGCGGCGACGGCGGCTACGTCTACACCGTCGAGAACTACGGCAGGCTGCGCGCCCTCAAGTACTCCGTCACCGCGGCCGGCGACCCGCGGCTGACCAGCGCCGGCACGAGCGCCGAGGACTTCCTCAAGATGTCCGGCTCACCCGTCGTCACCTCCGACGGCACCCGGTCCGCCTCCGCCCTGGTCTGGGTGATCTGGTCCGGCACCGGCCAGTACGGCGAGGGCGGCGAACTGCGCGCCTACGACCCCGTCCCGGTCGACGGCACGCTGAAGCTGCGCCGCTCCTTCCCGATCGGCACGGTCAGCAAGTTCTCGGTGCCGGCCACCGACAAGGGCCGGATCTACGTCGGGACGAAGGACCACCGCCTGGTCGCCCTCGGCCGGCCCTCGGCCTTCGCCTGACGCTCAGGTGCCCGGGTTGATGGTGAAGATCGCGGCGACCACCGACAGCAGCGCCGCCATCGGTGCCGGCGCCGCCCAGAGCCGGACCGGCCGCAGCAGGTACGCCACCGGCCACTGCACCACGAGCAGGGGGCACCAGCACGTCCGCCGCCTGCCGGGCGAGTACCGGCTCGCCCCGCAGGCGGCGCCGGCGAGCGGCCGGGCGGTGGTCGTCACCCGTGCCGGCCGTCGGCCCCGCCGGGGCGCTCGGCCGGGCTCTGCCGGGGCCCGAAGGTGCTCTCCATGGTCCGGTTGGCGAGCGCCGGCGCCAGCGAGCCGAGGTTGAGCAGCAGGTCGAGGACGTCGTGCGCGTTGGCGGCGAGGCGCTGGGTCTGGTCGGCGGCGTCGCCGGTGGTGCTGCCGAGCAGACGGCTGCTGACGGCCTCGATCAGCTGGTGGGTGTTCTCCGAGACCCGGCGCACCAGGCGGTCGAACTCCTCCTGGTCGACGCGGTGTTCGCCGGTCAGCCGGTCGCCGGCGGCCTTGGCGTCGGTCAGCCCGGCGGACAGCTCGCGCTCCAGCACCGCGGCCGCCTCCATGACCGCCTGCGAGCCCTGCTCGCCCAACTCGTTGAACCGACCGGCATCGGGCATGGCTGACCTCCTGGTTCGGACCCCGGCGGGCCGGGGCAGGCCGGACCGGCGGTCGGGCAGAGCGCCGCCGTGATCGCTGATCGTACATGCCTGTGTGCGGAGCGTGTCCACCCGGTTTTCGGGGTGCGGGCGGGAGTGCTCGGGCGGGCCGCCGCTCTGGTCGTGCGGGCGTTCCGTGGGGCCGCCGTCGCACCGATCGGCCCAGCGCGGGCGGCCGGGCGGGCGCCCCGTGGTGCGGCCGGATCCGGCGAGTCGTCCCGCGGGCCACCATCGGTCACTGATAGTAGTTGCGTGGTTGCGGTGCGATCGACCGCCGGCTGCTGTCCTGGCCGGTGGGGCGTTCGGCCGACCCACTCGACTGGTGCGCGCCGCTGCCGCAGTGCTGCTCGCCGCGGTGCCCGGGTGCTGGACAAGGAGCGGTCATGGGTGGCAGAGAGCGCCCGCCGAGAGCGCGGACCCCTCGGCCGGGCAAGGGCGGCGGGCCGGCCCGGCCTCGGGTGGACGCACGGGTGGAGATCGCCCGGCTGGAGGGCTATCTGGCCTGGGAGGCCGAGGTGGCGGCGGCCGAGCGGGACGCCCAGGCGTTCGCGGGCCGGTTCCCCTGGCTGTCGCCCGCCGAACGGGAGGACCTCGAACGGGCCTACGCGGCCGACCGGTTGCGCTACGCCGAGGACGTCGTCGACCGGGCCGTGGAGCGGTGCCGCCAGCTGGCCGCGCGCTACCGCGGCGAGTGCCGGCGGATCTGCGCGCGCTGGGCGGCCGTCTGCCTCTCGGTGGCGCTCGCCGCGGCCCTGCTCGCGGTGGTGCCGGTCGCGCTGCGGGCCTGACCGGGGCGGCGGCCGCGCGCCGGAGCCCGCGGGGTGGCCGCACGCGACGGGCCCGCCACGCGCTGGACGGCGTGGCGGGCCCGGTCGTGCGGGGCGCGGGAGGTCAGTGGTGGCCGTGGCCGCTGGTGATCTCCTCGTGCTCCTGCGCGGTCGGCTTGGCGATCTGGCTGCCCCGGCCGAAGAAGCCGCGCGAGAGCTGGGCCCGGGTGCGGGTGAGCAGGCCGGCCCGGCGGACCACGCCGTTCTCGTCCACCTCGGCCGGCAGCTCCATCGGCTGCGGCTGCTCGTGCGAGGTGAGCGTGTACAGCCGCCCCTGCGGGAGCGGGGCGTGCACCTCGACGAACTCGCCGTGCTGCAGCCGGTTGATGACGCCGGTCTCGCGGCCGTGCAGCACCTTCTCCTTGTCGCGCCGCTGGAGGCCCAGGCACCAGCGCTTGGTGATCACGAAGACCACCACCGGGAGGACGAAGAAGCCGATCCGGACCGCGTTGGTGATGGCGTTGATCGACAGGTGGAAGTGGGTGGCGATGAGGTCGTTGCCGCCACCGATCAGCAGGATCACGTAGAGGCTGACCCAGGCGGCGCCGAAGCCGGTCCGCACGGGCGCGTTGCGCGGGCGGTCCGCGATGTGGTGCTCGCGCCGGTCGCCGGTGACCCAGGCCTCCAGGAACGGGTACGTCCAGATGGCGAAGAGCACCAGTGGGAAGATCATCAGAGGCACGAAGACGCCCATGTTGAGGGTGTGCCCCCAGAGGCCGATCTCCCAGCCCGGCATGATCCGGATCAGGCCCTCGGAGAAGCCCATGTACCAGTCGGGCTGGGCGTCCGTGGACACCTGGTCCGGCCGGTACGGGCCGTAGGCCCAGATCGGGTTGACGGTGGCGATCGCCGCCATCGCGCTGATGATGCCGAACACCAGGAAGAAGAAGCCGCCCGCCTTGGCCATGTAGACCGGCATCAGCGGCATGCCGACGACGTTCTCCTCCTTGCGGCCGGGGCCGGAGAACTGGGTGTGCTTGTGGTAGAAGACCAGGATCAGATGGGCCACCAGCAGGCCCAGCATGATCCCCGGGATCAGCAGGATGTGCACGGTGAACAGCCGGGGCACGATCACGAAGCCCGGGAACTGGCCGCCGTAGATGAAGAACTGCAGGTACGTGCCGACCAGCGGGACGGCCAGCACCGCGCCCTCCATGAACCGGATGCCGGTGCCGGAGAGCAGGTCGTCGGGCAGCGAGTAGCCCATGAAGCCGTCGAACATGCCGAGGAACAGCAGCAGTGCGCCGAAGATCCAGTTGATCTCGCGCGGCTTGCGGAACGCGCCGGTGAAGAAGACGCGCATCATGTGCACCAGCATCGCGGCGACGAACACGATCGCCGACCAGTGGTGGATCTGCCGGATCAGCAGACCGCCGCGGATGTCGAAGCTGATGTCGACCGTCGAGGCGTACGCCTCGGACATCCGGATGCCCCGGAGCGGGATGTACGAGCCCTCGTACGTCACCTCGGCCATCGACGGCTGGAAGAACAGGGTCAGCCAGACGCCGGTCAGGATGATGATGATGAAGGTGTACAAGCAGATCTCGCCGAGCATGAAGGACCAGTGGTCCGGGAAGATCTTGCGCAGGTTGGCCTTGGACAGGGCGTAGATGCCGAGCCGGCCGTCGGCCCAGTCGGCGAGGGCCTCGGCCTTGTTCGCGGGCGCCGAGCGCGTGCTGGTGACCGGTCCCGGGCGCGACTGGTGGTGGGCTCTCACGACGGGCTCCCCGGCGTCCGCTGCGTACCGTCCGGGGAGCCCGCCTGCGGAGCTGCCGGCCGGCGGAGTGATGTGATCATGGGACCTCTCGATACGGGGCCGCCGGGGTCGCCGGCGCGCGGATCCGCCGACCCGCTGGCCCCGTTGCTCAAAGTGATGGAGCGCTTACTCTGTCATGCTGTCGGCAGGGGGCCGACTGTGCACGTCCATCGGCCCGGACGGCCGCTCGTGTCGGCCCGTCCGGGGGTGTGCGTGCCGCTGACCGGCCGCTTTCGGGCCGGGAATGGTGCGCTCGGGTGCTGTTGCCGGGGAGCCGAACCGTTTCGGCGCGCGCCGTGCGCGGGGAGGGTGCGGTCCCCGGCCTACGCTGCGCCAATGGTGGATCACCGGGAACTCTACGAGGACGTGACAGCGGCCCTGGCCCGTGCCGGGTTCGACACCGAGCGGGGCCCCTCGGGGCCCTCGGGCCTGCGGATCGCGGAACTGCCCCAGGGCGTGCTGGTCGGCTGGTCGCCGGGCGCGGACCAGGACGCCGGGCAGGGCGCCGAGCCCGGCGGGGACGGCGCCGACGGGCCGGGCGACGCCGCGCCGCCGCCCGGCGAGGGCATCCGTACGGCGATGACCGGGGCGGTCGCCGCGGTGCTCCGGGAGTCCGGCTACCGGGTGGCCGAGGCCGGGCCGGGTGAGCTGCTGGTGACGGCCGGCCCCCGGGCGCGGGAGGAGGCGGTGCGGTCCGGCGGTGCGCCGGAGGCGGCCGCCGTGCCGGAGCAGTGGTGGGGCTGAGCGGGCGGGGCCCCGGCGGACCCGGGCCCCGGGTGGTGGGTGCCGTCCGCCGGTAGGC
The DNA here is from genome assembly GCF_044540385.1 of Kitasatospora sp. NPDC086009. NCBI lineage: Bacteria > Bacillati > Actinomycetota > Actinomycetes > Kitasatosporales > Streptomycetaceae > Kitasatospora > Kitasatospora sp. NPDC086009. Next base: position 167,335 of record NZ_JBITSA010000007.1, read on the forward strand.
AGTCCGCCGGTAGGCACCCCCTACGAGCACGTTCCCGAACACCGTGGACCCGTCGGACGATCACGTCCGGCGGGTCCACGGCGTTCCGGGGGTGCGCCGCGGCCGCCCCTCCTGTACCACGTTCGGGCGCCGACGGGCCCGCGCGGTGATCCCGGCCGCCGCCGACGGAACGTCAGATCCTCAAGCCTTCCGTCCTGTTGATCTAAGTCTTGAACGCACGAAGCATTTTGCTCTGTTCTTGTCAAGAGTGCAGCGGTCAGGGGATCGGCGACCGGCCCTTTGGATTCGCGGATCGATTCTCACGTTCGCACCAGGTGGTGAACGTCGAAGCGAAACCATATGTCCGTTCTGTCATGTCCTGCCAGATTGATACTCGGAGGTTCCTCCAAGCTTCAATGACGAGTAGGCGTTCACGAAGATAACGAAAAGATCTGAATCGTGAGGGCTTGGATTTACTTATTGACGTCATATGCCGAAGACGGATTAACTCCTCCCACCCCGCCGCAGCGCTGCGGCACCGTCACGGAGGCACTCCCCACATGAACGCAACGATGCGTCGCGTCGTCATTGGCACCGCCGCGGTCTCGATGGCCCTTTCGATGGCCGCCTGCGGCAAGGCCGGCAGTGACAAGAAGGACTCCGCGAGCTCCGGGGACAGCAAGTCCATCGGCCTGCTGCTCCCCGAGAACGCCTCCTCCACCCGCTACGAGTCCTTCGACCGGCCGTTCATCGAGGCCAAGGTCAAGGCGCTCTGCTCGGACTGCAAGGTGCAGTACAGCAACGCCGAGGGCAGCGCCGCCAAGCAGAAGCAGCAGTTCGACACCCTGATCGCCCAGGGTGTGAAGGTGATCATCCTGGACGCCTTCGACGCCAAGTCCACCCAGTCCTGGGTGAAGGAGGCGGCCGGCAAGGGCGTCAAGGTCATCGCCTACGACCGGCTCGCCACCGGCCCGGTCTCGGCCTACGTCTCCTTCGACAACGAGAAGGTCGGCGAGCTGCAGGGCCAGGCGCTGGTCGACGCGCTCGGCGCCAAGGCGGCCGACGCCAACATCATCATGATCAACGGTGACGAGGCCGACCCCAACGCCGCGCAGTTCAAGTCGGGCGCGCACAAGGTGCTCGACGGCAAGGTCAAGAAGGTGGTCTACGAGCAGTCCGGCGAGTGGAAGCCCACCGTCGCCGGCCAGAAGACCGGTGCCGCCATCACCCAGCTGGGCAAGGACGGCTTCCAGGCCGTCTACTCCGCCAACGACGGCATGGCGGGCGCCATCATCACCCAGCTGAAGGCCGCGGGCGTCAGCGTCCCGGTCGGCGGTCAGGACGCCGGCCTCGACGCCGTCCAGCGGATCGTCGCCGGGGACCAGGCCTACACCATCTACAAGGCCTACAAGCCGCTCGCCGACAGCGCCGCCGAGCTGGCCGTGAACCTCCTGCAGGGCAAGGACCTCAAGGCCGCGGCGCCGTCCACGGTGGACAGCGACACGGACAAGGGCATCCCGGCCAAGCTGCTGGAGCCCAAGGTCGTCACCAAGGCCAACATCAACGACACCGTCATCGCCGACGGCCTGTACAAGGCCGCCGACATCTGCACCGCGGACTTCGCCGCCGCCTGCACCACCGCCGGCGTCAAGTAGCGCGCCCGCCGGGCTCGAAGGCCACGGCGCTCCCCGTACCGCCCGGGGAGCGCCGGCCCTCCTGCCCGCAGGAACCCCACCCCACCCCACGCACTACCCCGCAGGAGATGGTTCACGTGACAGGCGCACCCGTACTGGCGCTGCGCGCGGTCTCCAAGCGCTTCGGCGCTGTCCAGGCACTCACCGATGTCGACCTCGACGTCCACGCCGGCGAAGTCGTCGCGCTGGTCGGCGACAACGGCGCCGGCAAGTCCACCCTGGTCAAGACGATCGCAGGAGTTCACCCGATCGACGAGGGTGAGATCACCTGGGACGGGCGCCCGGTCCGGGTCACCCGCCCCCAGGAGGCCCAGGCACTCGGCATCGCCACCGTGTACCAGGACCTCGCGCTGTGCGACAACCTCGACGTCGTCGCCAACCTCTTCCTGGGCCGCGAGCTGCGCCGCTTCGGCACGCTGGACGAGGTCGCCATGGAGCGGCGCGCCAAGGAACTGCTGGACACGCTCTCGATCCGGATCCCCAGCGTGCGGATCCCGATCGCCGCGCTCTCCGGCGGCCAGCGCCAGGTCGTGGCGATCGCCCGCGCCCTCGTCGGCGACCCGAGGATCGTGATCCTCGACGAGCCGACCGCGGCCCTCGGCGTCGAGCAGACCGCGCAGGTCCTCGACCTGGTCGAGCGGCTGCGCCAGCGCGGCCTCGGTGTGATCCTGATCAGCCACAACATGGCGGACGTACGGGCGGTCGCCGACACCGTCGCCGTCCTGCGCCTGGGCCGCAACAACGGGGTCTTCCCGGTCGCCGGCACCTCGCCCGAGGAGATCATCTCCGCCATCACCGGCGCCACCGACAACGCCGTCACCCGGCGTCAGGCACGTATCGCGGAGGAAGCGAAGTGAGCACCAGCCAGACCACCCCCACCAACGCCCCGGCACCGGTGGCCGACCCGCGCCTGCTGGTCCGCCAGGGCGGCGTCGCGGGCTACGTGGAGGAGTTCCGCCGCAAGATCAAGAGCGGGGACCTCGGCTCGCTGCCCGTCGTCATCGGCCTGGTCCTGATCGCGGTCATCTTCCAGAGCGTCACCGGCCACTTCCTCCAGGCCGACAACCTGACCAACATCACCAAGTGGATCGCCGGTCCCGGCCTGATCGCCGTCGGTGTCGTCTTCGTCCTGCTGCTCGGCGAGATCGACCTCTCGCTGGGCTCCATCGCGGGCGTCACCTCGGCCATCACCTCCGTCCTGGCGGTCCGTCAGGGCCTCAACGAGGGCCTGGCGATCCTGCTCGCCCTCGTCGCGGCGGTGGCCATGGGCGCCCTGCACGGCTTCTTCTTCGCCAGGATCGGCGTCCCCGCCTTCGTCGTCACCCTGGCCGGCATGCTCGCCTGGAGCGGTCTGCAGGACTACGTCCTCGGCAAGCTCGGCACCGTCAACAACATCAACGACGGCGTCGTCGCCAACCTGGACACCTACTTCCTGGGCGACGGCGACATCGCCTTCGCCTGGCTGGCGGCCGTCCTCGCGATCGTGCTGTTCCTCGGCGGCCAGCTCCTGGACGCCCGCCGCCGCACCACCGCCGGACTGCCCGCCCGCACCACCGGCGAGATAGCGCTGCGCACCGGCGCCCTCGCGGTGCTCGCCCTGGCCGGCGCCTACACCCTCAACCAGGACAGCGGCCTGCCGCTGCCGCTGGTCATCCTGCTCGGCGTCGTCGTGCTGACCGACTTCGTGCTGCGCCGCACCTCGTACGGCCGGCAGATCTTCGCCGTCGGCGGTGGCATCGAGGCCGCCCGCCGCGCGGGCATCAACGTCGCCTGGGTCCGCATCTCGGTCTTCATGATCTCGGCCGGCCTGGCCGGTCTCGGCGGCCTGTTCATCGCCTCCCAGCAGGGCTCGGCGGACAAGACGCTGGGCAGCGGCAACGTGCTGATGAGCGCCATCGCGGCCGCCGTCATCGGTGGCACCAGCCTCTTCGGCGGGCGCGGCAAGACCTGGTCGGCGCTGCTCGGCATCCTGGTCATCCAGTCCATCACCACGGGCCTGGACATGGTGCACGCCGCCCAGGCGATCCAGTACATGATCACCGGCGCCGTGCTGCTGGCCGCCGTCGTCCTGGACTCGGTCTCCCGTCGCACGCAGAAGTCCTCGGGCCGCGGCTGACCACCGCCCCTCGAACGGCCCGGTACCCACCCCCACGGGTACCGGGCCTCCGGCGTTCCCGGGCCCGGGCGGGCGCCGGACGGGCCGGGGCGCGGGACGTTCGTCCCTCCCGTCCGGGTCGGCCGCCCCGCACCCTGGAAGTGGAGCGCTGGCCCGTGGAGGCCGGCAGCACGCACCGAGAGAGGGAAACGCGGCCTTCATGTCCGACGAGCTGATCGTGCACCGCATGGTGGACGCCTTCTTCACCCACTGCCACGACTGTGACGAGCCGCGCGACCCGAACTGCCACACCCGGGCGCACTGGCGCCTGTACCTGGACCTCGATCCGGAGACCGTCGGGCGGATCCGGCACTGGCTGCTGGACCCGGCGAACCCCACCGGCACCGTCGCCGACCGCGCCGTCCTGCTGAACTGGCTCGACACCCAGGAGGCGTGACCCGCCCGGCCGGGCCCATCCGCCCGGCCTGCTGACCTGGCCCGGTCCTCTTGCGCCGGGTCCTCTCGCGCCGGGTCCTCTTGCGTCGGGCGATCGTGCGGTGAAAGCCTTTCGTCCCAGCGGTCGCAGGCGTTCGCCCGGGGCCGTGGCGTACGCGGCAGTGGCCGCGCGCGGCGGGGTACCGGGGCAAGGAGTCGCATGACGGTTCACGAATCGGTGGTCGACGCGATCGGCGGGACGCCGCTGTTCCGGCTGGCCCGGCTCGGCGCCGGCCTCGCGACCCCCGTCTACGCCAAGGCCGAGTTCCTCAGCATCGGCGGGAGCGTGAAGGACCGCGCCGCGCTGTCGATGGTCCTGGCGGCCGAGCGGGACGGCCTGCTCCGGCCCGGTGGGACGATCATCGAGGCGACCTCCGGCAACACCGGGATCGGCCTCACCATCGTCGGCCGCCGGCGCGGCTACCGGGTGATCGCCTGCGTGGCCGACCGGGCCGCCGTCGAGAAGTCGGACATCCTGCGGGCGTACGGCGCCGAGGTGGTGCTCGCCCCGACCACGCTGCCGGCCGAGCACCCGGACCACCTGTTCAACGTGGTGCGCCGGCTCGCCGAGGAGATCCCCGGCGCCTGGCTGGCCAACCAGTACGACAACCCCGCCAACCCCGACGCGCACGTGCGGACCACCGGTCCGGAGCTCTGGGAGCAGACCGGGGGCCGGGTGACCCACTTCGTCGCGGGGGTCGGCACCGGCGGCACGATCAGCGGCACCGGCGCCTTCCTCAAGAAGGCCTCCGGCGGCGGCGTCACGGTGGTCGGCGCGGACCCGGAGTCCTCCCGCTACGGCGGTGGCGACGGCAGCCCCTACTTCGTCGACAGCATCGGCCACTTCCTGCACCCCGGCACGGCGGAGGACCGCTGGCCGGAGTCCTACCACCGCGAGGTCGTCGACCACGTCGAGCGGATCCCGGACCGCGAGTCCCTGCTGACCGCACGGCGGCTGGCCCGTGAGGAGGGACTGCTGGCCGGCCCCTCCTCGGGCACGGCGGTGGCCGCCGCGCTCCGGGTCGCGCGCGGACTCGGCCCCGACGACCTCGTCGTGGTGCTGCTGCCCGACTCCGGCCGGTCCTACCTCTCCAAGCTGTACAGCGACGACTGGCTGCGCCGGTGGGGGTTCCTGGAGGAGCCGCGGGGCGCCGACCACACCGGACCGACCGTCCGGTCCGTGCTGGACGGTCGGCCCGGCGGGCCGGTCACGGTCGCCGCGGACGCCTCGGTGGCCGACGCCCTGGCCGTGCTGCGCGAGGTGCCCGGCGGCGTCGCGCCGGTGGTGCTGGCCCGGCCGGAGCGCCCGTACGGGGTCAGCGCCACCGAGGTGCTCGGCTCCCTCTCCTCGGCGGCCGTCGAGCGAGCGGTCACCGAGGGCCGCGCCGCGCCGGACGGCCCGGTCACCGCCCTGCTGGGCCCCGCCCTGCCGACGGTCGGCGTCGGCCAGTCGCTCGCCGAGGCCCGGGAGTCGCTCGGACCCGGCCAGGACGCCGCGCTCGTCCTGGTCGACGGCCGGGCCGTCGCACTGGTGCGGCGCGACGAGCTGGCCGGCTGAGGCCCGGGGCACCCGGCCCCTCGCTCAGTCGATCCCGCCCCGGCGGATCACCTCCGCGTACCAGTGGGCGCTGGCCTTCGGGGTACGGGCGAGCGTGTCGTAGTCCACGTGGACGGCGCCGAAGCGCTTGGCGTAGCCGTAGGCCCACTCGAAGTTGTCGAGCAGCGACCAGAGGTAGTAGCCGCGCACGTCGGCGCCGGCTTCGAGGGCGTGGTGGACGGCGGCGAGGTGGGCGCGGATGTAGGCGATCCGCCGGGGGTCGTCGACGCTGCCGTCGGGGCCGACCACGTCCTCGAAGGCCGCGCCGTTCTCGGTCACGAGGAGCGGCAGCCCGTGCTCCCGGTGCAGCGCGGTCAGCAGCTCGGTCAGGCCGGTCGGGTCGATCGGCCACCCCATGGCGGTGAGTTCGCCGGGCGCGCGGTGGAAGGTGACGTCGTCGGCGCCCGGCCAGGGGGAGTGCGGGCTCGCGCCGTGGCCGTCGTGGCGGGCCGTCGCGGCCTCGCCGTCGCGGGCGGCGGAGACCACCGTCGGCGTGTAGTAGTTCAGCCCGAGCAGGTCGATGGGCCGGGAGATCTCGGCGAGGTCGCCGTCGCGCACCAGGTCCGCCCAGTCGACCAGGTGGGCGGTGTCGGCCAGCAGGTCGTCCGGGTAGGCGCCGGCGAACATCGGACCGGTGAAGATCCGGTTGCCCACCGCGTCGATCCGCCGGGCCGCGGCGAGGTCGTCGGAGTGGCCGGTGAGCGGGCGGACGGCGTGCAGGTTGAGCGAGACGGCGATCTCGGCGGTCGAGGGCAGGGCGGCGCGCAGGGCGCCGACGGCGAGGCCGTGCCCGAGGTTGAGGTGGTGGGCGGCGCGGAGCGCGTCAGCCGGGCTGGTGCGGCCGGGTGCGTGGACGCCGGAGCCGTAGCCGAGGAAGGCGCTGCACCAGGGTTCGTTGAGGGTCACCCAGGTGTCGATCCGGTCGCCCAGGGCCTGCGCCGCGAGGGCCGCGTACTCGGCGAAGCGCTCGGCGCTCTCGCGCACCGGCCAGCCGCCGGCGTCCTCCAGGTGCTGCGGGAGGTCCCAGTGGTAGAGGGTGGCGACCGGCCGGATGCCGTGCTCCGCGAGCTCGTCGGCCAGGGCCCGGTAGAAGTCCAGGCCGCTCTCCAGGGCGGGGCCGCGGCCGGTGGGCTGGATCCGTGGCCAGGAGAGCGAGAACCGGTAGGAGGTGAGGCCGAGCCGGGCCATCAGCCGGACGTCCTCGCGGAACCGGTGGTAGTGGTCGACCGCCACGTCGCCGGTCTGCCCGCCGGCGGTCCGGCCGGGGGTGTGGCTGAAGGTGTCCCAGATCGACGGCGTCCGGCCGCCCTCGGCGGCGGCGCCCTCGATCTGGTAGGCGGCGGTGGCGGCGCCCCAGCGGAAGCCGGGCGGGAAGGCCCGGGCGGGGGGTTCGGCCGCGGTGCGGGCGGCGGGGGTGGAGGCGGAGGTGCGGGCGGAGGTGCGGGCCGCGGGGACGGCATCGGTGCGGGCGGGCGGCACGGTGGAGGTCATGACGGGGATGCTCCCGGGAGGTGGTGGGCGGGGCGGGGGGCAGCGCTCGACGGCGGTTCAGCTCTTGACGGCGGCGTGGGGCGGGTTCAGCTCTTGACGGCGCCGGCGGTGATGCCCCCGACGATGTGCCGGCCCAGGACGGCGAAGAGCAGCAGCAGCGGCAGCGTGCCGACCAGGGCGCCGGTCATGATGACCGCCTGGTTGACTTCGTAGGCGCTGCCGCCGCCGATGGCGGACAACGCGACCTGGACGGTCGGGTTCTGCTGGGTCAGGACGACGAAGGGCCAGAAGAAGTCGTTCCAGGACTGCACGAAGACCAGCATTCCCAGCACGGCCATCGCCGGCCGGGCCACCGGCAGCACGACGTGCCAGACGATCCGCAGACTGTGCGCGCCGTCCACCCGGGCCGCCTCGATCAGCTCCACCGGCAGCGCCTCGGCGAGGTACTGCCGCATGAAGAACACCCCGAAGGCGGCCACCAGGGAGGGGAGTACGACGGCCTTCAGCTGGTTGCCCCAGCCCAGGTCGGTGATGATCCGGTAGAGCGGGATCACGCTGAGCTGCGGGGGGATGGTCATGGTGGCGACGACGACGGTCAGCAGGGCGCCCCGGCCGCGGAACGCCAGCTTGGCGAAGGCGAACCCGGCCAGGGTGGAGAACGCGACCGTGCTCAGTGCGACGCAGCCCGCCACGACCGTGGAGTTGAGCAGCGCCCGGCCGAGGTCGGCCTGCTCCCAGGCGGTGGTGATGTTGGTCCACAGCGATCCGCCGGGCAGCAGCGGCGGCGGTGCCTGGGCCACCCGCTCCCCGGTGGAGGAGGCGGCGACGAAGGTCCAGTACAGGGGGAACAGCGAGAGCACGGCGGCGGCCGCCAGGACGGCGTAGGTCAGCGGCCCGGCCTTGTCCTGCTCCCCGGCACCGGGCCGCAGCCGGCGCCGGACGGCGCGCAGCGCGCCCGCGAGACGGCCGGGGGCACGGTCGGCGGTGGACGGCCGCGCCGTCGGGGTGGGTTCGAGGGTGGTGGTCATCTCAGCGCCCCTGTCCGGCACGGCCCCGGCGGGCGAGCAGCAGTTGGACGGCGCCGATCAGCAGCAGGATCAGCAGCATCGTCCAGGCGACGGCCGACGCACGGCCCAACTGACGGCTCGGCCAGCCGAGTTCGTACATGTAGAGGCTCAAGGTCTGGAACTGGTGGGCCGATCCGCCGCTGACCCCGACACCGCCGCCGAAGAGCAGCGGCTCGCCGAACAGCTGGGTGGCCCCGATGGTCGAGACGATCACCGTGAACAGGATGGTGGGCCGGATGGACGGCACGGTGATCCGGGTGAACTGCTGCCAGCGGGAGGCGCCGTCCAGGCTCGCGGCCTCGTAGAGGTCCTTCGGGACGGCCTGCATCGCGGCCAGGTAGATCAGCGCGTTGTAGCCCGTCCAGCGCCAGGTGACGATGGTGGCGACGGCGATCTGGGCGGGCCAGGTGTCGGCGTACCAGTCCGTCCGGCCGACCCCCACCAGCGAGAGCAGCCAGTTGACCAACCCGTAGTCGGGGTTGAACAGTTGGACGAAGACCAGGGTCGCCGCCGCGATCGAGGTGGCGTACGGCGCCAGGACCGCCACCCGCAGGAAGCCGCGGCCGCGCAGCCGGTAGTTGAGCAGGTGCGCCAGCCCGAGCGCCATCAGCAGCTGCGGCACGGTGGACAGCACCCCGATGGTGAAGGTGTTGAGCAGCGCGGTGCGGAACTGCTCCGTGCCCCAGAGCCGGGTGTAGTTGCCCAGCCCGCGCCACTCCATCACCCCCGGGTCGAGCAGGTCGACCCGGTGCAGCGAGAGCCAGCCGGTCCACAGCAGGGGGAACAGGCCGAAGGCCGCGAAGCAGAGGAAGAAGGGCGCGATGTACGCGTAGGGCGAGGCCTTGAGGTCGAGTCGGTGCAGGCGCGAGCGCCAGCTGGGGGGCGGCGCGGCGGGGCCGGAGCGGCGCCCTGCGGGCGCGGGCCGGGGCGGGCCGCTGTCCGTCGCGGGCCGGTGGGTGGTGGCCACGGGGGAGTCCTTCCAGGGGTGGCGGGCCGGGCCGGTCCGGGCCGCGGACGGGCCCGGCACCGGAACGGCCGGAGGGGTGGCGCTCAGCCGTTGACCTTGTCGTCGATCAGCTTGGTGACGTTGGTCCAGGCCTTGGCCGGGTCGGTGCCGTGCTGCTCGATGTCGAGGATCCCGTTGTCCGTGATGACGGTCTTGACCGTGCCGTCCTGCTCACCGATCGGTGCCGGCGCGATGTTCTGTGCGGTGGCGGCGAAGATCTTCCCGGTCGGGGTGGTGCCGAAGTAGTCCAAGGTGGCGTTCTGGACGGCGGGTTGAGCCAGCGCCGCGGTGGTCGACGGCAGATTGCCGACCTTGGCGAAGACCTTGGCCTGCTGCTCGGGCGCGGTCAGCCAGGCGGCCAGCGCGGCGGCTTCCTTCTGGTGCTTGCCGGCCTTGGGCACCGTGAGGAAGGCGCCGCCCCAGTTGGAGGCCACCGGCGCCTGCGCGATGTCCCACTTGCCCTTGCCCTGGTCGCCGGAGTACTTGCTGATGATGCCGGTCATCCAGGACGGGCAGACCACGGTGGCGAACCGGGCGTTGCTGAAGGCGGTGTTCCAGTCGTCCTGGAACTGCCGCAGACCGGCGCTGATACCGGCGCGGGACGCGTCCACGGCGGTCGTCCAGGCCTTCTTCACCCCGGGGCTGTCCCGGTAGACGAGCTTGCCGGAGGCGTCCGAGTACTGCTGGGACTCCGCGGAGAGGGCCGCGTTGAAGAGGCCGCTCGCCGAGTCGGTGAAGAAGGTGCCCGCCGGGGCCTTGGCCTGGTACTGCTTACCGGCCTCGACGAACTTCGCCCAGTCCCCGCTCCACAGCTTGCCGACGGCCTCGCGGTCGGTCGGCAGTCCGGCCTGCTCGAAGAGGTCCTTGCGGTAGCAGACGGCCATCGGGCCGATGTCGGTGCCCAGGCCGATCAGGGCGCCCTTGGCGGTGGTGGCCTGCTTGGCCTTCCACGGCAGCCACGCGTCGGCCCGGACGCCCTCCGCCTTGGAGAGGTCGGTGAACTTGTCGCCGAGCGTGCCGGTGGCCTGCGCGATGTAGCCGACCTCGACGGCCTGGATGTCGTTGAGGCCGCTGCCGGAGGCCAGGTGGGTGGCCAGGGCGTCCCAGTACTTCTGACCGTCCTGGACGGTCTCGTACCGGATGGTGATCGAGGGGTGGGCGGCCATGTACTCGTCGTACAGGCCGGCTTCGCGGTAGCCGAAGGTGCCGAAGTCGCCGACGGAGAGCGTGACTTTGCCACCGCCGTCGGCGGCCGCGCCGGTGGCGGTATCGGCGTCGGAGCCGCCGGCGCAGCCGGTGAGCAGGAGGGCCGAGAGGGTCAGTGCGGTGGTGACGGGGACGGCCCGGCGGCGTGCGCGGGTGGTGGGACGCATGGGGGTTCTCCTCGGTGCCTGTGCGTGGTGGGTGTGGCGGGTGTCTGGTGGCCGGTGTCCGGTGCTCCCGGGTGGCCGGTGCTCCCGGGGGGCCGGGTGCGGGTTTGCTCGGGCTTCGGCTCGGGTCCTCTGGTTCCGGCTCGGACTTGGGTTCCGGCTCGGGCTCTGGTTCCGGCAGTACTCGGCGGACGCGTGCGTGGTGCCCGGCCGGGGTTGATCAGTCAGTGATCCGGCGGCTAATTCGGCTCACTGGCGGGCTTGTTGATCGAGCGTCGGACAGCCCCTCCGGCTCCGGTCGGGCGTCGGAGGCTGGCCCCGGTGGCGGCGGGCCGCTAGGGTGGGCGCACTGTCGTGGGAGCGCTCCCAAGCACTAGGGGAAGGTTGCTGGGTGATCGGGTCGGGTGTCAAGGCGGATCGCGCCATCCGTTGCGGGAACGTGTCCTGCGGCGGGCGGCCCACCGGGCCGGCACCTGCCCCCTCGCGCCCGCGCCGCGCCCCGGTGGAGGAGGATGGTCTCCGGGGCGCCCGCCCGGCGTTGGCGGCCCCCGTGGCGAGGTCTTGGAGAGGTGGACGATGGCACAGGCGGCGAGTGGGACGGCCGGCGCGTCGGGCAGTGGGTCACGGGGCTCGGCACGGCCGACCCTGGAGGAGGTGGCCGCCCTCGCCGGCGTGGGCCGCGGCACGGTCTCCCGGGTGGTCAACGGCTCGCCCCGGGTGAGCGACAAGGCCCGGGAGGCGGTCCAGGCCGCGATCGCCGAACTCGGCTACGTGCCGAACCGGGCGGCGCGGGCCCTGGTCACTTCCCGGACGGACGCCGTCGCCCTGGTCGTCCCGGAGGCGGAGACCAGGCTCTTCTCCGAGCCCTACTTCTCCGACATCATCAGCGGCGTCGCGGCCGAACTCAGCGAGACCGACATGCAGTTGCTGCTGATCCTGGTCCGCAACCAGCGCGAGCGCGACCGGCTGGCCGCGTACCTGTCGGCCCAGCGGGTGGACGGCGTGCTGCTCGTCGCGGTGCACCGGGACGACCCGCTGCCCGGCCTGCTGGAGAGCCTGGAGATCCCGTCGGTGCTGGCCGGCCGGCGCAACGACCACGAGGTCCTCAGCTATGTCCACGCCGACAACGCCGGCGGTGCGCGGATGGCCGTCCGGCACCTGCTGCGGCGCGGCTGCGGCCGGGTGGCCACCATCACCGGCCCGCTGGACATGGAGGTGGCGCTGGCCCGCCTGGACGGCTACCGCCGGGCCCTGGAGGAGGCCGGGCAGGCGTACGAGGAGGACCTCGTCGGTCTGGCCGACTTCACCGAGGAGGGCGGGCGGCAGGCGATGCGGGCGCTGCTGGAGCGGCGGCCCGACCTCGACGCGGTGTTCTGCGCCTCGGACGTGATGGCCGCCGGGGCCATGCAGGTGCTCCGGGCGGCCGGCCGGCGGATCCCGGACCAGGTCGCGGTGATCGGGTTCGACGACTCGATCGTGGCCCGGCACACCGAACCGGCGATGACCAGCGTCCGCCAGCCGATCGAGGAGATGGGGCGCACCATGGCCCGGCTGCTCCTGGAGGAGATCGCCGGGCGGCACCGGGGCAGCCGGCAGGTGGTGCTGGCGACCGAGCTGGTGGTCCGCGACTCGGCCTGACGGGGGCCTGCCCGCGGCCCCGGCGCGAGTACCGGCTTGGCGGGAGCCCCCTGTGTGGCGGGAACCCCCCTGTGTGGCGGGAACCCCTGACTGGCCGGAACGCTGGGGACAGCGCCGGTGCCGGCCCCGCCGTCGTGGCGGAGCCGGCACCGGGCCGGTCGGGCGTCAGCTCGTCGTGCAGCTCAGCGTCGGCGCGGTGTTGCCGCCGGAGTAACCGGCGCCGAACCCGAAGGCGGTGCTCGCGCCCGCCGCCAGCGCGCCGTTGTACGGGGCGTTGGTGACGGTCACACTCGTGCCGGACTGCGCGAGGACACCGTTCCAGAGGTTGCTCACCTGCTGGGTGCCGCCCCAGGTCCAGGTCACCTTCCAGTGCGTGGCGGCGGCCGTACCGGTGTTGGTGACGGTGACGTCGGCGTTGAAGCCGGTGCCCCAGTCGCTGCTGACCCGGTAGGCCGCGGTGCAACCGGAGCTCCCGCCGCCGCTGCCCGCGGCGGTGGTGACGGTGAGGGCCGCCGAGGCCGTCGAGGCGTTGCCCGCCGCGTCACGTGCCACCACGGTGTAGCGGTAGGCGGTCGAGGCGGTCAGCCCGCCGTCGGTGTACGTGGTGCCGCCGGCGCCCGTGGTGGACCCGACCGCCGTGCCGTTGCGGTAGACGTCGTACCCCGTGACCCCGACGTTGTCGGTCGAGGCCGTCCACGCCAGCGAGACGGTGGCGGCCGTGGTGGCGGTGGAGCGGAGCCCGGCCGGGGTGCTCGGCGGCGTGGTGTCGCCGGTGCCGCCGCCGGTCACCGGCGGGTAGGCGTTCTTCAGCAACTCCTGGAACTGGGCGGAGAACCAGGCCCCGGCCAGCGGCGCGCCCGGCAGGGCGCCGGAGAGGTGGAAGTTGTTGCGTGGGTTGCCGGTGTACGTCGGGTCGCACATCCGGTCGAAGCCCTTCCCCTCGTCGTTGGGGATGTACTGGCTGGCACCGTCCGACTCGCCCGGGGGCTTCACCCACACGTAGGCGTCGATGCCCGGCTCGGGTGCGGACCGCGGACGCTCGCCGAGGCCGGCGCCGCTCTGGTTGCACCAGTTGCCGGTCTGGAACCGCCGGTCGGTCCGGCCGCCGTCCACGTAGCTGTCGACGCTGGTCCGGGCGCCCGGGCCTGTCGGGCGGGCCGCGCCGCCCCAGCCGTTGCGCGAGGTGTCGATCAGCATGCCGACGGCCGGGTCGAACCCGGCGCTGACGGCCTTCTGCCGGAAGGCCTGGGCGTAGGAGAGCTCGTCGACGTAGCGGTTCCAGTCCACCCAGGCGCTCTGGCGGACCGAGGTGCCGTTCACCGAGTCGTCGACGGTGTAGTAGGGCTCCTTCAGGGCCGAGTAGTTGGCGGTGTTGACGATGAAGCCGTGCACGTTGGCGGTGGTGGAGCCGGCGGCCGTCGCGGCCTGGTGGAGGACGTCGACGGCTGGGCCGAGGTTGGAGTCCCAGCCGAGCCAGCCGTGGTGGCCGGCATCGACGTAGTTGTAGACGTTCGGGACGGCGCCCAGCTTGGCCAGTGCGTACCCGACGCCGTTCACGTAGTTGCCGTTGGCCTTCATGGTGTCGCACTGCGGGGTGGCGGTGGCGGTGCCGCCCGCGTTGGTGACCAGGTTCGGCAGCGAGTCGATCTCGACGGTGGTGACGATCCGCAGCCCGGCGTAGGCGGGATCGGCCAGCACGGCGGCGATCGGGTCGATGAACTCGGTCCGGTAGCGGCCGATCTCGGTCGGGCCGAGTTCGCCGTTGGAGGCGAGGGCGGCGCAGTCGCGGCCGGGGAGGTCGTAGACGACGAGCTGGACGACGAAGGGCTTGCCTGCCGCCTGCCGGACGGCGTTGTCGAGGTGTCCGCGCAGGCCCAGGTGGCCGGCGGTGCCGTTGATGGCGGCGATGCGGTCGAGCCAGACGGCGGTCGGCTGGCCCGCGACGGCGCTGCCGCCGGGTTCGGCGGCGGCGTTCGCGGCCCACTCGGGGTTCACGTAGACGCCCGCGCCGGCATAGGGGTTGTCGACCCGGGCGGCCGGCGTTGAGGCCTCCGCCGCAGCGGCTGAGGCGGAGGTGGCGGTGGCGACGGGCAGGAGGCTGGTGGCGCCGAGCGCCGCGACGGCGGCGAGGGCGCGCAGCCGGTGGAGCACGGGCCTGCGGCGGGTGCGTCCGCCGTTGTGGTGGCCGGAAGGCATGGGGGAGTCCTTTCGGGTGGGGGACCCAGGGGTAAGGGCGCCGGTCCGGGGCGCCGGGGTGGGATCGCTCCCATCAGAGGTGAGAGCGATCCCGGTGCAGGTTTCCGGCGGGTCGGCCGGGATAGTTGCCGAACTGCGGGAAGGCTCTCAATTCGGCTGCTGTGCGCGTGAGATGGAGTCAGACTCCGGCTCCCCGCTATCAACCCATGAACGCTCGGGGGCGTCAAGGCGTTCGACATAAATGCGTGGGAGCGCTCCCGCGCAGGGGTCCGTGGTGGGCCTCGGCGAGCGTCGGGTGGGTCTGGGGGGGCTGTCTGCGGTACGGCCTGGTGTCTGGTGCCTGGTGGTGGTGCCCGGTGGCTGGTGGTGCCGGGTGGGCGGAGGCCCTGCTGCCGTCAGGGCGTGACGGTGCACGTCGGCACCGGCGGGGAGGCGCCGAGCCGGCCGCTGCCCTGAAGGCCGAAGGTCGTCGAAGCGCCGGGCGCCAAGGCGCTGTTGTACGCCAGGCCGGTCGCGGTGACCGTGCTCGCCGACTGGGTGACGGCGGCGTTCCAGGTCCCGGTCGGCTGCCACCCGGCGGGCCGGTCCCAGGCGGCCGTCCAGGTGCTACCGGCCCGGCTCCCGGTGTTGGTGACCGTCACGGTCGCGGTGAACCCGGTGTCCCACTGGCTGTCCGTGTGCCAACCGGCCGTGCAGCCGGTGGTGTCGGGAGGCCCCGCGGTGGTCACGGTCGTCGCCCCGGAGGCGGCCGAGACGTTTCCGGCGGCGTCCCGGGCGGTGACGGTGTAGGTGTAGGCGGTCGCCGGGGTGAGGCCGGTGTCCGTGTACGTGGTGCCCGTGACCGTGCCCACCAGCGTGGCGCCCCGGTGGACGTCGTAGCCGGTGACGCCCGTGTCGTCCTGGGAGGCGGCCCAGCCGAGGGTGGCGGAGGTGGCGGTGACAGCGGTCGCCGTGAGGCCGGTGGGGGCCGTCGGCGACCGGGTGTCGCCGACCCCGCCGCCGGCGGCGAACCCCGGGGCCTTGACGGCGGTGAGGTAGCCGTCCTTCACCGTGTCCACCGTGGTCCAGTCGTCCTTGAGGATCCCGCCGGTGTCGCCCGAGTTCGGGTTCCAGGACCAGAACGTCCAGGAGAAGGCGTCCGCGCCCGCCTGCGCGGTGGACCGCAGGTACTGGGTGAGCGCGCTCAGCCAGGTCCGGTCGGCGGCCGCTTGCAGGGTGGAGCCGAACTCGCCGATCCACACCGGCGCGATGTTCTGTCGGAACAGGTAGCCCCAGTTGGAGTCCCACACCGCGGGCAGGTTGGCGGGGAACGCCGGGTCGTCGAACCACGGTTGGCGCGCCACGCTCGTGGCGTACTCGTGCGCGGAGTAGACGAGGCGGTTCGGCACGCCCAGCCGGACCGGGTAGGCCGCCGCACCGCGGAGGTTCCCGCCCCACCAGGTCGAACTGCCCTGGAAGCTCTGCACACCCTCGACGAGGACGAGCAGCGAGGGGTTGGCCCCCAGGACGGCCTCGCCGCCGCGCTCGGCCGCCAGGCGCCAGTCGAGCGCCGGGTCGCCGCAGCCCCAACAGGCCGGATCATGCGGCTCGTTGTGCAGGTCGATGCCGATGACGGTGGGGTTGCCGGCGTAGCGCGCGGCGATCGCCCGGAGGTCGGCGAGCCAGGTGCTCTCCGGGACGGCGCTCGTGTACCAGAGCGCCGACTGCCCGTCGGCGTCCGGGCGGTGGCGGTCGAGGATCACCTTGAGCCCGGCGGCTCCGGCCCGGTCGACGATCCGGTCCATCACCTGGAGCGAGGTCAGGCCCTGGAGGTCGGCGTTCATGCCGCCGGAGTGGTTGACACCGGTCGGTACGGAGCCCTGGAAGAGGTCGTCGCTGTAGGGCAGGCGGATGGTGTTGAAGCCGAGGGCGCGCATCTGGTCGATCATGCTGCCGTAGTCGCGGGCCCAGAGGCCGTGCGGAACGTGGTCGGCCGTTTCGAAGCCGAACCAGTTGACTCCGGCGATCCGGACGGGTCGGCCGGCCTCGTCGAGCAGTTGGCGCCCGCTGGTGTGCCAGTAGCCGGAGCCCGGGGTGGTGACGCCGGTTGCTCCCGTCGCTGCGGTCGCTCCGGGCATCGGGGCGCTGGTCGGGGTGGGGGCGGCCTGCGCGGGCGGGGCCGACAGGAGCACGGCCGCCGTGAGAGCGAGCGCTGTCACGATCCTGCGCAGGCGGCGTAGGGGGTGGGACACGTCGGTCTTCCTCTCCGAGGAGTGCGGCGGCGGTCCGGGCGGGCCTCCGCCGGTGGGCACCGGCCGGGGCGGGATGAGGAGTGCGGGAGCGCTCCCATCTTCGGGTGCGGGGAAGCTCCGATGTTCTCGGGGTGGGGCGGCCGGTGCGGTGTCGTCGCTGGGTGGTGCGTCGCGGACGGAGGTGCGGACATCATCCCCTGGGGCATGAGGCACCCACATCGCCGTCGATGCTCGGGACCGGGCGACGTTCATACTATGAAATCGACAACCCGCCGAGGGCGTCAAGGACGGCGTTGGCGTTCAACTCTTGTCGGCGGCCCGGCTGATGCCGTCCGACGGCGCGGCCGGACGGCGTTGCGGCGGTCCGATCGGTTGCCCGGTTGCCTGGTCGGAAGGCACCTTGTTCGGCCGTCGCTCGTCAGGGCTCGTGGCGTCGCGCGGCCTGCCGCTGTTGAGCGAGGCCGCCGACATCCTGCGGATGACCGACCACGTCGCAGACGTCGAGTACGGGCGGTGGGTGCTGATCGAGGATCCCGGAGCGCGACCGCCCAGGAGCAGGCATCCGGCCACGGTGATCCGCTACCGTGATCCGCCATGCGAACCCTTGACTCCGGCCGGACGGCGCTCGTCCTGGTCGACCTGATGGACCGGATCGTCGCCCTGCCGCTGGCCCCGCACGCGGGGACCGAGGTGCTCAGGGCGTCGCTGGAACTGGCGGCGGCCTTCCGGGCAGCGGGTGCCCCCGTCGTCGCCCTGCGCGTCGAGCGCCCGAGCGTCGCCGAGCAGCCGCCCGGCAGTGGGCTGGTCGCGGAGGTGGCGGCGACCGCCGATGCCGTATTGGTGAAGCGCACCATCGGCGGGTTCCAGGACACCGGGCTGCACGACCTGCTCCAGGGGCGCGGCGTGCACACGCTGGTGTTCGCCGGCATCGCGACCAACCTGGGCGTGGAGTCGACCGCTCGGGCAGCCGCCGACCACGGCTACCAGCTGGTGTTCGTCGAGGATGCGATGGCGGCCCTGACGGAGGCGGAGCACCGGTCGGCGGTCGACCTCGACCTGCCCCGCTTCGGCGAGGTGGTGGCGCGGGAAGCCGTCCGTCTCTCGTGACCGCCGGACGGCGGCAGACAGGTGCGCGGGGCGCTGGGCACGCATGGACGCCGACGGCTCGACCGCCGTCACCTCCAGCGTCGCCGACCCGTACGACCCCGCGCCGGCCCCGACATTGACCACGGCGCGCCCCACCCAGGGCGGCGGAGATCGCCTGCTCGATCCTCGGCATCCGGCCGCCGGTAGGTGGCGTACCCGCCGCCTACCGTGCCGTGGTCCGCACCATCGGCGCTGCCGTCCACCCCGCCGCCTGACCACCTGTGGATCCCCTGACCTGCGGAGATGAGCAGCGCCCCTGTTATTGTGCGCCAATGTCAACGATCAAACAGTTCCAAGTGGCCTTCGACTGCGCGGAGCCCGTGCGCCTCGCCGCCTTCTGGTGCGAGGTGCTGGGGTACGTCATGCCGGCGGTCCCGGAGGGCTTCGCCACGTGGGAGGAGTGCTTCCGCTCACTGCCGCCCGAGGATGCGATCTACTTCGCGTGCACTGATCCCGCGGGTGTGGCTCCGCGCCTGCTCTTCCAGCGAGTCCCCGAAGGCAAGGTCGTCAAGAACCGGGTGCATCTCGATGTGCGGGCCGGCACCGGGCTCGTGGGTGACGAGCGTCTGGCCACACTCGAGGCCGAATGCGCACGGCTGATGGCGCTCGGGGCGAAGCACGTGCTGACGCAGCGCGCCGATGGCGTCAACGAGTCGTGCATCACGATGCAGGACATCGAGGGCAACGAGTTCTGCCTCGCCTGATTTCTCCTCCGAGACTGCGAGGTAGGGAGCCCTCTCCCGGGAACCCTTCAGGTCGCGCATGCGGCGGGAGTCATCCCGTGAGAGCGAGGTTGCGCAGACGGGCAACGCCGTGCATCGCGTGGCGCACGCCGTCGTCTCTCAGGCGGCGGTCGCGCAGGATCTTTTAGGTCTTCATCCGGGCGAAGGCGTGCTCGACGCGGGCGCGGACCCGTTGGTGGTCGTGGTTGTGTTCGGCCTGCCAGTCGGTCAGTTCGTCGCCACGGAGGCGGCGGTGCGGGATGACGAGGCCGGTTCCGGGGTAGCCGCCGTCGGCGATCGTGGTTGTCCGGCCGACGGCGGCCTTGGCCCCGGATTCCTCCCATGCCCTGCAGTCGTTGCGGTTGCCGGGCAGGGGCCGACCGACGCGGTGCAGCTGCCTCACCAACTCGCCGACGGCATGCGGGCTCAGTCCGGCGAACGGGGCGGTCCAGGGCGGCTCAGACGCCGTGATAACACCAGCCACGGCCAAGGTCATCCCACGGGCAAGACCACCGACGGGACGACTCTCAGTGCCGCATCAGGCAACGTTCGCCCTGCTGAGGTACCGACAGAGGCCAGAGCGGCGCGGTTCCGAAGGCCGTAGAGATGGGTTCGGCGTCGGGATCGCTCTGCGGCAAAATGCCCGCCCCCCGATGCCGGAACGTGTCAGGATCCTCGAATGGAGATCCGTCGTGTCACTCAGGTCGAGGCGGTCGACGCCGCTGGACATCTCTTCGACACCGTCCCAGGGCGGGAGGCCACTGAACGGTTCCTGACGGACGAGCGCCATCACCTCCTCATCGCCTATGTGGACGACGTCCCGGCGGGGATCGTCACCGGTGTGGAGATGACCCATCCGGACAAGGGAACCGAGATGTTCCTGTACGAGCTGGGCGTGGACGAGTCCTTCCGCGGGCGTGGCGTCGGCCGGGCTCTGGTGTCGGCGCTCGCCGACCTGTCCCGTGAACGGGGCTGCTATGGCGTGTGGACCATCACGGACGAGGAGAACGCGGCAGCACTGGCCGCGTACCGCCGCGCCGGCGGCGTCCCGGAAACGGGACAGGTGGTCCTCACCTGGACATTCGATCAGCCGTAGACCGACGCAACGGATCCGCCTCCCGCACCGCATGGTTGGCGACCCGGCGTCCACGTACAGGTCCGCGAGATCGAAGATGACGAGGGCAGCCGGCTGCTGCGGATCGTCCACCGGGTCGCCGGGTGGTGGTGCCCTGGCGGCGGGCACAGATGGTGCTGCTGTCTGCCCCGCGTGTGCCTGTGGCGAAGCTCGCCGAGGTCACCTTCACCAGTACGGACCGGGTTCGCGACGTGATCCACCACTTCAACGCCGACGGCTTCGACTCACTCTTCCCGAAGCACAGGGGCGGGCGGCCACGGGCGTTCACCCTGCCCGAGCGCCGGGAGATCTTGGAGATCACCAAGTTCAAGCGTGATCCGCCGCTACATCGTCTGGCGGAACAAACACGCCGTCGACGAACGGCTAGCCGGCTCAGTGTGCTCCGGCGGCGTCTCTGCGGCCGCCACGAGTGCGTGCCGCCGAGGTCGTCCGTCAGTCCACCGTCCGTCAGTCCACCGGCCGTCAGTCCACCGTCCGGGCCGATTCCAGGGCTTCGCGCAGTCGGCCGCCCGAGGCGGCGAGCAGTCGGCGGGCGGTCGGCGCGTCCACTCCGGCGAGCACGACCAGGACGGCGTCCTTGGCCTCGCCGCCCGTCACGGCCAGCGCGCTCCGGACGGTCTCCTGGTCCGCGCCGGTGGCCGTGGCCACGATCCGGTGGGCCCGGTCGCGAAGCTTGGCATTGCCCGCCCGCACGTCGACCATCAGATTTCCGTAGGTCTTGCCGAGCCGAACCATGACGGCCGTCGAGAGCAGGTTGAGGACGAGCTTCTGTGCGGTGCCCGCCTTGAGCCGGGTGGATCCGGCCAGCACCTCCGGCCCCGTCACCACCTCGATGCCCAGCGCGGCCGCCGACACCAGGGCGGACCCCCGGTTGCAGGCCACGCCCACGGTCAGCGCCCCGGCGGCGCGGGCCTGTCGGATCGCGGCCACCGTGTACGGCGTACGGCCCGAGGCGGAGACGCCCACCACGCAGTCGGCGGCCGTCGGAGCGAGTGCTTCGAGGTCGGCGACGGCGAGGTCCGGCCGGTCCTCCGCGCCCTCGACGGCGCGGACCAGCGCTGCGGAGCCGCCCGCGATCAGGCCCACGACCTGGCCGGGGGCGGTGTTGAAGGTCGGCGGGCACTCGCTCGCGTCCAGCACTCCGAGCCGCCCGGCCGTTCCCGCCCCCACGTACACCAGTCGGCCGCCCCGGGCCATCCGGGCGGCGATCGCGTCGGCCGCGGCGGCGATCGGTTCCAGCTGCGTGGCCACGGCCTCGGCCACGGTGCGGTCCTCGTCGTTCATCAGGCGGAGGAGGTCGAGGGTCGTCATCCGGTCGATGCCGGACCAGTCGGGGCGTACGGCCTCGGTCACCGAACCGCCGATGGCGCCGTCGCCGCTGTCGGTCCCGCTGGTGCTGTCGGTGTCGTCGCCGCTGTCGCTGAGGGTGTCGCTGCCGGGGTCGTCGGTCGCACCGGTCGCCGTGCCGGGCTCCGGGTGCGGCGGGAGGTCGCTGTCCATGAGCGCTGTTTCCCCGGGTGGGCGTGCCGTGAACCAGGGTGGGCGGCGGGGCCGGTGCTCCGGGGTTCCGCTGCACGGACGGGTCGCGTCAGGGATCCGGGGCCGGGTGCTCCGGGGCCCGGTGCCAGGGCGCTCCGGGGTCAGGCCATCCAGAAGAAGACGGCCGTCATTCGCCGCTCCTCCAGCGGGATGCCGTAGTAGCCGGTGGCACTGTGGATCAGGTTGGCGCGGTACAGCAGGAGCCGGTTGTAGCGGTTGGGGACGCGGACGTCCTCGGTGAAGGCGTCACCCGGGACGCGGCGCGTGCCGAGCGCCTCGACGAGGTTGTTGTGCGGTGCGTCGACGAGGTTGCCGCCGAGGCGCCCGCCGGGGAACTGCTGGCGGTAGAAGCTGGTGCCGGCCTCCTTGGGGGCGCCGGGGCTGAGGTAGAGGACGGCCGCGTAGCGGCAGAGCGCGCGGGAGTCGGTGTGGGGGCGGGATTCCGACTCGCCGGCGCCGACCAGTTGGACGCAGTTGTGGTTGAGCGTTCCGCCGCCGGGCGTGCTCTGGACCCAGAGCTTGGCGGCACCTGTCGCCCTGCGGACCAGTGCCTCCACCCGGGCGAGCTCGGCGGGCTCCAGGCCGGGCATGGTGCGCAGTCCGGGCCAGGTCTCGGGCCGGTAGGGGTACCCCTCGGTCCAGTCGCCCCGGGCGAGGCACCGTTCACGGACCGCGTCCGGATCGGGCAGCACGTCGTCCAGCACCCAGTAGTCCCGGCCGGGGGTGGGCTTGCGGTAGGGCAGGACGGGCAGGGCTGTCCGCCCGATGGGCTGTGGGGGCATGCGCCGACCATAGGGTCGGGGCCCGCCAACGTTCTGCCGTGAACAAGTCAACCTTTCGTCAAGTGTCGGGACCTGCGCTTTTTCGGTGTGCCGGTGTGCCTGTACGACGAGCGGCCCGGTCGGGGGATGCCGTCGTTGGCGCGCCCGGTGTGTGGCGGCGCGTCAGTCGGTCGGCCGGACGGCGTACCCGTCGAGCGCGCTCCGCAGGTGATCGAAGGCCCGGACGGCGGACGGTCGGATGGCCGCCGATATCGCCTCGTGCTCCTCGCCGGCCAGGACGCGGTGGAAGACCTCGGTGAAGAGCGCGCGGCGGATCGCCGCCAGCAGGCCGGCCGCGAGTCTGGCGGTGAGGTCGCCCGGTGGGGAGTCGGTGGCCTCGGCGAGGGCCGCGGTGAGCGCGTTCTCGCTCTGCTCGTGGATCTCGCGCAGCCGGGCGAGCAGGGCGGGGCTCTCCGTGACGGTGCGGGCGAACGGCGGATCGGCGAAGCCGAGGGCCGGGTCGTGCCGGTCGATCGAGGCGAGGCAGGTGCGGCGCAGCGCCGCCAGCGCGGACTCGTCGGGCGCGCGCCCGGCGACCGCGTCGGCCTGGGCGGCGATCATCTCCCGGTGCAGGTCGAGGACGAGGTCCTCCTTGCGCGGGAAGTGGTTGGTGACGGTCATCTTGGCGACCCCGGCGGCCACCGCGACCTCGGCGATCGTCGTCCGGTCGAAGCCGTGCTCGATGAAGAGCCGCGTGGCGGCGTTCGAGATCGCCTCGCGGGTGCGGCGCTTGTTGAGCTCGCGCAGGTTGGGGGTGCCCTCGGTCATGGCGTGAGAGTAGCGCAGATTCACTGGGTCGGGTACAGAAATTAGGCTTGACCCAGTCAATGGGTCCGACCTAAGTTGGCTCCCGGCGGGCCACCGGACCGGACCGCTGCTCGATGCCACTCGGACCGAAGGAACCGCGCATGTTCACTCACCCCTCCGCACTCCGGCTGCTGACCGTGCACGCCCACCCCGACGACGAGTCCAGCAAGGGGGCGGCCACCCTCGCCCGCTACGCCGCCCAGGGGGTGGACGTCATGGTCGCGACGTGCACCGGCGGCGAGCGCGGCTCGGTGCTCAACCCGGCACTCGACCGGCCCGGGACCAGGGCCGAGTTGACCCGGATCCGGCGCGAGGAGATGGCCGCCGCACGCGGGATCCTCGGTGTCGGCCAGCGCTTCCTGGGCTTCACCGACTCCGGGCTACCTGGCCCCGGCGAGCCACTGCCCGACGGCTGCTTCGCGCTCCTGCCGCCCGCCGTCGCCGCCGAGCCGCTGATCACGCTGATCCGCGAGTTCCGCCCCCACGTCGTCGTCACCTACGACGAGACGGGCGGCTACCCGCACCCCGACCATGTGATGACCCATCGGGTCACCGTCGAGGCGGTCGAGGGCGCGGCCGACCCCGACCGCTCTCCGGAGGCGGGCGAGCCCTGGCAGGTGGCCAAGCTCTACTACCACCTGGCGCTGTCCCGGGCCTGGTTCCAGGCCATGCACGACGCGATGACGGCTCGCGGCGTCGACTCGGCCATGGGCGAGGTGCTGGCCGGCTGGCCCGACGCCCCGCCCGCCCTCGCCACCACCACCCGGATCCGCTGCGCCGAGCAGTTCGCCGTACGGGACGCCGCCCTGCTCGCGCACGCCACCCAGATACAGCCCGGCACCGGGTTCATGGCACACCCACGTGAGATCGAGCGCGAGGTCTGGCCGACGGAGGACTACCACCTGGCCCGGAGCCTGGTGGAGACGGTCCTCCCCGAATCCGACCTGTTCGCCGGTCTGCGCCCCGGAGAGGAGCACGGATGAGGAAGCTCAGAGGGTTGGGCGGAGGCCGGCACACCGGCGGTGGCACGGTGGCCGGACACTGCGGACACGCGGGCCCGGCCCGGAGTCGGGGGCCGCATCAGGGCCCGTGCCGGGGCCGACTCGCGGCCGGTCGCGGGTCAGCACTGCCCGTCGGCGAGGACGAAGTAGCCCGCCCCGGTCTCCTTCAGCGTGTGGATCGTGAAGGTGTTCCAGAGGCCCATGGCCTGCCCCGAGCCGAGGGCGTAGGTGAGGCCGCCGGCCTGGGTCGCACGGCCCGCCTTCACCTGGTCGTAGTTGCTGTCCGTGAAGCACTGCTGCGCGCCGCCGGGAGTGCTCGCCGTCACCGCCGCCGACCGGGCTCCCACGGCGCCCGCCGCGTCGACGGCGGCCACGGTGTAGGTGTACGAGGCCCCGGGGTTCAGGCCGCCGTCGGTGTACGAGGTGCCGGCCGGGGCGGCCACCCGCGTTCCGTTCCGGTACAGCACGTAGGACGCAGCGCCGGTGACGGCCTGCCAGCCGAGCGCGATCGAGTCCTGGCCGGTGGCGGTCGCGGTCAGGCCCGTCGGTGCGGGCAGCGAGGGCGTGGCCGGGCCGCCGCCGTCCAAGCCCCAGAACCGCGCGGTGTAGTAGCTGGAGCAGATCGTGTCGAGGAAGTAGGCGCCGCCGGCTCCGCACTGGTCCGCCCCCGGGCCCGGGTCGACCGCGAGTCCGTGACCCATCCCCGCGACGGAGTAGAGCGCCACGGCGGGCCGGCCGCTCGCGTCGTTGTAGACGGACTCGGTGGTGCCACCCGGCAGGTTCCGGGTGGCGGAGGCGCTCTGGCCGATGCCCCACACATCCGTCCACTGGTCCCGCAGCTCGGTGCCGTTCACGGGCCTGACGGTGGTGTCCGCGGTGCCCTGCCAGATCGCCACCCGGGGCCACGGCCCGCTGTGGCCCGGGTACGCCCGGCGGACTCGGTCGCCCCACTGGACCGGGGTGAGCCGCTGGTCGTTGTTCTGGCACCCGGAGGCGGCGGCCTGGGTGGTGGCGCAGTGCGCGGGCAGGCCGGAGTCGATCGCCCCGCCCGCGAACACGTCCGGGTAGTCGGCCAGCAGGTCGGCCGCCATACCGCCGCCGGCCGAGAGGCCCGTGACGAACACCCGGCGCCCGTCGGAGCCGTACAGGGCCCGGGCTTCGGTGACCATCTCGGACACCGATTCGGCCTCGCCCGCGCCCCGGCTGTCCTTGGCGGCGTCGAACCAGCTGAAGCAGGAGAGGGCGTTGTTGGCGCTGCCGGTCTGCGGGAACACCACCGCGAAGCCGTACCGGTCGGCCAGGGTGGTCCAGCCGGAGTTGCGGTAGTAGTCGGTGGCTGTCTGGGTGCAGCCGTGCAGCGCCACCACCAGCGGTGCGCCGGTCGGCAGGCCTGCCGGGGTGTAGGAGAACATCGCCAGGTTCCCGGGGTTGCCACCGAACCCGGTGACCTGTTGGAAGGTCCCGCCCGCCGTGGAAGCGGCAGGGGCGGCCACATGCGCGGCGGAAGTCGCGGAGGCCGCGGTACGGCCGGGGCCCGGGGTGGCGGCCGCGACGGCGGAGGCCGGTGCCGTGGAGGCGAGTGCCAGCGCCGCGAGCAGCGCAGCCGCGGCGCGGCGCGCGAGCCGCCGGCCCGCGCGGGCCGGACCGGCGACGGGCACGGCGCGGGCGGTCCCGGTCTCAGTGGTACCGGGTGCGCTGGATCCGGGCACGTCGGATCCGGGCACGCCGGATCCGGTCGGTGGGACGGGCGCGGTGGACGGGGCGGTCACGGCGGGCGCGGTCGACACGCGCACGGGCAGCAGAACCATGGACGACTCCTGGGTGGGGGCGGAGTTCGGTGGACTGCCGTGCAGCGTGCCGCGTCCGGCCATCGGGTGACATGTGACGGTCACCCGTTGTCGGCGCGCCCGTCATGGCCGGTGCCGCCATGGGCGGAGCCGCTCCGTAGTGCGAATCGCAGTTGAGCCGGACGGGCGGAGCGGGCAGGTTGGTCCCATGACCACGTATGGATTCCAGGGAGAGCAGACCGTGCCGGACGAGGCGTCGCACAGCCGTACCCACCACTGGCAGGCCGGACCGCCGGTCTCCGCGTTTCCGCACCTCACCGGGGAGGAGATCCTGCAGGAGATGATCGCGGGACGGATCCAGGCTCCGCCGATCGCCAGCACCCTGGGCTTCGGACTGGTCGAGGCCGGGCCGGGCACGGCGGTCTTCGAGGGCGAGGTCGGCGAGCATCTCTTCAACCCGATGAACACCGTGCACGGCGGCTACCTCGCCACCCTGCTCGACTCGGCGCTCGGCTGCGCCGTGATGAGCCGACTGCCCGCCGGCACGGCCTACACCACGACCCAGTTGAACGTGCACATGGTGCGCCCGGTGTTCGCCGACTCGGGGAAGCTGCGGTGCGAGGCCGTGGCGCTGCACGTCGGCCGTACCCTCGCGACGGCGGAGGCGCGGGTGGTCGGCGTGGAGGACGGCAAGCTGTACGCGCACGGGACGACCACCTGCGCGGTCCTGGCGCCGCGTCCGACGGCATGACACGGCGGCCCCCGGGCCGTTCCCCGGGTTCTGGCGGCCGGGGCCCGGAAGGACGGGGTGTCGGGTGCGTCAGAGCGCGGCGGCGAGCACTCCGCACAGCGCGAGGAAGCCGCAGATGCCGAAGTTGATCAGCTTGTGGGAGAGGAAGACGGCGGCGAACTCCCGGATCGTCGCGCTCGGCCAGTAGTACGCCGCGGTGGGGGAGCCGAAGACCTGCCCGGTCACACCCGCCTTACGGGCCGTCAGCGCGGCACGGAACGCGTGGAAGTTGTTGGTGACGATCACGCAGCGGTACCCGGGCTTGGCCTGCTCCATGATCGCCCTGGAGAAGAGCAGGTTCTCCTCCGTCGTGCGCGAGTGCTCCTCACGCACGAGGTGTGCCTCGGGGAAGCCGCGCTGCACGAGGTAGTCGGCCATCGCGTGGGACTCGGGCAGCTTCTCGTCCGGTCCCTGGCCGCCCGAGGTGATCAGCACCGGTGGGTTGCCGCGAGCGGCCTGCTTCTCGTACACCTCACGGCCCCGGTTCAGCCGGCTCGCCAGCAGCGGCGGCACCCGGTCGCCGCCGATCAGGCCGGAGCCGAGCACCACGACGAAGTCGACGTCCCGGCGGGGGCGGTGGCGGCCGTACAGGAAGGCGTAGCCCACGAAGCAGACGAACAGGAAGGAGATGTAACCGACCACCAGCACGGCGGTGCCGGCGAGGACCCCCAGCCGGTACGAGCGGGTCACCACGGCGGCGACGAGCAGGCTGATCACGGAGAGGATGCCGAGGCCCGCGAGCAGGGACAGCAGATTGGCCGGCCGTCTGCCCTCCTTGCGGACCATCGTCAGGCCGTTGGCGATCAGGAAGCCGACCAGCGCCAGCGTTCCGACCGCCGGCAGCAGGATGATGGCGACGGCTGCCACCTCGGCGACCAGTGTCGGGGCCTTGCGCAACTCGGCGAGCAGCGCCAGGGCGAGAAAGGAGACGGCTATGCCGAGCAGGACGGCGTTGCTGAATCGGCGTCGGTCACGGAGCACCCCGATCCCGCACAGGACGAAGAACAGGGCCGCGGGGGCATAGGCGATCATGCTCGTATCGTAGGGGCCCGATCGAGCGGCCGGGAGCGGCCCTTGGGCACACGGCCGACCGGGTCCGGGCGGCCCCCGGCCGGGCAACGGCCGGGCAACTCCGCCGTCTCGGTCTCGCCGCAGGTCCGACTCCCGGTCGGGCCGGCGGACCGTCTCGCCGCCGGCACGAGACGGCCGGAGCGAGCTGTCGTGGTCAGTTCCGGGCGGGTCCGGCGAACCGTTCGATGGCTGCGAACACCGCCTCGCCCATGGCGGGGCTCCCGGTGTGGCCGGAGTCCTGGATGACCGTCAACTCGGCGTCCGGCCAGGCCTTCGCCAGTTCCCAGGCGGTCTTCAGCGGCGATCCGAGGTCCAGCCGGCCGTGGATCAGAACGCCCGGGATCCCGGCCAGCCGTCCGGCGTCGCGCAGGAGTCGGCCGTCCTCCAGGAAGGCGTCGTGCGCGAAGTAGTGCGCGGTAATTCGGGTGAACGCCATCAGGGCGTCGTCCGGGCGGTCGGAGTAGGCGTTCGGTTTCCCCAGCGACTCGTGCGCGATCACCGCGTCCTCCCAGGTCGCCCAGTCCCGTGCGGCCTTGCGGCGGACGGCCTCGTCGGGGCTGTTCAGCAGCCGGCTGTACGCGGCCACCAGGTCGCCGTCCCGTTCGGCGGGCGGCAGCCCGTCGCGGAACGCCTCCCAGGGGCCCGGCAGCAGCCGGCCCACGCCGCGGTACAGCCAGTCGGTCTCCTCGGGGCGGGTCATGGTCACCCCGCAGATCACGATCTCCGAGACCCGCTCGGGGTGGGTCTGCGCGTAGGCGAGGATCAGGGTCGAGCCCCAGGACCCGCCGTACAGCAGCCACTTCTCGATGCCCAGGTGTTCGCGAAGCCGTTCCATGTCGGCGATCAGATGGGCGGTGGTGTTGTGTTCCAGACCGGTCGCCGGGTCGGCGGCGTGCGGCAGGCTCCGTCCGCACCCGCGCTGGTCGAACAGCACCAGGTGGTAGCGCTCGGGGTCGAAGCAGCGCCGGTTCTTCGGACTGTGGCCGGAGCCCGGCCCGCCGTGCACCACGACGGCCGGCTTGCCGGCGGGGTTGCCCGAGGCCTCCCAGTAGATTCGCTGGCCGTCGCCGACCTCCAGGAGTCCTTGCGCGTAGGGCTTGCCGATCGGGTACAGCTCGGGCACGGCGGGAGTCCTCCTGGGCGTGGCGTCGGCCGACCTCGGCGGCGGGCGGGGGCGGTCCCGTGGGACGGCTGCCGGTCGTCAGGGAGTCGGACGGTGTGGCACGGCGGTCGACGGCGGCGAGCCGTGGTGGACGGGCGGATGCCGTGAGGCTACCCGCCCGGCCCACCGCCCGTCGATCACCGGGCGGCGCCGGGCACGACGGGCACTCACAGCGGGCACCCACAGCGGGTGCTCACAACGGGCAGTCACCACCGGGCACTCACAACGGGCGGTCACCACCGGGCACTCACCGGCCGGTCGCCTCCACGGCCGCCTGGGCGGCACGGGCCAGCTCCCGGCGCGGCTGCCCCCGGTCCGCCGGCTGACCGGTCCGGACTGCGGGTGCCGGGATCGCGGGCAGGAAGGTCACCTCGGCCACCAGTCCACGGACCGACACCACCCGGGCGATCGAGGCGAGCAGGCCGTCCTCGCCGACGAAGGCCGGCGTGCTGGTCGCCCGCCCGTCCGAGAGCCGGTAGCGGACCGTCACCGGCTGCACGGGAGCACCGGACTGGACGGCGGCCTCGAAGAGCGCCGGGCGGAACCGGCCGCTCTCCCGCCCGCACCAGGTCGACCCCTCGGGGAAGACGACCACGGGCCGTCCCGCGCGCAGCAGTTCGGTGACCGCGGCGACCGTGCCGGGGAGGGTGCGCAGCCGGTCGCGGTCGAGGAAGACGGTGCCGCCCCAGGCCACCAGCGGGCCGAGCACCGGCCAGTGCCGGACTTCGGTCTTGGCCAGCGAGCGGCCGGGCCGGCCGGCCGCGATCAGCGGGATGTCCAGCCACGAGACGTGGTTGGCCACCACCAGCACCCCGCCGCCGCAGGCCGGGGGCGGCGCGATCCGGACGGTGACCCCGAGCGCGCCGAGCAGGGTGCGTGCCCAGAACCGGACCAGCGCGTCGCGCGGGCCCCCGGGCAGGGCCCGCGCCGACGGGGTGAGCGCGAGGCCCGCCACCAGCACGACCAGGAACGCGGCGAGGCGCAGGATCCGCCGGGGGAGCGCCACCACGGGGGCGGCCTCGGTCAGGCAGGTCTCCGGCGTGCAGGGGGCGGTCGGCAGCCAGACGCTCACGAGAGCGGCCCGGGCGCGGGTTCCGTACCGCCGGGCGCGGCCGGTCCGGTGGCCGGGGCCGCCGGAGCGAGCCCGGAGAGGAAGTGCCGCAGGTAGCGCGGATCGGTGCGCTCCAGGGACAGCAGCACGTAGAGGTCGGCGGTGGCGAAGTCCGGGTCGTGGGCTGGCGCGCCGCAGACCCAGGCGCCCAGCCGCAGGTACCCGCGGAGCAGTGCCGGCAGCGCGGCCCGCTCGGCGCGGGGCAGGCCGGTGGGGTCCCACGGCCGGTGCGGGGCGACCCGGTACTCCTCGGGGGCGAGGTGCTTGGCGCTGACGGTGTCCCAGACCCGCGCCGCCGTCGCGCCGCCGTCGTCCAGCGGGATCGAGCAGCAGCCGCCGACCCAGGTGTTGCCGGTGTCGGCGAGGTAGCGGGCGATGCCGCCCCACATCAGGTTGATGACCGCGCCGTTGCCCCGGTGGTCCGGGTGGATGCAGGAGCGGCCCAGCTCCACCAGGCCGTCGCGGAGCGGGGACAGGTTGCGCAGGTCGAACTCGCCGTCGGAGTAGAGCCGTCCGGCCCGTCGGGCGGCCGCCGGGCGCAGCAGCCGGTAGGTCCCCACCACGGGGCCGTCCTCGCCCTCGCGCACCAGCAGGTGGTCGCAGAACGCGTCGAACGGGTCGACGTCCAGCCCCGCCACCGGGCTGTGCAGCCGGGCACCGAGTTCGGCGGCGAAGACCTGGTGGCGGAGCAGCTGGGCGGCGCGCACGTCGGCCTCGTCGCGAGCGAGCGCGACGGTGTAGGCGGGCGCCGGCACCTTGCCGAGGAGGGCCGGTGCGGAGAGCGCCAGTGCGGAGAGCGCCGGGGCCGCGAGGGCGGGCACGGGAGCGGCCGGGGCGGGTACGGCCGGGGCGGGGACCGGTCGGACGGTGAGCGGCTGGACGACGGTCTGCTGCGCCGGCAGCGGGATGGGGAGTACCGAGGTGTGGCCGGGGGTGACGGCGGGCGGAGCGTACGTGGGGACGGTGGTCATGGCAGACCCTCCAGGGCGGCACGGACGACGGCGGCCACGGATCGCCGTGGCACCGGCCCGCACTCTCGGTCGTGGGGCGTGCGAACCGGTATCCGTATGTTTCTCCGTGTCGGCTGGCGTCCACGTTGCCGTTCGGCAGAGCTTGGATGTGCACCTGCTGAATGGGGCCACTCACTGTCTGCCGGACACCTGTTCGGTGTGCGGGCGCCACCGTATGCTCCGCTCCATGGGGTGGAAACCGGGCTCGGCGCGGCGGCGGGAGATCGCCGCGGAGCTGCGGGACATCCTGCGGGTGCAGGTCCAGCTCGCGGTCGTACTGCTCTTCCTCCACCTGCTCGCCAGGCTGGTCGGACTGGCCACCTCGCCCTGGTGGATGCTGGTGGTGGCGATGGCCGGCGCCCTGCAGATCACCTCCGACCGGTGCTGGGAGGAGGACCGCAGGCGGAGCACCCTCGCCTTCGCGATGGTGGTCGCCCCCGTGACGGGGGTCGTCCCGTTCCTGGCGGTCGGCGCCTTCCTCGGGTGGGAGAGCGGTGCGACGGACGCCGCGCTGGCGCCGTGCACGGTCGTCGGCACGCTGCTTGCGTCGCACGCGCTGCGCACGGCCCACCTCCTGCGCCTGGCCCGTCCGCCTGGTTCCCCGGCCGGAGCGCGGGCCCCCGACGCCGAAGCGCCGGAGCCCCGCGGCGGCGCGGCGTAGGCCCGCCGCGCCGCACCGGGCGCCCGTCACGGCGGGCCGGGGCCCCGCGGCGGCGACACACCCGGGCCGGGGGAGGCCCGACGCCTCAGAAGGCCTGCCAGCCGGCCGGGTCGACCCCGCCGGGCACGGCCTCGGCCGGACCGTAGGGCCGGCGGGTGAAGACGAAGGAGCCGACGTCCAGGTGGCTGACCGAGCCGTCGGCGGCGCGGACGACCCGCAGCGTCTCGCCCGCGTAGTAGTGGTCCAGCCCCGTCCAGGTGCCGTCCGGCTCGGCGCGGAACCGGGAGCTGCGGGTACCGCCGGTGAGCGGGGCCAGTTCGAGGACGCGGTCGGCCTTCAGCCGCAGGGTGTGGCCGGCGGCGCCCCAGTACCAGGGGCCGGTGAGCGCGAGCAGGTCCTCGTCGAGGGAGGACAGCGGGCGCCAGGGTTCGGGCAGCCGGGGTTCGTGCTGGGCGGTGAGGGAGATCAGCTCCGCCGCGACCCGCGGGGTGTCGCCGCCGCCGGTCGCGTTAGCGACCGCGATCGCCGCCAGACCGTCCGCCTCGCTGATCCAGAGACCGGCGGTGAAGCCCGGCATCGAACCGGTGTGGCCGTAGAGCACGCGGTCCTGGTGGCGCAGCAGTTGCAGCCCGAGCCCGTACCCGCCGGACCAGTTCTCGCCGCTCGGGCCGACGGCGGGTACGCGCATCTCGGCGAGGCTCTCGGCGGTCAGCACCTTCGGGTCGCCGGCGGTCAGGAAGGCGGCCCAGCGGGCCAGGTCGGCGACGGTCGACCAGAGCTGCCCGGCCGGTGCCATCAGCCCGGTCTCGGTCAGCGGTTCGGGCAGCATGACGTCGGCCCAGGGGTGGACGGCGAAGCCGCCGGCGTGCGGGTGCTCGGGCAGCAGGGTGGTGCGGTCCATCCCGAGCGGAGCCAGGACCTCGCGGTCCAGCACCTCGTGCCACGGCTCGCCGCGCAGGCGCTCGACCAGCGCGCCGAGCAGGGCGTAGCCGGGGTTGGAGTAGTGGTGGAGCCGCCCCGCCGGGTGCTTGCGCGGGTTGTCGCCCTCCAGGAGGTCGGCGAGCTCGGGGCGCAGCGTGCCGTCGGTCCGTTCCCACCAGGGCGCCGGGGTCTCGGAGGCGAGGCCGGCCGAGTGGGCGAGCAGTTGGGCGACGGTGGCGCCGTCGGCCGGGGTGCCGGGCAGGTGGCGCTCCAGCGGGTCGGCCAGGTCGAGCAGGCCCTCGTCGCGCAGCCGGAGCACCAGGACGGCGACGAAGGTCTTGGTGAGCGAGCCGATCCGGTACTGCACGTCGACGGTGGGCGCATGACCGTCGATCATGCTGCGCGCTCCGCTCCAGACCAGTCTGCCGTCCCGGACCACCGCGGCGACCAGGGAGGGCGTGCGGCCCTCGGCCTGTGCGACCGCGATCCGGTGCAGCAGCGCGCGGCGGGTCGTCGGGAGGAGCTCGTCGTACTGGTCGGTCATCTGATCCTCTGAATCATTCGGTGCAGGGGCTGAAACGCGGACCGGGGCCGGTGTCGACCGTCGCCGGATGCCGTCGGCGGGGCCGGACGGCTCCTTCAACCTACGTCGGTCGTCCACGGTCCTCCACCTCCTTTCCGGCTCCTTTCCGGGCCGGCCGGGGGAGTCCCGCCGAGGGCCCGCCGTGCCGCTCACGGCGGCCCGCCCCGATCCGGATCCGCCAACACGCGGCGGTGGTGACGATCAGTCGGTTACCGGTCGACGCGGAGTAGCCTCGGCTCGACCATGACAAGCCGGCTCGCACGGCACGGCCGCCTCCGGGGCCGGCCGGGGGCAGCCGGCCTCCGGCGATGGGATACCTGATGAGAGCCTGGCTACGGGCAGTCACTGCGGCTGCCCTCGTGACCTTTCTTGCCCTGCCCGCACTGAGCACCGAGGCGGCCGCGACCGACGACGGCCGCGGCCCGGACCACTCCGGCCGGTGCGCCCCCGGTGTCCCGGTCGGCCCCGGCGGCGACGCCTTCTACGAGCCCCCGTCCCCGCTGCCCGAGGGCCGGCACGGCGACCTGATCTGGGCCCGCGCCATCGAGGCGCCCGACCACGCCCGGGCCTGCCGGATCCTCTACCGCTCGACGCTGCACGACGGCACCCCGGTCGCCGTCTCCGGCCTGGTGGCCTGGCCGACCGATGTCGTCCCCCGCCGCGGCGACCGGAACGTCGTGGCGTGGGCCCACGGGACCGTCGGCGGGCCGCGCCAGTGCGCCCCGTCGGCCGCCCCGAACCCGGCCCGGGACCTCGTCGACTACTTCAGCTACCAGAGCCCCTTCTCGATCGACGTCGGAGTGCCCGCGCTGACCCAGTTCCTCGGCGCCGGCGACGTCGTGGTGGCGACCGACTACCAGGGCCTGGGGACGCCGGGCGTCCACCAGTACGTGGTCGGCGCGACCGAGACGCACAACGTGCTGGACTCCGTCACCGCGGTGCGGCAGATCCGCTCGGCCCGGGCGGGCCGGCGCACGGCCGTCCTGGGCTGGTCGCAGGGCGGCGGCGCGGGGCTGTTCGTCGGTCAGGACGCGCCCGGCTACAGTCCGGACCTCGACCTGGTCGGCGTGGCCGCGCTGGCGCCGGCCGCCGACCTCGGTCCGCAGTTCGCCGGTCTCGTGCCGCCCGGTCCGCGCAACGAGTCCTCGGAGGCCCACAACGCGGCGCTGCGGATCAACGTCTACCGGGGCTTCCTGGCGGCCTACCCCGAGCTGCGGGCCACCGACGTGCTGCAGCCGGCCGGACTCCAGGCGTTGGAGGGCGACGGGGTGGCCTGCATCGAGCACTTCGCCGACGTGATCCAGAACAACGTCGCGGACAACCACCAGCTGGACACGCTGTTCAAGCCGCTGCGCGATGTGCCGGAGGTCTGGAGCCGGCGCTTCTACGAGAACACCCCGGGCTACGCCGCCACGGTGGCACCGGTGCTGGTCATGCAGGGAACGGCGGACACCGTCATCAACCCGCACTCCACCGAGCAGTACATCAAGCGGGCCTGCGGGTTCAGCCGGCCGGTCGAATACTCGACCTACCAGGGCGCGACCCACAACACGATCCCGTTCGAGGCGCAGCAGGAGTACCTGACCTGGATCGCCGACCGCTTCGCCGGGAACGCGGCGCCGTCGAACTGCTGACGCGTCGGCGCCTGCCGCTCCCGACCTGAACACACGTTCCGGGGGAGGGGCCGGCGGCCGAAGGCCGCGCGGCCCGGGGTCCACCAGGCACCCGGGCCGCGCGGCCTTCGGCGTCCCCGGGCCGCGTCCCCGTTCGCTCTCCCGGCCCGTTCGCTCTCCCGGCCCGTTCGCTCTCCCGGCGCTCCCCGCGCTCCGGCCCGCTCTCGGCCCCGTTCACCCGTCGCTCGCCGTCCGCTCACCGTCCGCTCGCCGGACGGTACTTGACAGCATGAATTGGTCCAGTCCATTTTGGGCTCCTCCCCGCACCTCCACCCCCACACCCCCACTGGAGGTCCCCGGTGCTCAAGCGCACCCGACTGCCCGCCGTCGGCGCGGCAGCCCTGCTCGCGGCCGCCGCCGCGTTCACCGCCCCCACCGCCGCCCACGCGGCGAACCAACTCGGCAACCCCGGCTTCGAGACCGGCACCCTGTCCGGCTGGTCCTGCACCGGCGGACTCGGCTCGGTGGTCTCCACCCCCGTGCACGGCGGCGGCAAGGCGCTGGCGGGCGCCGCCTCCGCGAGCGACAACGCCAAGTGCACGCAGACCGTCGCCGTCCAGCCCAACACCACGTACTCGCTGTCCGGCTGGGTCCGCGGCAGCTATGTCTACCTCGGTGTCACCGGCGCCGGCTCCGCCTGGACCTCGGCCGCCGACTACACCCGGCTGAGCGTCTCCTTCACCACCGGCGCCACGCAGACCAGCGCGGAGGTCTATGTCAACGGCTGGTACGGCCAGGGCACCTACTACGCCGACGACCTGAGCCTGGACGGCCCAGGCGGCGGGACCCCGGGCGACACCCAGGCACCCACGTCCCCCGGCAACCTGCGCAGCACCGGCAAGTCCGCCACCGGCGTCACCCTCGCGTGGGACGCCGCCACCGACAACGTCGGCGTGACCGGCTACGACGTCTACCAGGGCGCCACCAAGGTCGCCACCACGACCGGCACCGGCGCGACCGTCGACGGGCTGACCGCCGCCACGGCGTACAGCTTCACCGTCAAGGCCCGCGACGCGGCCGGCAACACCTCCGGCTCCTCCGCCGCCCTCGTGGTCACCACCGACCCGGGCGGCGGCACCCCGACCGGGTTCAAGCAGGCCGCGCCCTACCTCTACAACGGCTGGGGCAACCCGCCGGCCCCCACGACCGTCATGAACGCCACCGGCGTGAAGTGGTTCACCCTGGCCTTCGTCCTCGCCCAGAACGGCTGCAACCCCACCTGGGACAGCCAGCGGCCGCTGCTGAACGGGGTCGACCAGGCCACCATCAAGGCCGTCCGCGCGGCCGGCGGCGACGTCGTCCCGTCCATCGGCGGGTGGAGCGGCAACAAGCTCGGCCCCAACTGCGCCACCACCGCCGATCTCGCCGGCGCCTACCAGAAGGTGATCGACGCCTACGGTCTGAAGGCGATCGACGTGGACATCGAGAACACCGACGAGTTCGAGAACACCGTCGTCCAGGACCGCATCCTCGGCGCGCTCAAGATCGTCAAGCAGAACAACCCCGGCCTGCGCACCATCCTGACCTTCGGTACCGGCACCACCGGCCCGACCTCGTACGGGAACCGGCTGATCGAGCAGGCCAAGGCGCTCGGCGCGGACATCGACGTGTTCACCATCATGCCGTTCGACTTCGGCAACGCCTCCACCGACATGTACGCCGCCACCGTGAGTGCGGCGGAGGGCCTGAAGGCCAAGCTCAAGTCCACCTTCGGCTGGGACGACGCCACCGCCTACGCGCACGTCGGCATCTCCGGCATGAACGGCCTCAGCGACAACAACGAGGTCACCACCGTCCAGAACTGGACCGCGATCCGCGACTGGGCCAACAGCCACCACATCGCCCGGCTGGCCTTCTGGTCGGTGAACCGCGACCGCGGCTGCGCGGGCGGCGGCCTGCAGGAGACCTGCTCCGGCATCGCCCAGAACGACTGGCAGTTCACCTCCATCACGGCCGGCTTCACGGGCTGACACCCGGCCGGCGGTCCGGCCCGGGCCCCCTCACCGCGAGGGGTCCGGGCCGGACCGTCAGTAGCCCGGTCGCGGTGGGCCGGTCGGCCCGCTCAGCCCCCGCAGCGGCGGGAGCTCCGGGCGGTCCAGCCACGCGGTGAACAGGGGCTCCAGCGAGTGATCGGCGTAGCGCCCCGCATGGGCGCGCAGGTCGGCGGTGCCGACGACGCCGTGCCGGTGGGCGGTGGCCCACTCCCGGAGCATCGGGAAGAACGCGGCGTCGCCGAGGGTGAGCCGGAGCGCGTGGACGGTCAGGCCGCCGCGCTGGTAGAGCCGGTCGTCGAACATCAGCTTCCGGCCCGGGTCGGCCAGCCTGAGGTCCTGGGGGAGGCCGGCCAGCACGGCGTGCGCGGCCGCCGCGTGCGTGGTGGCCGACGGGCCGCCGGCCCGCTCGGACCAGAGCCACTCCGCGTACTTGGCGAAGCCCTCGTTGAGCCAGATGTGGCTCCAGTCGGCGATCGACACGCTGTTGCCGAACCACTGGTGGGCCAGCTCGTGGGCGATCAGCCGCTCCCGCTCCCAGCCCCCGCCGAGGTGGTTGGTGCCGAAGGTGGCGACGCCCTGCGCCTCCACCGGGACGTCCAGCTCCTCGTCGGCGACGACCACCGTGTACTCGCCGAACGGGTAGGGGCCGAAGACCTCCTCGAAGTACGCGGTCATCCGCGGCTGCCGCCCGAAGTCCACCGCGAAGTCGCCGGCCACCCGCTCGGGCACGTACCCGGTCTGCCGGACGGCCGGGCGCTCGGCGAGCACGACCGGCCGGTACTGGCCGATCGAGACCGTCACCAGGTACGTCGAGGTCGGTGCGCTCTGCTCGTACACCCAGGTCGTGCTGGAGGCGTGCGTGGTGCGGGTGAGCAGCCGGCCGCCGACCACCACGGTGTACGCGGACGGTGTGGTCACCGCTATCTGGTAGGTCGCCTTGTCGGCGGGCCGGTCGTTGCACGGGAACCAGGACGGCGCGCCGACGGGCTGGCTGGCGACCAGCGCGCCGTCGGTCAGCTCCTCCCAGCCGAGGCCGCCCCACGGGCTGCGCACCGGCCGCGGGTTCCCGGTGTAGTGCACCTCGACCGTGAACGCGGCGCCGGCCGCGAGCGCCTTGACCGGCCGCACCCGCAGCTTGCCGGCCCGGTGGGTGTACCGGGCGGCCTTGCCGTCCACCAGGACCCGGCCGATCCGGAACTCGGCGAGGTCGAGCGCGAACTCGGGCAGCGCCGTCCCGGCGACCGCGCTCAGTCGCGCGGTGCCGCCCAGCCGGTTGGGCCCGGGGCGATAGTCCAGGGCGAGCTCGTAGCGGTGCACCCGGTAGCGGGTGTCCCCGCTGTTCGGGAAGTACGGGTCCGGGGCGGCGGCGCGGGCCGCCGAGGCGTGCTGGTGGTTCACCGGGCGGGGTTTCACCGGGTCGTGCGCTCCCTGCGAACTGGGGGACGTGGAGGTGGCGGGCGGGTCGGAGGGGGCGGCGGTCACGAGGTGGCCTGCCACACCTCGATCGGGTTGCCCAGCCACCGCGTGTCGGCGGGGACGGACTCGGCGCGCATCACCAGCGAGGCCGGGCCCAGGGTGCTGCGTGCGCCCACCGTACTGCCGGGCAGCACGATGCCGCCCGGGCCCAGGGTGGCGCCCTCGCGGAGGATGACAGTATCCATCCGCATGATCCGGTCGTGGAAGAGGTGGGTCTGCACCACGCAGCCCCGGTTGATGGTCACCCCGTCACCGAGGGTGACCAGGTCCGCCTCCGGCAGCCAGTAGCTCTCGCACCAGACACCCCGCCCGACCCGCGCGCCGAGCGCCCGCAGCCAGACGTTCAGGACCGGCGTGCCCGGGACCGCTCCCACCAGCCACGGCACCGCCAGGACCTCGACGAAGGTGTCCGCGAGCTCGTTGCGCCAGACGAAGCCGCTCCAGAGCGGGTGCTCGACCGCCCGGAACCGCCCGACCAGAAGCCACTTCGCGGCCACCGCGACCACGCAGGCCGCCCCGCCCGCCGCGAGCAGCACCAGCCCGGAGAGCAGCGCCGCCGCCACCGGGGACCAGTTCGCCGACAGCCAGGAGAGCGACGCGAGGGTCAGCGCACCGAGCGCGCCGGAGGCCAGCACCGGCAGCAGCCGGGCCACCTCCACCAGCCCGCGGGCCCAGAGCAGCCGGGCCGGCGGCTCGTAGGTGAGGCTCTGGTCGGCCTGGTCGGCCGAGCGCGGCAGCCGCATCGGCGGCATGCCCAGGTAGGAGCTGCCCTTCTTGGCCTTCTTCGGCGTCGCCGACAGCACACCCACCAGCCCGCGCGCCGGGACGGCCCGCCCGGGAGCGGTCATCCCCGAGTTGCCGAGGAACGCCCGCTCACCGACCTTCGCCTCACCGAGCCGCAGCCACCCGCCGCCCAGCTCGTACGGGGCGATCAGGGTGTCGTCCGCCAGGAACGCGCCGTCCCCGACCGTGGTCAGGCTCGGCAGCGCCAGCACGGTGGAGACCTCGGCGCCCCGGCCGACCTTCATCCCCAGCGCCCGCAGCCACAGCGGCGTGACCAGACCCGCGTACAGCGGGAACAGGATCTCGCGGGCCTGGTCCATCAGCTGGGTGACCGTCCAGGCCTGCCAGCCGATCCGGCCGTGCAGCGGGTGCACGCCCGGGGCCAGCCCGATGCTGAGCAGCCGCACGGCCGCGACCAGCTGCGCCGCGTACACCAGGCCGTAGGCCAGGGTGGCCGGGAGGAGGCCGAGCAGGGCGCCGCCGAGCGCGGCACCGAGGTCCTGGCCGGGCTGGACGAAGCGGGACAGCACCACGAGCCCGGCGAGGGCGGGCAGCACCGGCAACAGGCTGAGCGCTGTG
The DNA here is from genome assembly GCF_044540385.1 of Kitasatospora sp. NPDC086009. NCBI lineage: Bacteria > Bacillati > Actinomycetota > Actinomycetes > Kitasatosporales > Streptomycetaceae > Kitasatospora > Kitasatospora sp. NPDC086009. Next base: position 206,966 of record NZ_JBITSA010000007.1, read on the forward strand.
CCGCTGGCGCCGAAGAGCGCCGCCCAGCGCGCCTGGCGGGCCGGCCGGTCCTTCGGCCAGGTCCGCTCGGCCCGGCCCAGCTTGGCGGCGGGCGCGCCGCCCCAGCGCTGGCCGGTCGGCACGTGCCCGGTGACGCTGGAACCGGCCACCACGTGCGACCGCTTGCCGACCCGGGCGCCGGGCAGCAGGGTCGAGCGGGTGCCGACCACGGCCCCCGAACCGACCTTGACCTGGCCGACCTCCAGCCGGTCGCCGTCCAGCCAGTAGCCGCAGAGGTCGACCTCGGCCTCGACGGCGCAGCCCCGGCCCAGCTTGAGCATCCCGGTGACCGGCGGCATCGAGTGCAGGTCCACCTCCGGGCCGACCTTGGCGCCGAGCGCCCGCGCGTAGCGGGTCAGCCAGGCTCCGGAGAGCGAGGTCGCGCCACTGACCTCGGCCAGCCGCTCGGCGGTCCAGAGCCGTAGATGGGCGCTGCCGCCGCGCGGGTAGCTGCCGGGCCGCAGGCCGCGCAGCAGCAGCCGGGCGCCGCCGGCCGCGATGGCGAGCCGGCCGGCCGGGGAGAACAGTGCCAGCGCGCCCGCGCCGACCACCCACCACGAGGCGGTCGGTGCCCAGGGGTAGTCGCCGAACCAGGCGAGCACATTGCCGAGGGTGAGCAGGGCGACCGTCCAGCGCAGGCCGACCACGGTGAAGAGCGGGATCAGCAGGAGCAGCTGGAGCAGCTTGGCCCTGGTCGGCACCAGGGCGACGGTGCGGGTCTCGCCGCTGTCCGCCACCGACCGCTCCAGATGGCGGGCGAGTTTGCGGAGCGTCGGCTGCTGGTAGATGTCCAGCACGGCGGCGCTCGGGTAGCGGGCGCGCAGCAGGGTGGTGAGCCGGGCGGCGGCCAGGCTGCCGCCGCCGATGGCGAAGAAGTCCTCGCGCGGGCCGCCGACCGGCACGCCGAGGATCTCGGTCCACTGCTCGGCCAGCCAGGCCTCGGTGCCGTAGAGCTGCTCGGTGGGCCCGGCGGTCTCCAGGTCGGGCAGCGGCCAGGGCAGCGCGTTGCGGTCGACCTTGCCGGACGTGCGGGTGGGCAGGGACTCCACGGAGGCCAGCAGGGGCACCAGAGCCGCGGGCAGCTCGGCGCGCAGCCGCTCGACCGAGGCCTCCCGGTCCCAGCCGTCCTTGGTGACCAGGTAGCCGACCAGCAGCTGGTTGCCGCCGCGGGCGGTCCGCACGGCGGCGGCCGCACCGGCGACGCCCGGCAGGGCCTGCAGCGCGGCGTCGACCTCGCCGAGTTCGATCCGGCGCCCGCCGAGCTTGATCTGCTCGTCGCTGCGGCCGAGGAAGAGCAGGCCCTCGGGGTCGGCCTCGACGAGGTCGCCGCTGCGGTAGGCGCGGTCCCAGCCGAGCGAGGGCAGCGGCGCGTACTTCTCGGCGTCCTTGACCGGGTCCAGGTAACGGGCCAGACCGACGCCGCCGATCACCAGCTGGCCGGTGCCGCCCGCGGCGACCGGCTCGCCGGCCTCGTCGACCACGGCGAGGTCCCAGCCGTCCAGCGGCAGGCCGATCCGGACCGGACCGTCGCCGGTGAGCAGCGCGGCGCAGGCCACCACGGTCGCCTCGGTCGGGCCGTAGGTGTTCCACACCTCGCGGCCCTCGGTGACCAGGCGCTGCACCAGCTCGGGCGGGCAGGCCTCGCCGCCGAAGATCAGCAGCCGGACCTCGTTCAGCGCCTCGGCGGGCCAGAGCGCGGCCAGCGTCGGGACGGTGGAGACGACGGTGATCTCCTGCTCGGCGAGCCACGGGCCGAGATCGGCGCCGCTGCGCACCTGCGAGCGAGGGACGGGCACCAGGCAGGCGCCGTAGCGCCAGGCCAGCCACATCTCCTCGCAGGAGGCGTCGAAGGCGACGGAGAGGCCGGCCATCACGCGGTCGCCCGGGCCGATCGGCTCCTCCTGGAGGAAGAGGGCGGCCTCGGCGTCGACGAACGCGGCGGCGTTGCGGTGGGTGACGGCGACGCCCTTCGGCCGGCCGGTCGAGCCGGAGGTGAAGATGATCCAGGCGTCGTCGGCGGGGGTCGGCCGGGTGTCCGCGGCGACGGCGGGCCGCGGGTCGCCGGTGAGGGTCAGGACGCGCTCGGCCCCGAGCACGCCGGCCACGGCGGCCTCCTCGAAGACGAGCTGGGCGCGCTCGTCCGGGTCCTCGGCGTCCACCGGGACGTAGGCGGCGCCCGCGGCCAGTACGGCGAGGATGGCGATGTAGAGGTCGTTGGTGCCGGAGGGGACGCGGACGCCGACCCGGTCACCGGGGCCGATCCCGGCGCCGTTCAGCCGGTGGCGCAGCTGCTCGACCTCGGCGGCGAGTGCCCGGTAGCCGAGGACGGTGTGCCCGTCGTCCAGGGCCGGCTCGTTGGGGTGGGCGCGGACGGCGGCGTCCAGGATGTCGACCAGGGTGCGCGGGGCCGGAGCCGGGCGACCGGGGAAGAGGGCCTGCGGGGCCCGCGCAGTCTGTTCTGTGTGGCTCGGTTCAGCGGTCATGGCTGCCGTGCGCTCCTCGTCCTCGCCCCTGGTTCCGACCGTGTCCGGCCCTTGGGGCGGTGGGACCACTCAGTCTATCGGGTGACCCCACTCCGGGGCCGGAGCGGACAACCTCACCGATGGTAGCCCCGTGTGATGAACGGCGTACTGCCCGACACTCTGCCCAACTGGCCTTGAACTGAATGAATCTGACGTTGCATCAGCTCATAAGTGGGCCTACTCGTGGTGGATGTGACGATCCATCAGTCACTTTGACAGATCGTCAGATCAGAATTTCGATGGTGAGCCACGCCACACGGATCGTGCTCCCTCCGGGTGACGAGGGCTGTCCCGGGGGCGTCGCGGGCACCTCCCACGGGGGTCGGGGACCGGTGCTCGGAAGGCGCCCTGGGCGGACCTCCGGACTCCCGGGGGCGTGCGAGCCGTCCCGCGTGAGAGCGCGGCCGGCGCCGCCGTCCGCGCCTTCATAGCCGGGCAGGGCAGGGCGTGGCGGATCCGGCGGGCCGGACGACGTCGACGGGTGACCGGGCCGACCCCGCCGACGACGGCCGGCAGGGTCGTCCAGTGGCCGAGCGCAGGGAATTCGCCCGCGCGAGGCGCATTCATCATATTGGCGTTCTTATTTCGCATCACATTCTCCGAGGGTCGTGCGGCCCGGGGTGCGAGGCCCGGGATCGAGCTGTCACCCCGGGGCCCGGGGTCGACGAGGGGACATTAACCGGCGCCACTGACAATGGCTCTGAATCGGGAGAGTTCGAAGGGGGATTGAAAAGGACGTACAGTCACACTAATTCGTACAGGTATTCACATGGGCGAATGCCCGTGCTAGCGTGCGGACGCCAGCTTCTCAGAATCGAGAAAGTGGGTCCTGGCATGAGTCAAGAATTCTCTCGCCGCGGGTTCCTGGGCAGTGCCGGAATGGCTGCCGCCGGGGTCTCCGCCGTTTCGTTGGGGGTCGGCGCGGCCGGCCCGGCCGCGGCCGAGTCGGCCGGCGCCCCCGGCGTCCTCGGCGGGCAGTCGGTGCTCCCGGGCGATCCGCGGTACCAGACGCTCAGTCAGGGCTTCAACCAGCGCTGGTCCAGCAGACCGGCCTACATCCGGCTGGTGGGGAGCGACGCGGACGCGGTGGCGGCGCTGAAGACCGCGCTCGACAAGGGGCTGCGGCCGACGATCCGGGGCGGCGGGCACTGCTACGAGGGGTTCGTCGACAACGACCGGGGCGTCATCCTCGACCTCAGCACTCTGCGCGGTGTCCGCGCGGCGCGGGACAAGTTCGGCGCCCCCACCTACTGCGTCGAGGGCGGCGCGACCAACTGGGACGTCTACACCAGCCTGTTCCGGACGTACGGCGTCACGCTGCCCGCGGGGTCGTGCTACTCGGTCGGGGCGGGCGGTCACGTCAGTGGCGGCGGGTACGGGCTGCTCTCCCGAAGAGACGGGCTGACCGTCGACCACCTCGTCCAGGTGGACGTGGTCACGGTCCGCGGCGGCACGGTGGAGCTGACCACGGCCCACCGGGACGACCCCGCGACCTCGCCGGAGAGCGACCTCTTCTGGGCGCACACCGGTGGGGGCGGCGGAAACTTCGGCGTCGTCCTGCGCTACCACTTCGCCCGCCTCCCCAAGCCGCCGCCACGGGTCTGGCTGAGCAGCGTGGCCTGGTCCTGGGCGGACCTGCTCAAGCACCCGGAGGACTTCCGCCGCCTGGTGGAGAACTTCGGATCCTTCTTCGCCCAGCACAGCGGTCCGAAGGAGACGGTCTACCGGGGCCTCTTCGCGATCCTCAAACTCACCCACCGGACGAACGGGAACGTCGTCCTGCTCAGCCAGTGGGACGAGGACGATCCGTCGCCGCTGGAGGAGTTCCTGGCCGCGATGGAGGCCGGGCTGACGAGCAGGGCCGTGGTCCAGAGCTACGCCGCCGGGGGCGTGCTCCTGCCGTATCCGGACAAGCGCCGACAGATGCCGTGGTTCCAGGCCACCATGACGCTGAACCCCTCCGGGGCCAATCAGCGCGGCAAGTACAAGTCCGCCTACCACCGGCGGCGCTTCACCCCCACACACATCGACGCCTTCTGGGAGTGGCTGACCAAAACCGTCCCCGGCGTGGATCTCACCCAGACGCTGGTCCAGATCGACTCCTACGGCTGCCGGATCAACGAGCACAAGCCCGCCGAAGCCGCGATCCCCCAGCGCGACTCCGTGATGAAGCTCCAGTACCAGACCTACTGGACCGACCCCGCGCAGGACGCCGCGCACCTGGCCTACCTCGGCGGGCTCTACCAAGCGGTCTACAAGGCCACCAACGGCATCCCGGAGATCGACACGGACACCGACGGCGCCTATGTGAACTACCCCGACGTCGACCTCGGAACGGCCGACCAGAAGCACCCGGCCTACCAGCGGCTCTACTACAAGCAGAACTACGCCCGACTGCAGAAGGCCAAGAAGACCTGGGATGCCGGGAACGTCTTCCACCACGCCCAGTCGATCACCTTGCCGTCCTGACCGCACACACAGAGCCATGTCGACCATCCGGAAAGTAGGTGATATCGGGGCGAATGGTGTGAGCAAAGAGGTCGACGTGGCTTTCTGCCCCGAGCGCGGGAGGGCGGCCGGACCTCCTCGCAGCGGCGGTGCGGGTTCGACGTGCCGTGGGCTGATCTCTCAGGTGTTCGCGTATCTGTGAGGGTGGACTCGGACTGATGCTGACTTCTGCTGGTCTAAGCCGATGGTGAGTCAGGTCTGATCGGCGTAGGCGGAAGCTGTTCGAGCAGGAGCGGTCGGAGAGGCCGGGCGAGGGCTGGAATCGCTCTGCGGCGCCTCTGCATGAGCATGTGCGGAAATGGCCTGGCTGCTGATCGGTACCCGGGCGGCCTGGTGTGCGGGCCCGGGAGCGAGCTGAAGGCGGAGGCGGCGGTTGGGATGGCCACCTCCATGCGAATCCTGGTCCTGGGTGGCAGTTGGTCGAGCACCGCCGAGACCCGGATTCCCGGGTCCGCGCCGGGCGGCAGCGGCGGTACCGTTCCGGCGAGGGCGCTGTGCGAAGCCGGTGTCCAGGCGCGGCAGGCGTGCGTCCACCACGGTGAAACCCTGTCGGCGGTGCTCGGCGCGCACCGATTCGAGCCAGGCGGCCAGGGCGGCCTCGGCAGCCCGGTAGGCAGCGGTTCCCGACAGCTGGCGCTCTACGATGACGCCGGTCAGCGCCCCGATCACACCGGTGGCGTCCATCACCAGCAGCCGCCATCCGCCGAACTCCACCGCCGAACTCCACCGCCGAACTCCACCGCCGAACTCCACCGCCGTCTCCTCCCAGGGCGAGCGACGCAGGCCGGCTGCGCGCGTGCGACCCGCACGCACCGGATTCCCCGCCGGGGTGGGTCACCGTTGGGCCAGCACCCGGGGAAGGCGCTCGGCGACCGCATTCGCGAGACGCTCGAACTCGGCCCGCAGGAACGGCGCCGCAAGGCGCGCCAGGCCGTGGAAGTGCAACGACGCGCGGTAGACCACCAGCGTTCGGCCCTCGGTTGCGCGGACCGTGATGTCGTCCGTGGCCGTGACGGTACGGTTGTGTCCGACGAATACCAGCCGGGCGGGCCCGTACTCCTCCAGGCGGTAGTCCAGGTCGGTTTGCCGCCCTCGGAACCGCGAGGTGTTGCGCCAGCGCGCACCTACCACGAGCGGACCGGGGTCCAGGCGCACGCAGGCCACGGTGCCCGGATCCCACTCCACTGTGTTGCCGAAGTCCGCCAGGTACCTCACCACCTCCCCGGCAGGGCGCCCGATCACCATGCTCCGTTCGACGCTGATCATCAGCTCGCCTTTCCGTCGTGGCCCGCCGCTTTGCGGGCTGCCGCTGTCTTGTTCGATGGCCGGGCCGGGTCCACCGTCACCGGTTCGATGATCATCCGTACCTCCCCTGCTGGCGTTCAGGCCTCGGATGGTGCGCTCCTGGCGGTGGGGCGGGGAACTCGCAGCGTTGCTGCACTGGAGATCGGCGGAGCTGCCGGGGACCGCTACCGCGGCCGTCTGCGAGCTGCTCCGTCGGGGCTTACGAGGCTGAGTGAAGCGCTGCGGGCCCCGCAGGTGTTGTCCTGCGGGGCCCAGGCGGCGGCTCGGGCCGGTCACCCGGTCTTGTCGCCCGGGTGGTCGAGCCACGCGCTCCGCCGACCCTTGGAGGAGACGGTGGGCGCCTCGCGTTCGTACCCGGCGAGTGCCAGCCCGAGCCCGAAGAACGTGGGCGCCCACTCGCCCACGAAGATGCCCCACCGGTCGGCGCGTTCAACGCCGGCCTGTTCGGCTTTCATCGAGGCGATCCAGCTCAGCAGGGACAGGCCGATGGATCCGAATGCCGCCGCGTAGGCGTGTTCGCTGGTGATTCCGGCTTCGTGGAGTCGTCGCACGATGGCCATGACTTCCCTCCGACATGCTCGAATCGGTCTTGGGCTTTCAGCCTGAGAGCAGGCTCGTTGGTCCGGTAGTCGCATCGTTGGTGCATCGTCCGCCCTCCCGCCGTCCGGCCCGGCGCGATCCCTTCCTGCGAGCAGCCGGCGCCATCAGCCGGCGCCATCAGCCGGCGCGCAGTAGTGCCAGGCGCCGGAGGACGAGCGCGAGCACGGGCGCGGACACGCCCGCGCCGGCTTCGGCAACGGGTGTGGTGGCAGCACCCGAGCCCGCCAACAGCGCGCAGGCGGCAGTCGGGGCGGCCAGGGCCGAGGCTGCGGCGGCCAGGAAACGGGGGCCGGTGCCACAGGCGCGTCCGCAGACCCGGGGGAACTGCGAGCAGACGCGCCAGCGCCGGATCCTCCCGCCGGAGGTGGGACTCGATGCCGTCGAGCAACCGCTGCTCGCGGCCGGTCAGGGGAGTGCGCATGGTGCGGCCACCTTTTGGTTCGCCGGTTGCGATACAGCATCCGTTCGCTGCGGCGTGGCGCCGGTCGCAGCGTTTGCGTGAACCGACTTGGTGGCGTGCCGAAGGCGTCAGGGGCGGGTCGGCATGGACTGCAGGAGTTCTCGGGCGGCCCAGGCCGGGCCGCGTGGGTGCGGGCGGGCGGGTAGGGCCTCGGTGGGTTGTGGTGGTGCGGCGAGGAAGGCGGCGACGGCGTGGCCGGCGGCGTCCGGGGTGAGGGTGTTGGGGTCCAGGCAGCGGCCGGCTCCGGCGCGTTCGGCGTCGTGGGCGATGGCGAACTGGTCGCTGGAGAACGGCAGGACCAGAGCGGGCACGCCGGCGTGCAGGCACTCCGTGAAGGAGTTGTTGCCGCCGTGGTGGACCATGGCGGAGGCGTGCGGGAGCAGTTCCTGTTGCGGGATCACCGGGGCGACGTGCAGCCGTTCCGGGTCGGCGTCGCGCAGTGCCGGGTCGGCCGCGACGGCGGCGACGCGGTCCCCGGCGGCCATGATCACCGAGGCCGGGGTGTGCCGGAGGATCCCGGCCGCGGTGGTGGTCAGGACGTCGTCGCGGGCGGACAGGAACGTGCCAAGGGCCAGCAGTACCAGCGGGCGCCCGTCCGTCGTCAACCGGGCGAGCACGGCCTGCCAGTGCTCGTCCAGCGGGTCCGGGCCGGCGTCGGACAGCAGGTGCCCGGCGTACAGGGCCCGGGGGCCGGCCGGGGCGGGCGGCAGCCACGGCAGACTCGGGTAGTTGAAGACGACGGCGTGCGGCGAGCACAGGGTGAACGCCCGCTCGGGCGCAGGTCGGCCCGGCGCCTGGCGGCGGACGACCGCCTGGAACGCGGCGGTGAACGCGGTGTCGTTCGCCGCCGCCGCGTCGCGCAGTCGCGCGAGGTCGGCGGCGGCCGGACGCAGGGTGTCCGGCCAGGCGTGGGGGAGCCCGAAGAAGGCATCGGGGGAGGCCGGCAGGTAGCTGGGGTGGCCGGGGCAGAAGGTGGCGTAGGGCAGGTCGAGGCAGTGCAGGGCGAGGGTCGCGGAGTAGGAGAGCTGATCGACGAGGTACCAGTCCGGGCGCAGGCGCCGGTCGAGGTCGGCGAGGCCGCGCAGGACGTCCTCGGGGTCGGGAAGCATGTCGGCGCGGCGGTGGCGGGCCTGGACGAGGAGGGTCGCGGTCGGGCCGTGGTGGGTGGCGTCGAGGAAGTCGCGCAGGCGAGCGGCCTCGGCCCGGCCCTGCCGGGTCGCTTCGGCGACGCCGGTGTTGGCGTTGCGGGTAACTGCCAGTTCGGCGAACCCGAGGCCGGCGCGGGTCGCGAGGTCGGCGAACGCGGGGGTGCAGGCGAAGTCGACGCGGGCGCCGTACCGCTTCAGCGCGGAGCCGAGTGCGGCCAGCGGCCGGGCGTGGGAGTGGAAGGGCGGGCTGATCACGACGACGCGGGCCATGCTGTCCTCCTTCGGGGTGTCGCCGCGCGAGCGGCCTTCGATGATGCCGGGAGCCTGGTGCCACGTCCGGGCGACCGGTGCTGCCCTGGGCGGAAGCTCGTGCCACCGATGCCGTCGATACCGGCCCGGACAGGGTACGTGGCGCCGGTCGCGGCCTGGGCCCAAACCGTTGTGCGGCCCGGCTCCGAAGGCGCCGTCGACCGGACAGCGGCACGGGAGGAAACGCGATGACCCACCACCTGACACCGGCCTTGGCAGCACCTCCGCGAAGCGGGCGCGCCGGCGCCGGGGCACTTGCCGCTTGGCGCAGGTGCCACTGGGCCGAGGACCTCAGCGCGGTACCCGGCCGCGACCTGCTCAGCCGACTGGCCCGGGCCGAGTACGGCGGGTCCTGCGGCCGCTCGGACGCGGCGCTGTCCGTCGCCGACCGGCGAACGGCGTGGCTTCGCCGGCTCGTCCGGCGAGAGAGCACGGTTCCGGCGTGGATCCTGGCCGCCGCCGGGGCGGCGCCGGATCTCCAGGTGTGGGAGCGGACCGCCCTCGCGGAAGCCTGGGAACGCAGCGCCCGCCTCGACGCAGGGGCGAGCGCCACCGCCGAGATCCGCCGCCGGCTGCTCGCCGACCCCAGCCCGGCGGAGACCGGATTCCTGCTGGACGTGGCGGACGCGAACGGGCTGCGACCGCTCTCATCCGTGGAAGCCCTCCAGCACCGGGCCCCTGGCCGCAGGGCGGCTCACGCGCTGTGGCGCTACCTGTCGGGGGTGCCCGGCGGCCACCGCCTGCTGCCTGACCCCGGTGAGGGCAGGGACGGCTACGAGCGGCTCCTGCTCGCCGCCTGCGCTGGGCGGGCCGACCCCGCGGACCCGTCCGGCCGGCGGTTCAGGGCGGCGTTCGCGGTCCTGGAAGAGCCCCCGCCGGGATCCCTGGTCGTCGCGCAATCGATGCTGCTGGGCCGACTGGAGGAACCCGGCGCCGGACTCAGCGGCGGCATGAGCGTGCTCCTCACCGGGCTGGGCCCGTCCCTGACTGCACAGAAGAGCGTCGCCCGGGTTCTCACCCTCACCACGGCCCGGCCCACGGAAGCCGACCGCTGCGACCTGGCCCAGCCATCGGGCCGATCCCATCTGCTGGTCCGGCTGCCCGTCGACTCGCCGCAGCCGCTGGATCCGCACACCGCCGTCGAGCACCAGGCGGCACTGGCCTGGTGGACCGCCCGGATCTTCGAACTCCCGGGCTACCGACCGGACATCACGCACGTCAGATTCGCCGACGACGCCTCACTCGCCGTCGCCCGCACCGCCCGCCGCCGCGGCGCGAAACTCGCGTTCACCGTCACCCCCGACCCCCACCGCACGATCGACGAACGGCACGCCGGCCTGCCACCGGAGCACACGGGCGACGCGGCCCGCGCGCTGCGCCTGGACCTGCACCGGATCTTCGTCGCCGACTGTCTCGTGGCGCGCGCCGACCTGCTGGTGGCCATGCCCGCGGCACCAGGAGGGCAGGAGCTCGCGGCGCACTTCCCCCAGCTGGCGGAGCGCCCGGTGCACATCCAGCCCGAGGGCATCGCCCCCTTTCATCCCGCCGCGGCCGACGGCGACACGGCACACGGCCTGCTGGCCCGCCTGTACGGCGGCGCGAGTGCGAGCGGCCTTGAAGCCGAGGACCGCGAACTGCCGCTTCTGCTCTGTGTTGGACGGCTCCACCCCGTCAAGCAGCAGGAGCACCTGGTGAAAGCCTGGGTCCTCGCGGGCCTGCACCACCGCACCACGCTGCTGCTGGTCGGAGGATCCCCCACGTTCCCGACCCCGGACGAAGCGGCGGTCCGCGCCCGGCTCGCTCAGCACCTGGCGACCGATCCCGTCGCCGAGCGGCGCGCCGCCCTGTGGCCCGCGCTGCCCAACCGGCAGGTGCGGCTGCTGGAGAGGGCGCTGGCGCAACGCGGGCCAGGAACCGTCCTGTATGTATGCCCCAGCGCCAAGGAGGAGTTCGGCCTGGCTGTACTGGAAGCCATGGAGGCGGGCCTTCCGGTGGCCGCCCCGCAGCGCGGCGGGGCCTCCCACTACCTGCACGACGGCGTCAACGGTCGGCTGCTGGCCACCCAATCGGTCGAGCGGCTCGCCGACGGCCTGCGCTCCCTGGTCTCCACCCCCGCGCCGGAACTGGCGGCGATGGCAGAAGCCGGAGCCGCGACGGTGCGCGAGCGGTTGAGCATCGACGCCATGGCCGCGTCCCTGGCCGACGCCTACCGGACCACGTGCGGCGCCAGCCGCCCCGCGGACCAGCCGCAGCGTGCGGAGGGAAGGAGCGGCGAGCGCGATGTCACGGGACGTAGTTGAGGTGATTCCACCTGGTCGGAGCGGCATGGGGCGCGGCACCCTCTGCCTGCCGCAGGACGGCATGGGGCCGTCCCGGAGCAGCCCCGGCCGCCAGGCTGCCGACGGGGCAACTGTTGCTCGGCGTGGGAGCCGCCGGCCACCGGATCGCCGAGACACTCTCGGCGGCTGCGGCCCCCGCGGTCGCTCAGCCGTGGCACGCGCTTCGCGCCGGGCCGCCACGTGTGCGGGGACCACCGGGCGACGCCCTCGGTCCAGGGCGCGCCGGCGTGGGGGAGGCGGGCGGCCCGGGAAGTGGCGGCGGACCTGGCCGCCTCACGGCGGTGACTGGCCGCGGATGTGTTCGGCGGCCAGGACTTCGGACAGGCCGGTCAGCCGGTGCAGGCCGGCGGCGGCCCGGGCGGTGCGGTGGTTGGCGGCGAGGAGGTCCTGGTGGCGGTGGACGAAGGCCCAGTAGCCGGTGGTGAAAGGGCAGGCGCGGTCGCCGAGGCGTTCGGTGGGCTGGTAGCGGCAGGGGCGGCAGTGGTTGCCCATGCGGTTCAGGTAGGCGCCGCCGGCCGCGTAGGGCTTGGTGGTGATCAGGCCGCCGTCGGCGAACTGGGACATGCCGACCACGTTGGCGGTCATCACCCAGTCGTAGCCGTCCACGAAGCAGCGGTGGAACCAGTCGGTCAACTCCCGTGGGTCCCAGCCGTGCTGGAGGGCCCAGTTGCCGAGCACCATGAGCCGGGGGATGTGGTGGACCCAGCCGTGGTCGCGGACCTCGGCGAGGACGTGGGACAGGCAGCGGGCGGTGACGGCATCGGCGTCCAGGTCGCGGAACCAGCTGGGAAGAGGTTCGTGGTGGCGGAGGCGGTTGGCGTCTCGGTATCCCTCGCCGAGGTGCCAGTAGAGCTGCCAGACGTACTCGCGCCAGCCGACGATCTGTCGTACGAAGCCCTCGGCACTGTTGAGCGGTACCCGGCCCGCCCGGTACGCGGTCTCGGCGGCACGCGCGCATTCGCGGGCGTCGAGCAGGCCGAGGTTGAGCGGGACGGACAGCGCGCTGTGGGCCAGCCACGGGTCGGCGAGGAGCATGGCATCCTCGTAGCGGCCGAAGTCGGCCAGGCGGTGGGCGACGAAGTGCGCGAGCGCCCGCTCGGCCTCCGGCCGGGTCGCGGCGAAGCGGCGCGGGCCGTCCCGGCCGACGAAGGCGACCTCCCCGGCGCGCTCCCAACGGTCCAGATCGGCCCGGACCTCCTCGTCGATGCCGTCCTCCTCGGGCTCGAACGGGGCCGGCAGCGGCAGGGCGGTAGCTCCCCTCGGCGGCGGTTCGCGGTTGTCCCGGTCGAGGTTCCAGCGGCCGCCGACCGGGCTGCCGTCGGGTTCAAGCAGCAGGTGCTCGGCGCGGCGCACCCGGTGGTAGAAGTCCTCCATGAGCAGCCGCCGCTCGCCGGGTTCGCCGGCCCAGCGGCGGAAGTCGGCGAAGGGGACCAGGAAGCCGCGTGGCGGCAGCACCCTGACCTGGTCGAGGTCGCGCACCAGGCCGAGGGCAGCGCGCGAGGTCGGGTGGCAGACGGTGGTCCGGCGACGGCCTACGGCCTTCGCCAGGCCCTCGCGGTAGGTGTCGGCCCGGACGTAGCGCACCCGGTCGCCGAGCGCCTCGGCGGCGTGGCGCATCGCTGACAGGATCAGATGCGCCTTGGCCCGGTGGAACCGCCGCCGGCGAAGCACCGAGCGGGCCTCGATCATGACCACCGGCGCGTCCGGGTCCGGGCCGCCCTCGCCCGGGGCGAGAAAGTGCGGCCCGAGCTGGTCGCCGAACAGCCAGTGCGGGCACGGGCCGCTCACACCGGCCGCCCGGGGAGTACCGGCGGCCGGGAGCCGCCGGGGAGGGCCGGCGCACTGTCCCGGTCGGCGGGTCGGGGGTGGCGCTGGCGCCAGTAGGGGTTGTCGAGGGGCAGCTTGCCGCTGACGCGGCCGTACATGCCGAAGGTGGCGATCACCAGGCCCATGGCGAAGCTGAAGAGCACGTTCTGGATGCGGAAGGCCAGGATGTTGGCGGGCGAGTCCAGCAGGACGAGGTTGACGAAGCCGCTGAGGACGAACAGCGCGCCGACGGTGATGTTGACCGTGGAGGCCGCGTTGCCGCCGATCAGCGCGCCGGCGATCAGTACCACGGCCGTCACCAGCGAGACCAGGCTGAGCAGGCCGTTGCTGGACAGGCCGGCGATCCGCTCGCCGCTGGTGCTGAAGAACGCCAGACCGTTCGTGAGCCCGAGGCAGCCGAAGACCAGTAGCGCCGCTCCGCACAGGCCGGCGCCCGCGCGGTAGATCTGCGAGAGGTGATCGTCGACCGGAAGTTCGTCGTGCAGCTTCATGGTCCGCTCCCGTTCCGAGTGAGTCCATGGCCGCCGTGCGGCCCGTGGCGAGCATTGGCCGCGGTAAGCTCCCGCCCCACTCGCACCGAAGGCGCAGCGTTTCACGGGATGTGCGGCAGAGTGCGCTGCACAAACGCTGCGACTGGGCTTTCCGGGGCGAATCGCTGCACCGTGACGGTGTGAAGACGCCAACGAGGACCGAGTGCGGCAGACGTTCCGTCGTTCGCCGCAGCCCGACGGCCGAGGAAATGCCCCAGCTCGTGGGCCGGGTCGCCCGGGGCGACGAGGCGGCCTTCGAGCTGCTGTACAGCGTGATCGCCGGGCCGGTTTACGGGGTCGTGCTACGGACCCTGCACAGCCCGGCGCACGCCGAGGAGGTGGCCCAGGAAGTCCTGCTGGAGGTGTGGCGCACCGCTGCCGCGTACCGGCCGGAGCGTGGCGCGGTCATGACCTGGGTGCTGGTCTGCGCGCACCGCCGGGCCGTTGACCGGGTGCGGGCCGTCCAGGCGTCCGCCGAGCGCGACCGGCGGGTCGGGCTCCGGGAGACCTGCCCCGGTGACCCCCCGGAGGAGCAGGCGCTGCGATCGCTCGAACGCCGACGGGTCCGGTCCGCGCTCCGGCAGCTGAGCGCGGCGCAACGCGAGGCCGTGGTGCTGGCCTACTACGGCGGGTACACGCAACGTGAGATCGCGCACCGGACCGGCGTGCCGCTGGGCACCGTCAAGACCCGCGTCCGCGACGGGCTCCTTCGGCTGCGCGCCGCGATCACGCCCGACGCCGACTCGGCTGGGCTGCTCCCCGCACCGGACCGCACGGCGGCGTGATGACCGGCGGTCCGGCCTCGAACCGGTGCGTGACCACCCGCACCCACCGGCCGTCCACTCTGCTCGCCGGACGCGGATCGAGGTGCGGTTCGCCGGGGTGCTGATCGCCTCCGCGGCCGAGGCGGCGCGTGTGCTGGAGACGAGCCACCCGCCGGTGCACTACCCCCCCGGATGACGTTGTCACCCAGTTCCTCACGTCCCGGGACGGTGTCAGCGTGTGCGAGTGGAAGGGGCGGGCCCGCTCCTGGGACGGCGGGTGGATCACCGACGCGCTCACCGGCCCGTTCGAAGGCCACCGGGTTCGGCCGGGGCGTGAGCACCCCGGCGGTACGGCCGCGGCCGCCGCCCGCAGCGGAGCGCAAAACGGTGCGATTGGGCACGACAAGTGGACAGGACGACCATTGAGCTCTGGACCCAGCGGCGCACCCGCCGCTGCCGACCGCCGCTTCGGCGGCACCCGAAAGTACAGCTCCCGTTACCCTCGCCGGACTTCCGACATCGGGAGGACTCCATGACCTCCGAGCAACGGAGCATCGCCGGCCAACGCGCTGCGCCCGCCAACCCTCCCACCGAGACACCCGGATCCGAGGCGTCGACGTGCTCGGGCATCTCGACGCGTGGACCGAGGTGATCATGCCCGCGCTGCGCGCCGCGGGCCGCAAGTGGGCGGCGGACGGCGAGCA
This sequence comes from Kitasatospora sp. NPDC086009, assembly GCF_044540385.1. NCBI lineage: Bacteria > Bacillati > Actinomycetota > Actinomycetes > Kitasatosporales > Streptomycetaceae > Kitasatospora > Kitasatospora sp. NPDC086009. The sequence goes on from NZ_JBITSA010000007.1 coordinate 222,021, forward strand.
GTACGTCGAGGTGGAGCACCTGCTCTCCTGGAACGTCTCCAGCGTGCTGCGGGGCGTGGCGGTGGGGACGGTGGCGATGCGGCCCGTGCCACCGGTGCTGCTGGCCGCCGCACCTGTGGAGCTGCACAGTCTGCCCCTGGAGGCCACGGCCGCGGCGCTGACCGAGCGCGGGCTGCCGTTTCGCATGCTGGGCGCGGCGGTGCCGCCGCGGGCGCTGCTCGACGCCGTCCAGCGGATCGGCCCCAGGGTCGTGATGATCTGGTCCCAGGACCGGCACACGGCGGACCTTGAGCTCCTCGGCCGTGCCGCAGCGAGCCTGTGGGGTCCGCGCGGCTCCCGCGGCGGGGCGGTCGTCGTCGCTGCCGGCCCGGGCTGGGTCCGCGGCAGGCTGCCGGACGGCACGGCCAGCCCCCGTACCCTCGCGGACGCCGTCGACCTGATCGAGCAGACAGTCACGGGCTGACCCCTCGACACCCCGTCGCCGGTGGGCGGTGCGGCCCGAATCATCGTGGGGCGGACCGCCCGGCTCCCGCTGCCTCCGGAGGTCAGCTGCGCGGCGGGGCCCTGGGTGAACGCGACGATCGCGGCCTTCGGCGTGGCGTAGTCCAGCAGGTGGGGGGTGGGCTTGTAGGCCTGGACGGAGGCGGGGGTGACGATAGTCGCGTGTGACGGAGATTGGCGGCCGTGGTGCGACCGGCGGTGTGCGCACAGTCATGGTCCCGCCGTCCAGGTAGTCGGGGTCCGGGCCGGGACCCAGGTGCACGTTCGTCCAGAGGGGAATGGGAATGCTGCTGTTCTTCACCGCCTCCGCATAGGCTCGGCGGCACCCGCGCGAGGCCCCGCTGTCCGGGACCGAGGCGCTGCGAAGTCACCGAAGACCAGCGTGCGCCGCACGGTGACCACGGTGTGACCACCGGCCCACGAAGGTGCGGCCGACCTGAGGTCCTCCCTCGGCCTGCGGCACATGGAGAACCAGTCGGTCGGCGGCGTGTGGGTTGGTAGGGCGGCGGCTCGGATGAGGCGGCCGCGGTGGTGGGCGGCGGTGTCGCGGACGAGCTGGGCGAAGCGTTCGCGGCCGCCGCGCTGGTGACGAGGTCTTCGTCGTCGGCTTCGCCGTACTCGCTGTGCAGGAGCCAGCAAGCGTGCCAGGGTGAAGCTCTCCCTCCGCAGCCAGCGGCGAAGCTGCTGGCGGGTACGTCGACCAGGGCCGCGCCCTCGTGTCCGCTGAGCGTGGTGCGAAGCAGCTTGCGGCCGTGAGAAGGCCTGCCGGGCGGCTGACCAGCCCTGAGCGAGAGGAACTCCCCCGGCTGCGTCGCCAGAACCTCGGGCAGCAGAGACCATCGAGATCTGTCACGTGGGTGGTCCATTCACGGCTCCCGCCGGGCAACGCCGTGCGCCGCCAAGCGGCAAGGGCTCGGCGGCGCACGATGGTTCGACCGGTCAGGCCGGAAGCGGGCGATTCAGAGGAAACAGGGGTCGTCGAGTGCGGGGCCGCCGCCCTGTCCGGGTACCCATTGGCCGCGGGCCGCGCGCCAGGCGCGCTGCTCGTCGGAGTCGGCCGCCGCCTCGGCCAGCCGCTCGGCCTGCCGGACACCGGACAGGCTCGGCGCCGGGGTGGCCTGGTAGCCGCCGAAGCGTGCCACCGGGCTCCACAGCGGGACCACGGCCGGCAGCTCGGGGGCGAGGCCCTCGTGCTCCTGGACGCCGTACACGATACGGCCGCCGACTACGGTGAGTACCGACTCGATGTGCGGGATGTCCGCCTCGGGGACGGTGAGGTAGTCCGCGCTAAGCACCGTGAGGTCGGCGTAACAGCCCACCCGAAGACGGCCCTTGACCTCTTCCTCGCCGGTGAGCCGGGCGCCGCCGAGGGTGTACAGCTCCAGTGCCTCCTCGCGGCTCAGCCGGTTGGCGGCCGGGCGGAGCGCGCGTCCACTGACGGCCCGTCCGGAGATCAGCCAGTGCAAAGCCACCCACGGGTTGTAGGAGGAGACCCGGGTGGCGTCGGTGCCGGCGGCCACCGTCAGGCCGCGTTCCAGCATCGCCCGCACCGGCGGGGCGTCGGCGGCCGCGGCCGCGCCGTAGCGCCGGACGAACGCCTCGCCCTGGAAGGACATCCGGTTCTGTACCGAGACGGCGCCGCCGAGCGCCGCGATCCGGTCCAGGCTCGCGGTGGAGACCGTCTCGGCGTGGTCGAAGAGCCAGCGGTTCCCACCGGGGAACAGGCCCTCGGCGGCCAGCCGCTCGAAGACCGCCAGATCGCGGCGGATCGTCTCGTCGTAGCTCGCGTGCAGCCGGAAGCCCCAGTCGTGCTCCATCAGCAGCCGCACCGCTTGCTCGAACCCGGCCTCGTACGGGCCGAGTTCGGGGCGCGGCTCGGAGAAGTTCTCGAAGTCGGCGGCCGCCCAGGTGAGGTTCTCCCCGGCTCCGTTGAGTCGCAGCCACTCGTCGCCGTCGCCGGGTCGGACGGTCTCCACCCAGCGCCGCAGGTCGTCCAGCTCCTGCCCGGCGGTCTGCGGGAAGAGGTGGTAGGCGATCCGGAGCGTCAGCTGGCCGTTCTTCGCCAGCTCCGTGACGGTGCCGTAGTTCTCCGGGAAGCTCTGGAAGCCGCCCGCCGCGTCGATGGCGGAGGTGAGCCCGAAGCGGTTGAGCTCGCGCAGGAAGTGCCGGGTGGAGGCGGCCTTGTCGGCCTCGTCCAGGGTCGGGGCCTTGGCCAGCGTGGAGTACAGCAGCAGGGCGCCCGGTGCGGCCAGCAGCATGCCGGTCGGCTCGCCGTCGTGAGCGCGCACGATCTGCCCGCCGACCGGGTCGGGGGTGTTCCGGGTGAAGCCCGCGGCCCGCAGTGCCGCCCGGTTGAGCAACGCCGACTGGTACAGGTGCAGCACGAACACCGGGGTGTCGGGGGCGGCGGCGTTGAGTTCGGCGAGGGTAGGCAGTCGACGCTCGGCGAACTGGTCGGCGGACCAGCCACCCACCACCCGGACCCACTGGCCCGGCGGGGTGCGCTCGGCCTGGGCGCGCAGCATGGCCAGCGCCTGGCGCAGCGTGGGCACGCCGTCCCAGCGCAGTTCCAGCACGTAGTTGAGGCCGCCCCGGATGACGTGCAGGTGCGAGTCATTGAGGCCGGGGACGGCGCGCCGGCCCAGCGCGTCGACCACGCGGGTGTGCGGGCCGACCTGCGGCAGGACGTCGGCGTCGTCGCCGACGGCGGTGATCAGTCCGGCGCGGATCGCGACCGCGCTCGCCCGGGGGCGCAAGGGGTCGCCGGTGTACACCTTGGCGTTGCGTACGACCAGGTCTGCGGTGTGCTCAGGGGAGTGGCCGGGGGCCGACGGGCCGGGACGGATCCCGGCGACGGGCATGCTCGACATACGATCTCGCTTTCGGGGAGCAGGGGAGCAGGGGAGGTGAGTGGGGGAGTGGGGAGCGGCCGGTCAGCCGCCGATGAAGGTCAGCAGTTCTTTGTTGACCTCGGTGGCGTGCGTCCAGATGAGACCGTGCGGGGCCCCTTCGAGCACCACCAGGCGGGCGCCCGCGATGGCCTTCGAGAGCGGGACGGCGGTCGAGCGCAGCGGCAGGGTGCGGTCGGCGTCGCCGTGGATGATCAGGACGGGGACGTCGATCTTCGGCAGGTCCGCACGGAAGTCGGTGAGCCAGGTCGGGACGCAGTCCGCGGTCGCCTTGGCGGAGGCCGAAACGCCGACGTTCCAGCTGTATTGGACGACCTGGTCGCTCACCCGGTCGCCGCCGAGCACGTCCACGTTGTAGAAGTCGGCGAGGAAGCCGGCGATGAAGGCGGGGCGGTCGGCGCGGATGGCGCCCCGGATCTTCTCGAAGACGATGCCGCCGACCCCGTCCGGGGTGTCATCGGCCTTCAGCAGGAACGGCGGCAGCACGCCGAGTAGCACGGCCCTGGAGACGCGCTCCGAGCCGTAGGTGCCGAGGTAGCGGGTAACCTCGCCGCTGCCCATGGAGAAGCCGACGAGCACCACATCGCGCAGGTCGAGCCGGGTGAGCACGGCGTCGAGGTCGGCCGCGAAGGTGTCGTGGTCGTAGCCGAAGGAGGGCTTGTCGGAGGCGCCGAAGCCGCGGCGGTCATAGGTGATCACGCGGTGTCCGGCGGCCAGCAGCGCGGCCTCCTGCTTCTCCCAGGACGCACCGTTGAGCGGCCAGCCGTGGATGAGCACGACCGGCCGGCCGGTGCCGTGGTCCTCGTAGTACAGGTTGATGACGCTTGAGTTCTCCTCGTCGACGGGGAGGAAAGGCATGGGTGCACTCCGTGCAGGTGTGGCCCTGCCGACAACGGAGGCCGGCATGATGGGGACTCGGTACGGACGAATCTAGGGAATCGGGGGGCGGCGGCTTTCCGCTGCGCGCACTGGGTCTGGCCCGTCCGGGCAGTTCCGGATCAGGCGCTTCGGCCGGTCGTGCTTCCGTCCGGCGGGGCGAGTGCGGTGGGGAACAGCCCAGGCCAGGCAGGGCAACGGCTGCGCGAACGCGGCTGGTCAGCGATTCGGCGCGGGCCCGGGCGGTCCTTGGAGCCTACGAATCCGCATTCCTGATACCGCTTGAAAGGATCTCCGCCAGCACCCGGTCGAGCTCGGATCGCGCCTTGTCGTTCCAGAGCTCCTCGGCGGACTGCGTCCTGGCCACCACGTCGCGCACATGGGCCGACGCCATCCTGACGACGCACCAGGACTGCCCCGAGATGAGTTCGACGTCCGTCTCGTCCTCGCCATGCGGCCGAACGCGTACGTCTCCCTCGCCCGTCGGCAGGATGAGTCCGGTGGCGAGCAGATCCCGGCCGAAGACCCAGGTCGCCGCCGGCGGATCGTCCTCGGCTGCGAAAAGGTCCATTCGAACTGCCAGCGCATCGTCCGGTGAATGCCTCATGCGCAGGGTCAGTTCATGCCATTCGTAGTCAGCTGTCATCAGTCTCGCGCTGATCGTCTTTTCTAGGGGGAGCTGCATTTTGATTCCTTTCGACTCCATGGAAATTACCGGTGTTCCGAATATCGTCGAGCCATCCCACGCACGCATTCTTGACCTCCGGTGCACGCGATTCGGAAAGGAACGTGGCGCGGACGAACCGAGGTTCGTCCGCGCCACGCCGTTGCGTTCCGGTCAGCTCGTCGCCCGCACCGCGTCCCTGATCAGATCGGCGACCTGCCTGGGCTCCGACAGGGCGACGGCGTGAGAGGCGTCCGGGAGCTCGACGACGACGGACCCGGCCCGCTCGGCGCCGTAGCGCTGGACCTCCGGGTTGATCGCGCGGTCGGCTCCGGCCACCAGGGCCCAGGACGGCTTGTCCTGCCAGGCGGCGGCGGAGGCCGCCTCGGTGAAGGCCGCGGCGGCGAGCGGGCGTTGGGCCGCCGCCAGGACCCCGGCGACATCCTGCGCCACGTCCGCGGCGAAGACGGCGGGGAAGGCCGCTTCGTCGATGGTGACCTCGACTGCGCAGTCGCCGTCGACGAGCGGGTAGGTCCACGTCTTCAAGTTGCCCGCCAGCGACGAGTCGGGGAAGCGTCTCTCCAGATCGCCGAGGCTCTCGCCTTCGTGGAGCACGTACGCCGCGATGTAGACGAGTCCGACGACGTTCGCCGCAGCGCCGGCCACGGTGATCAGTGCCCCGCCGTAGGAGTGGCCGACGAGCAGGACGGGGCCGGGGATCTGGGAGACGACGGACGTGAGGTAGGCGGCGTCGGAGGCGAGGCCGCGCAGGGGGTTCGGCGGTGCGATCACCGGGATGCCGCGGCTGCGCAGTTCCGAGATGACGCCTATCCAGGCCGCTGCGTCGCCGAAGGCGCCGTGCACGAGTACGACGGTGGGGGTCATGGCGGTTCTCTTCTCGGTGTCAGGCCGCGTGCGGGGCGTCAGTGACGGCCGAAGTCGCCAGGGACTGCCATTCGCTCGGGGTCATGCCGTACGCGCCCCTGAAGGTGCGGCTGAAGTGCGAAGGGCTGCTGAAGCCCCAGCGGTGCGCCACCGCTGCCACGGTGAACCGTCGGTTTGACCGGCCCAGCTCGACCCTGCAGGACTCCAGTCGGCGTCGCCGCACCCACTGGCTCACCGTGACGCCCTCGTTCTGGAAGAGCTTGTGCAGGTACCGGACGGAGATGTGGTTGGCGCGTGCGATCGATTCCGGTGAGAGGTCCGGGTCCATGAGGTGCTCTTCGATGAAGCACCGGATCCGGGACAGCATCTCGCCGCCTACCGTCGACGCCTCGGCCTCCTCGCCCTCCCTGCCGGTTTCGAGGAGCTCCATGAGCAGCACGGACAGGAGGTGGACGGCCGTGCGGGCGAGTCGGTCCCCGGGGCTGGGCCGGCGGAGATCGGCCTTTTCGGCGAGCGCGGACAGGAAGTCCGACACCAGAGCCCCCAGCCCGTCGCCACCACGCACGGGAACGCCCACCACCTGGTCCAGTTCCGATTCAGTGACTCCCAGGTAGCCGCGGGGCACCCGGAAGAAGACCATCTGGCAGTCGTCGCCGAACTGCAGGAGGCGGTGCCGGGCCGGGTCGCAGAAGACCAGGTCGCGGGGCTCCAGAACCGTTCTGACCCCTTCGCGGACGCTGGTCGCCGATCCGCGGACGTGCATGCCGAGGTAGAGGAAGGTCCCGTTCCCCTCGCTCGGTATTCCGGAACGGATCTCGACGAGCCATTCGGAAGCGGGCGCCGGCCGGATACCGGCCGGTTGCCGGACCTTCCTTTCAGGCGCGCGTGACATCACTGACTGAGGCATGAGAATTCCCAACCTTCGGTTCTTCGCGGGAGGGGGAGCCGTTCGCACGGCCGCCGGCGTGGACACGGAGGCCGGCCTAGGCCCTCGTGTCCGGTTCCTCGGCGAGGAACTTCTGCACCACCGCGTTGAACGCCGCGGGGTTCTCAAGGAACGGGAAGTGCGAACTCGCCACCTCGGACGGGAAGACGTGGAGTCGGGCGTCGGGAATCTGCTGGGCGATGAAGCGCTGCGAGTCGGGGTTGACATGACTCCCCTCGCAGCCGATCACCAGGGTCGGCACATCGATCCGGGGCAGGACGTCGCGCCAGTCCTGAGCGCAGTGGTCGAACAGCAGAGGTACGCCGGCGTAGGCAGGTGTCGAGGTGATCTCCTGCGCGACGAAGGCGAGGATCTCCGGGTCCGGGTCACCCGAGAACATGCCGCGCACGAAGTCGGCGCGCACCTTGTCACCCCCGGGGGCCGCGAGTGCGGCACCCAGTTCGAGCAGCTGCGACACGTCGAAGATGGCGCCGGACTGCTGCTGCTCCTGCCCGGTCGTCCAGGGCACGGCAGCGACGGCCGCCGGCTGGTCGACGGCGACGAGGCGCCGGATCCGTCCGGTGCCGTACTGGTCGATGAAGCTCCACCACACCGAGACGCCCATCGACCACCCCAGTGCGTCGAACCGCACCAGGCCGAGGTGGTCGACGAGTTCGAGTACGTCGCGGGAGAACCGAGCGATGCGGTAGCCGTGCTTCGGCTTGTCGGACAACCCGTGGCCCCGGAAGTCGACGGTGACCACACGACGCCCGGGAGACAGGTTCTCGACCTGGTGGCGGAACATCGCCTGCGTCTGGCCCCAGCCGTGAAGCATGACCAGGGGGATGCCCTCGCCACCGGTGTCCCGGTAGGCGATGCGTGTCCCGTCGGTGGTGATCAGTTCCATCATGACCTCTTCTTTTCCTGGTCACGGGCCTGTCGCCCGGCCCGCGCCGTCTCTCACATCTTCGATGACGGCCCTTCGTCACCACCACCGCGCGCTGTAGGAATCGGGTCGGAGATCCTTATCGCTTTGTCGAAGGGGCGAGGGCCGGTCAGGATCAGGCGGCCGTGTCGTCGCCCGTGGAGAGGAGTTCCTCGATCCTGAGCCCCAGGTGCAGCGTGAGCCGGTGACCACCGTCGTCGAGGTCGAGTCCGGTGATCTCCTGGATCTGGCGCAGGCGGTAGTAGAGCGATGTGCGGTGGAGGCGCAACGCCTCGGCGGTCCTGGGGATCGATCCGGCGTGTTCGAGGAAGCAGCGCAGGGTGTCCCGGAGCCGGTCGTCGCCGTGGGCCTCGTTCAGGGTGCGCAGCGACTCGGGCACGAGGGAGGCGTTCAGCGCGTGCTCGGGGAGCTGGAGGAGGACGGCGAACTCCCCGAGCAGGTCCCAGTCGCCGATGCTTCGGAGCGAGGGGATCCGGTGTGCCGCGCGGGCCGCGACGAGGGACTGCTCGTACGACCGCCAGGCGTGCTGCAGGCCCAGGTGCCGCCCGCCGACACCGATGACCGGCGACATCGACGGCTCCAGGAACGTGGCGAGTTCGTCGAGGACGCGGGCCGACTGGGTGGCGACCTCGGGCGGGGTGGGAGGCCGCTCACGCAGTTGGAGCAGGATCGCCCGGTCCTGGTCGACCGCGAGGACGCCGTGCGCCGAACGTGTCTGCCGGAAGCCCTCCAGAGCCCCCCACAGAGCGGCCTCGGGTTGCCGGCCGGGCTCCGTGCCGCGGCCCAGCTTGACCAAGGTGACCAGGACGTGTTCGGCCTTCCCGAGCAGCCCGAGTTCCACGGCCCGCCGACGCGCGGCGGTGCGGGTGACGACGTCGGTGTCGACGAGTTCCAGGACCAGGGCCTGCTCGTCGTCCCTCCGGCTGTCGGCGCCGAGCTGCTCGACGTACATCTGGGCCGCCATGAGGTCGGCTGCCCCCCCGATGGTTTCGGTCTCCGCGTCGCCGAGGGTCATCTCGGGCGCCACCACCATGAGCAGCCCCAGGAGGTGCCCGCGCTCGCGCAGCGGCACGACGTAACGGGGCAGGAGCCCGAGGTCGTCACGGCCCTCGATGAATCCGGGTCGGGCCCACTGGGTCACTCCTTGGGCGAGTACGTAGCGGATGGTGGCGTTGTCGGCACGGCCCTGGAGCAGCGTGCCGATGCGTACCGGGTCCTCGTCGCCGAAGTGGCGACTCGTGCAGACCACGCGGACCAGCGGATCATCGATCGCGACGGACCGGCCGAGCTGCTCTGCGAGTTCGTCGACGAGCGCTTGAAGTCCGGGGCTGCCAGGGCGGGCTCGCTGGAGCCTTGCGGTCATGCGCTGTTCCTCTCTCGACCAACTGTTCCCTGCGGAACGCTTCCTTTCCGCAGCTGTTGATCATTTTGAGGAGGCGACGACGTCGGCACATCGCACGAAAGGTCCATAGGTACGGCATCAGCAGGGGATGCGAAGCGATTACTCTCTGTTGTCGCGTCTCTCCACCAGCCGGGCCAGCTCCGCACGGGAGCCGATGTCGAGCTTGGTGTAGGCGCGGCGCAGGTGCGAACCCACCGTGTGGGGCGACAGGGAGAGCTCCTCGGCCACCTGCGGGTTCGTCAGGCCCTGGGCCACGAGACGTGCCACCCGGAGCTCCGACGCTGTCAGCTCGGGCCATTCATCGGCCGATCCGGCCGATGAGGGGCGTCGACGCACGCCGGCGGCCCGCAGGCGTCGGCGGACCCGCGCGACGTGCCGCTCGGCACCTGACTGGGTGTAGAGGGCGAGCGCCTTGTCCAGGTACGGCAGCGCCTCGGGCCTGCGGGTGGTCGCGAGCTTGCGTCCGACGTCCTCCAGCGCCGACGCCCGGGCGATCGGGCGTGAGCACCCCTCGTAGAGCCGGACGGCGTGCACGAGGTGCGCCAGATCGTTGTCGAGCAGCCCGCGGGCGTGCGCGGCACTGGCAGCGAGGATCGCGAAGTCCGGGTTGCGAGCGGCTCGCCGCTCGGCCACCTCGACGGCGGGGGCGGCCCGCTCGGATGCGCCGGCGCGCAGGGCCACGCGGACGAGGGCGGGAGTGTCCATCGGGTCGACCGGGCTCACCAGGGCCGACCGTTCCTCGGCGAGCGCCGCCAGCACCTCGTCGAGTTCCGCCAGGGCGTGGTCGGGCCGGCCGTCGAAGTCCGCCAGCAGTACCAGCATCCAGGCAGCGACGCTACGGGCGAGCGGTGCGCCCGTACCCCGCACGCGCCGCGCCTGCGCCGCGCACCGCTGGGCGGCTTCGCGGTCGTCGGTGTGAATCGCCACTCGCGTCAGCGTGTACAGGAGCATGAGCTCAGCGAGGTCTCCGCTGTCGAACGCACCCCTCATGTCGGCGGCGGCTTCCGCGTCGGCCCCGGCGTCCGCCAGCCGCCCGGCGTCCAGGAGTACCCGAGCGCGGTGCATCAGCCACAGGCGTGCCGCCGCCTGGCCCTGGTGGCGGGTGTCGTGGACCCCGGCCTCGGCGAGCGCGAGCGCCTCCGCGGTGCGGCCGGCCACGGTCAGCAGCAAGCACTGCCACAGCGCCTCCGGGACCCAGACGGAAGGGGCGATGCCCAGGCCGGCCGCCAGGGCTGCCGCCCGGCTCGCCCGGCGGAGCGCCTCGTTCCAGTCCATCCGGTAGAAGCACAGGGCCGAGTCGACCACCATCATGGTGGCCTGGGCGATGCCGTCCCGGGCCGCATCCGTGGCCTCCCGCGCCTCGGCAGCGGTCTGCTCCGCGCCCTCGGGGTCACCCGCCAGCGACAGGCCCAGGCACAACAGGGCGAGCAGCCGGGCTCGCAGTGCGGCCGGGATCCCGGGCAGTGCCGCCCCCGCACGGGCCTGGCGGACGGCCTCGGCGAAATCGAAGTGACTGGCGAGGCGCGCCATGGCGAGGCGTATCCGCGCCTCGTCGTCGGGCCTGAGATCACCGGCGGCCAGGGCCGAGGCCCCCAGGTCGTGCGCCTGGGCCGGCTGCCCCATCTGCCAGAGCAGCGGGAGCGTCTCGGCAACGACCCTCGGCCCCTGCGACGGGTCCTCCGTGGTGAGTTCCAGGGCCCTGAGGCTGAGCTCCGCCGCCGCTCCGGGCGCGGTGGCCGCGAGATCGGCCGCGGCGGAACGTAGCCGTTCGACGGCCGTTCGGTCGACGCCCACGGCCGGCGGCGCGTCGGGCCCGGCCGGGGACGCCGCACGCGCCGGCGGCACCTCGGCGGCATGGTTCCGCAGGGTTCGGCGCAGGGCGGGAGGGAGTCCGGCCTCCACAGCCTCACGGATCAGCTCGTGGCGGAACTCCAGACGGTCGCCCCTTTCGACGAGCAGACCGGAGTCGAGGGATTCCTGGACCGCGGTGATCAGCGTCGCAGGCGGTCTGCCGAGCAGCTCGGCCAGCAGCTCCACCGGGACGGGGCCTCCCGCCACGGCCGCCGTTTCGACGAGTTCGCGGACCGCGGTGGGAAGTCGGGCCAGCCGGTCCGCGACGGACGGCAGTTGCGTGAGGGGAAGGGGCCCGGCCGTGAGTCGTGCTGTGCCGTTCTCGATCGTCACCAGCCCCTCGTCCCGTACCGCGTCGAGCAGTTCCTTGAGCAACAGCGGCACCCCGTCGGCGCGGCGTGCGACACGCAGGACGTCCGGGCCGGGCACCGCACCCAGGACGTCCTCCGCGATCCGGGCGACCGCCGGGTCGCCGAGTGCGCCCAGGGCCAGTTCGTGCGCCCCCGCCTGCCGAATCCGGTCCAGTGTCGTGCGGACCCGGGCAGGCACGTTCCCCTGGCGCACGGCGACCAGCCACAGGATCGGGTGCGACGCGAGTGCGGCCGCGAGCGTGTGGAGGGTGAGGAGCGTCAGTTCGTCGCACCACTGGAGGTCGTCGAGGACGATGAGCAGCGGCCTGCTGCGAGCGGCCTCCCGCAGGCGGTCCCCCAGTTCCTGGAGCAGCCAGAACCGCTGGCCGGGCGTCGCGGCGAGGTCCCGTAGCCGGTCGGCACCCGCGAGCGGTTCGTCCCCCGCGAACAGCCCGTCCAGCAACGGGCCGAGCGGCACGAACTGTTCGTCGGGGTCGGCTCCGCCCTGGAACACCCTCCTCCCGCGCCGTTTCGCGGACGCCGACGCCTCCGCGAGCATCCGCGACCTGCCGATGCCCGCAGGGCCTTCGACGAGGACGATCCCGCCCGCCCCCCGGGCGAGGGCGTCGAGCCGCGCCTCGACGAACGCCAGTTCCTCAGCCCTGCCGCGGACCGGTTTCCCCCCACCCTCGACGTCCCGGAGGAAGGGCCATGTCGTCAATCGGTTCACACTCACTCCGCCGGCCGGGGCCGCACGGGACGGGGTTCGTCCAACGGCGGTACGGCGGATCAGTATGCGGCACGGCGGCTTCGCCCGGGCAGGCGGTGACCCGGACCGACCGGTCTCAGTCGAAGCGCAGGTCGGCGAGCTGCCGTTCGAGGGCGGTGACGTCGTCCTCGGGTTCGGCTCGGGCCGGGCGGTCGGCCAGGAGCGCGGCCAGCTCGCCGCCCGCCCGGCGGATGCGGCCGGGCAGCCCGTCGGCGTACTCGTCTCCTCCGGATCCCCAGTCCGCGGACGCCGCGTACACCGCGGTGGGGACGACGGTGGCGCGCAGATACGCGAAGAGCGGTCGCATGGCGTGCTCCAGGACGAGGGAGTGGCGAGCCGTACCCCCCGTGGCCGCGACCAGGACCGGTTTGCCCGCGAGGGCGTCCGGGGCGATCACGTCGAAGAAGGACTTGAACAGGCCGCTGTAGGAGGCCGTGAACACGGGGGTGACGACGATCAGGCCGTCGGCTCCGGTCACCGCGTCGATCGCGGCGGCCAGGCGCGGTGCCGGAAAGCCGGTCACGAGATGGTTGGCGACATCGCCGGCCAGTTCGCGCAGCTCCACGACCTCGGCCGACACGGTACGGCCCCGGACGGCGAGTTCGTCGCGGACCGACTCGGCCAGCCGGTCCGCGAGCAGGCGGGTGGAGGAAGGGGTGCTCAACCCCGCGGAAACGGCGACCAGCTTCACGCGGTGCTCACCTCCTGCGCGGTCGCGGCGGCCGTGACCCGCGCCGCGTGCGTCGGGGCGTCCGGCACATCGGCCGGGCGTCCGATCGCGAACTCCCTGCGCAGCACGGGCACGACCTCCTCGCCGAGGATGTCGAGCTGCTCCAGGACGGTCTTGAGGGGCAGACCCGCGTGATCCATCAGGAAGAGCTGGCGCTGGTAGTCGCCCACGCTCTCCCGGAAGGACAGGGTCCGTTCGACGACCTGCTGGGGAGAGCCCACGGTCAGCGGGGTCTGCTCGGTGAACTCCTCCAGCGACGGACCGTGCCCGTAGACCGGCGCGTTGTCGAAGTACGGACGGAACTCCCGGATCGCGTCCTGCGAGTTCTTGCGCATGAAGACCTGGCCGCCGAGCCCCACGATGGCGTCCTCCGGGCGACCGTGGCCGTGGTGGGCGTACCGGCGCCGGTACAGCTGGACCATGCGCCTGGTGTGGTCGGCCGGCCAGAAGATGTTGTTGTGGAAGAAGCCGTCACCGTAGAACGCGGCCTGTTCCGCGATCTCGGGCGACCTGATCGACCCGTGCCAGACGAACGGCGCGACGCCGTCCAGCGGCCGCGGTGTCGACGTGAAGGCCTGCAGGGGCGTGCGGAACCGGCCCTCCCAGTCCACCACGTCCTCACGCCACAACCGGCGCAGCAGCGCGTAGTTCTCCCTGGCGAGGTCGATGCCCTGGCGGATGTCCTGTCCGAACCAGGGATACACCGGTCCGGTGTTGCCGCGCCCCAGCATGAGGTCGACCCGGCCGTCGGCCAGGTGCTGGAGCATCGCGTAGTCCTCCGCGATCTTCACCGGGTCATTGGTGGTGATCAGAGTCGTGGCGGTGGACAGGATCAGCTTCTCGGTGCGGGCGGCGATGTGGCCGAGCAGTGTGGTCGGGGACGACGGGACGAACGGCGGGTTGTGGTGCTCGCCGGTCGCGAAGACGTCCAGACCGACCTCCTCGGCCTTGAGCGCGATGGCAACCATCGCCTTGATGCGCTCGTGCTCCGTCGGAACACGGCCGTCGGTGGGGTCGGGTGTCACGTCCCCGACGGTGAAGATACCGAACTGCATGATGCCTCTGCTCTCCTGAACCTGTCTGGATGCTGTGATCGCGGGCCCCGAAGCCGGAGGACGCCTGTCGTCCGGCTTCGGGGCCCGCGGCAGCCGGGCCGGTCGTCCGGCTGCCGCGGGCGGGCTCACCCCGTGTGAGCCGGCGGGAGCGGCCTCACTTCGCCAGGAACGTGAGGAGCGCGGCGTTGACCTCCTCCGCGTGGGTCCACAGCAGGCCGTGCGGGGCGCCGTCGATCTCGACGTAGTCGGCGGACGGGAGGGCCTTGTGGAAGGGACGCGCGGTACCTTCGGCGGGGAGGATGCGGTCGGCCGTGCCGTGCAGGATCAGGGCGGGGACATCGATGGCCGGGATGTCGGCACGGAAGTCGGTGTACCAGGTCGACGGCGCCGCCGAGGCCGCGAAGAAGCCGCCGCCGGCCGCGGTGTTCCAGCTGTTGCGGACGGCCTCCTCGCTGATGCGGCTGCCCAGGTTCTCGTCGAGGTTGTAGAAGTCGTTGAAGAAGGCGGTGTAGTACGCGTAACGGTCGGCCTTCACGTCGGCGACGATGCCGTCGAAGAACTCCTTCGGGGCGACGCCGTCCGGGTTGTCGTCGGTCTTGAGCAGGCACGGCTCCAGCGAGGCGAGGAAGGCGACCTTGGCGACGCGGGCGGATCCGTACGCGCAGACGTAGCGGGCGACCTCGCCCGTGCCCATGGAGAAGCCGACGAGGACGGCGTCGTTCAGGTCGAGGGTCTCCATCACAGTGTTCAGGTCGGCCGCGAAGGTGTCGTAGTCGTAGCCGTTCGTCGGCTGGGAGGACCGGCCGAAGCCGCGGCGGTCGTAGGTGATGACGCGGTAGCCGGCGTCGAGGAGCGCGGCGCTCTGGCGCTCCCAGGAGTGGCCGTCGAGGGGGAAGCCGTGGATGAGGACGACCGGCCGGCCGGTGCCGTGGTCCTCGTAGTAGAGCTCGACGGCGGTGGTGTTCTCCTGGCCAACGGTGATGTACGGCATGGCTGTGTGTTCCTCGCTCTGGGTCGGCTGGTCCGCGCGTCGTCGCGGCGCGGACTGCCGTCACGCTATGGCGGGGGAGACGCCACCGATTGTCGTGCGGCGCCCCGGGCCTTGCCCGCCGGCGCAGAGTCCGCGGACGGGGCGGGGCCGACCGGTTCGGCGTCGGCCTGCGCCAGTACCAGCCGGGTCAGGTGGACCCGTGAGTTCACCGAGAGCTTGCGGAAGATCGACGTCAGATGCGTGTTGACCGTGTGCGGAGACACGACCAGGGCGGCGGCGGCCGACCGGTTGGTGTGCCCCGCGGCGATGAGCCGGGCGACCTTGCGTTCCGAGGCGGTGAGCGCGTCCCACCCCTGGATGGGGCGGGGGCGGGCCGGGTGTCGACCGGAGCCCGTCATGGCCCGGTCCAGTTCCGCCCGGACCCTGTCGGCCTCGGAGCCGGCCCCCGCGTGGGCGTACGCCTCGTACGCCCTCGTCAGGGCGGGTATCGCGGCGGCGTCTCCGGTGGCCGACAGTGCGCGGCCGAGGTCGGCGGAGGCCGCCGCGAGGTGCAGCGGCCGGGGCCCGTTGAGGAGGATCCGGACGGACCGTTCCAGAAGGCCGGGATCGGCGTTCACCAGTGCCGCCGTGTGAGCGGCCGTCCCCTGTGCCGTCGGCACGGCGGTGTTGTGGGAGGCGTGGTCGGCCGCCTGGGCCGCGAGGTCCACGGCCAGGGCCCGGTCTCCGGCACGCAGGGCGATCTGTACGGCCTCGACGAACCGGGTGCGCAGAAGCCTCCAGCGGACGAAGGGGTGGTCCCGCTGGGCGGACCGCAGCCGTTCGGCCGCCGCCGCGTGATCGCCGTCGGCGTCGGCGAGGAGGGCCTCCAGGTACTGGTGGGCGGCGTGGTTCCCCGGGTTCGGCCGGCCGGCCACCGCCGCCCTGACGACCTCGACGTGTTCCTCCGCTGCTTCGCGGTCGCCCCGAAGCAGCGCCAGCCAGCCCCGGTGGACGCGAACGTTGACCAGGTTCGCGGGCACGTGGATGTCCGCTTCCAGCCGCTCGGTGGTGACGAGGTCGGCCTCCGCGTCGTCGAGCCGCCCGAGCCCCAGATTCACGCCGGCCTGGGCCCACATCAGCATCGCGGGCCGCAGCGGGTCGTCGCCCGCCGTCCGCAGCAGGTGCCGGGCCATGTCGAAATCGTCCATGTGGACGCGTGCGACGACCTCCTCGGGCAGGAACGCCGCGTCGAACGCGCTGAGCGCCGTGTGGTGGTCGACGGCGGACGCGCACTCGCCCGCGTTGAGGGCGATCTCGCCGAGGCCCCACAGCGCGATGACGCGGGCCTCCCGGTCGTGCGCGCGCTCCGCCTCGGCGAACGCCCGTTCCGCGGTCTTGCGAGCGTTGCCGAGGTCGCGGCCGCGGGACTGGGCGAGCGCGAGTCGCGCGGTCAGCCGGGCGCGCACCGCCGGGTCGGTGACGACGCCCAGGGCGGCCGTCGAGCGGCGGGTCAGCTCATGGATGTCGTCGAGGTGCCACAGCGTGTCCCCGAGGACCGACTGCAGACGGGCGAAGACGTCCAACGGGGGCTGCCGGGCCAGGAGGACGTCGCCGGTCTCCCGTGCCCGGGTGTACCGGCCCGCACGGGTGAGGGCGGTGACGGCCCGTTCACCCACGTCGAACTCCGCGGGATCGTGGGGCGGCACCAGTTCCATGGCGCGCACGGACAGATCGGCGGCGAGGTCGGGCATGACGGTGAGTACGTCCGAGGCGGCGCGGCCGAGCAGCCGGATCGCCTCCCGGTCACCCGGTTCGGCACTCTTGAGCAGGTGCGGGACAGCGTCGACCGAGGTGCGGCCCGTCGCGACGAGCCGACTCGCCGCCTCCCGGTGCAGCGCCCGCCGCGCGGAGGGCGCGAGGTCGGCATAGACCGCCTGCCGGAGCAGATCATGACGGAACACGAGGCGTTCGCCGTCGTCCTCGATGAGCCCGGCGCCGATCGCCTCGTGCAGTTCACCGATGAGGCCCGAGGCCGGCCTGCCGCACAGGGCCGCAGCGTCGGCGAGGTGGAAGGCGCGGCCCAGGACCGAGCCGATCCGCAGGAATTCGAGGGTGCTCGGTCGGAGTGCGGACAGCTTGCCGCGGACCCCGAGCACCAGCCGCTCCGGCGGCTCGGCCCCGTCCGCACCCGACGCCGCGATGCCGGTCAGCACCTCCGTCGCGAGGAACGGGTTACCGCCGGCCGAGTCGAGCAACCCGGTGACGCGATCCGGTACCGTCCCGCCGAGTACGTCCCGCGCCAACTCGGCGAGCGCCGCGCCGGACAGCGGCCGCAGCGCGAGCGTGGCCATCCGGGTGGCGCCCCCGCGCAGGTCCGGGTTCTCCCTCCCCGCGAGCAGCCAGAGAATCGGGGAGGCCAGCAGTCGTGCCGGCATGACGTTCAGTGCGAACCGGCTCAGCTGATCGGTCCACTGGACGTCGTCGATCGCGATCATCGTGGGCGCGTCCGTCGAGCGTTCCTCTAGCAGCCGGGCCAGCCGTTCGACCAGCCAGACGCGTTGGTCGTGGTGGCCCGCCAGGTGCGCGAAGTCCTCCGCGGCCAGCAGCGGCGGGTCGCCGTGCAGCAGGCCTGAGGCCAGCGAGGCCAGCGGTGCCAGCTCGTGCAGCTCCTCCGCGCGTCCCCGGCTGACGGCGAACCCGCTGGCGCGTGCGATCGAGACGGCCTCCTCCAGCAGGGCGGTCTTCCCGATCCCCGGCTCGCCCAGGAGCAGGGCGATCCCACTGCCCTCGCCGTCACGCACCGCCTCGACCATGGCCCGCAGCTGTTCCAGCTCGGCTTCCCGGCCGCGCAGACCCGGTCGGCTCAGCCGGGCGCCCGTGCTCGTCTCCTGCGGTGTCATCCCTTGACGGACCCCGCGAGCAGACCTCGGGCGACGTGCCGCCGGAAGAGGAGGAACACGAGCAGCGGGACGAACGCCGACACGAACGCCCCCGCGGTGAGCCGCTGCCACTCGTTGCCGCGCGTCCCGGCCATGGCCGCCAGTCCGACCGTCACCGGAGCGGTCTCGGCGGTCCCGCCCGACAACGTCATCGCCACCAGCAGGTCGTTCCACACCCAGATGAACTGGATGACCGCGAACGTCACCAGGACCGGGCGGGCCAGCGGCAGCACGATCCGCAGCAGCAGCGTCGCGTGTGACGCGCCGTCGACCCGGGCCGCTTCGACCAGGTCACGGGGCAGTCCGGCCAGGCAGTTGTGGAGGAGGAACACCGCGAACGGCAACGCGAAGACGGTGTGGGCGAACCACGCCTGGCTGAACCGAGCCGCTCCGGTGACGTTCCAGGCGGGCAGGAACAGCCATCCACGGGAGAAGAGCCGCAGCAGCGGGACGAGGACCATCTGGAGGGGCACGATCTGGAGTGCGAAGATGCCGACGACAAGCACGTCGCGCCCCTTGAAGTCGATCCACGCCAGGGCGTACGCGGCGAGGAACGCCAGCGTGAGCGGAAACAGCACCGAGGGCACGGTGATGACGATCGAGTTGACCAGGTGGTCGGCGAGCCGGCCCGACGCGTTCCCGGTGCCGAACAGCACCTCACGGTAGTTTGCGAGCGTGACGTGGGGCGAGCCGAACACGGTCCACCAGCCAGTCGTCTTGATCTCGGCCTCGGGACGGAACGAGGAGAGGAACAGACCGAGCGTCGGCACGGTCCACACGATCGCGATCACCACGGCGGCCAGCGAGAACACACGGGACGACAGACGCTCCCGGACACCGCTCACCCCGCGCACCCCGCTCACCTCACGCTCCGCTGCGCACGGACCTTGTAGGCCACGACAGGGGTGACGAGGAGGAAGAGCAGCACCGCGAGGGCCGCGCCGTGGCCGGTCCGGCCGTAGCGGAAGGACTGGTCGTACATCTCGTGGGCGATGACACCCGTGTCGAACTGCCCGGCGGTCATGGTTTTGACGATGTCGAACGCCTTGAAGGTGCTGATCACCTCGGTGAGGACGACGACGAGCAGCGTGGGTCTGATCGACGGCACGGTGATGTGCCGGAAGATCTGCCGCGGTGAGGCACCGTCCAGCCGGGCCGCCTCGGTGATCTCACCGGGAACCGCCGCGATCGCGCCCGCCAACAGGAAGGCCGCGAAGCCCGCCTGGCTCCACACCATCGCCACGATGAGGAACAGGATGTTCCAGGGGGAGTCCACGAGCCACTGTCTCGGCTCGCCGCCGAACGCCACGACGAGTTCGTTCAGCAGCCCGATCTGCTCCGCGCCGGCCGGCCGGTAGGCGTAGACGAACCTCCAGACCAGGCCGGCGCCGACGAACGAGATCGCCATCGGCAGCAGGACGAGGGACAGGGCGAGCGCCCGGAACCGCGACCGCACGACGGCCGCGGCGTAGAGGAGACCGATCCCCGTCACCAGCGAGGGCACGAGCACCACCCACGCCAGGGTGTTGCGGAGCGCGATCAGCGCCTCGGGGTCGGTGAACATCCACACGTAGTTGTCGACGCCGACCCAGGTGTCCCCTTCGTCTCCCATGAACGACAGGCCCAGGGTGTGCAGGCCGGGCAGCAGAAGGCCGACGGTGAGCAGCAGCAGGGCGGGGGCCAGCAGCAGGAAGGCCGCGCCGCGCCTGCGTACCGGCCCTCGGTGAAGTGCCAGGAGGATCAGGCCGACCACGGCCGAGAACGCGACGATGCCCTGGAGAAGGTGGGCCAGCTTGGGTTGCTGAGCGACGACGTCGAACGACATCAGTGGCTCGGCCAGGACCGTTCGATGGCCGCCGCCACCGATTCGGTGTCCTTGCCGCTGATCCAGTCGACGGCTCCCTTCCAGAACGTGCCCGCACCGACGGCCGCGGGCATCTGGTCGGAACCGTCGAACCTGAACTGCGTCCGGGGATCCTGGAGCAGCTGGATCGAGAGCTTGTCGATCGGGCCGGCGGCGTCGGCCGGATTCACTCCCTTGTTCGCGGAGACGAAGGGGCCCTTCTTCATCCGCGTGTTGGCGAAGTCGGCGCTCGCCAGGTATTCCCGGAAGGCTCGCACCTCGGGGCGGTCGGAGAATGCCGCGGCGAACGTCCCTCCGCCCAGGACGGGCTTGCTGGTTGTGTCCACCCCTGGAAGGAGGAAGGCGAACACGTCCCCGTCCGGTCCGATCCGGGTGCCCTTCGGCCAGTGCTCGGCGTAGAACGACGCCTGGCGGTGCATCGCGCAGTCGCCGGAGAGGATCGGCGTGCCGCCGTCCTGGTAGGAGATCGAGGCCATCGAGCGGGCCGGTCCGTAGCCGCCGTTGGCATAGCGGTCGTTCTTGAGGACGGATCCCACCGTGTCCATCGCCCGGATCACCCGCGGGTCGTTGAACGGAATCCGGTGGGAGACCCACTGGTCGTAGACGTCCGGCCCCTGCTGGCGGAGCAGGACGTCCTCGATCCAGTCCGTCACGGGCCAGCCGGTCGCCTCGCCGGATTCGAGGCCCGCACACCACGGCCTGACCCCCGATGCGGCGACCTTCTCCGTCACGTCCATCAGCTCGGCCCAGGTGTGGGGGACGGCGAGTCCCCTTTCCCGGAAGAACTTCGGCGAGTACCAGACGAACGACTTCACGTTCGCGACCAACGGAGTGCCGTAGAGGGTGCCGTTCACGGTCGCGTAGCTGTTCCAGTCCGCCGACCAGCCCTGCTCCGCCAGCGACACCAGCTCCGCGCTCGCGGGTTCGAGCTTCCCCGCGCGCGCGAACCGCTCCAGGAGTCCGGGCTGAGCGAAGAATGCCACGTCGGGGGCGTGGCCGCCCTCGACCCGAAGTTGGATCTGGGCCTCGAACTCCCCGTTTCCCTCGTACTGGACGTCGATCCCCGTGCATGCGGCGAACGCGGCCCAGGTCTCTTCGAACAGGTCTGCTTCCCGGTCCCGGCTGGACGCGTAGACGGTGACGTGGGTCGCGGGGTGCTTGCCGTACCGCGCGTACGGCCCGCAGTCCCCGGCCTCGCCGGACGAGGAGGCGCTGGGAGGGGCGACGCATGCGGCGGCCGTGACGACAATGGCGATGACGGCGAGCGCGAGCCTCGCGCCGAACCTCATGGGTGTGCTTCCTCCGTTCGCCCACCGAGTGTTCTCGGGGGCGAACCGAAGCTATCAGCGTTCGAACATAATCAACCAATCGTTCGAGGTCAGAGGCTTCTGTGCCGGTGCCGAGCCCACACCCGGGGGGTGGGCTCGGCACCGGCGGCCCGGGCGGGTCAGCGGGTGACGGACCGGGCCGCGTCCTGGATCAGCGCGGCCACGGCCTCGGGCCGGGCGAGCATGACCAGGTGCGAGGAGTCGACCTCGACGGTGGTCATGCCGGCTCGCTCGTAGCCGTAGCGCTCGACGTCGGGGTTGATGGTCCGGTCGGAGGTGGCGACCAGGCCCCACGACGGCTTGCTCTTCCAGGCCGCGACCGGGGCCGCCTCGGAGAAGGCCCGCGCGGCCAGGGGGCGCTGGGAGACGGCGAGCACCGCGGCGAGCCCGGGGTCGACGTCGGCGGCGAAGAGAGCGGGGAACCTCTCGACATCCACCGAGACGTCGGTGCCGGCCTCGGCGGATCCGATCGCGGGGAACGGCGTGAAGACGAGTGCGTCGGCGAGGCCGGAGTCGGGGAAGCGCCCCTGCAGCTCGCCCAGGCTCTCGCCCTCCTCCAGCGCGTATCCCGCCAGGTAGACCAGTGCCCGGACGTTCTCCTCCACGCCGGCGAGGGTGATGACGGCGCCACCGTAGGAGTGGCCGACCAGGATCACGGGGCCGTCGACGGCACGTATCACCGAGGCGATGTACGCGGCGTCCTCCACCAGGCTGCGGTTGGGCACGGCGGGAGCCACTGCCTTCAGGCCCGCGGCGGTCAGCTCCGGGATGACGCGAGCGAAGCTGGAGGCGTCGGCGAAAGCGCCGTGGACCAGCACGACGGTGGGCTCGGCGGATCGGGACATGGGGGAACTCCTGTTCGATCGTTGCTACCGCGTGGCCGCGGTGTTCATGGGTGCTGGATGTTCAGAGGGTTCGGCGCACGCCGGCCTGGCGTTCCAGGTTGCGGAGCTGGACCGCGAGGCCGCCCTCGACGGCGGCGTGGGCCGGCCCGCTGCGGCCGATGGGCAGGACCTCTTCGCTGCGCATGTCCTCCAGCATCAGGGCGAAGGCCGTGTACATCGCGACGAGCGCCACCACGAGGCCAAGGGCGCCGGACGTGCGGGTGAGCCATTCCGCGCCGGTGAGACCTGACAGACCGGTGGTCGCCCAGCGGGGCAGGGAGACCAGCAGGACGAGCCACAGCGCGCGCTTGGGCCGTGTCACGGCGGTCATCAGCACCCCGAAACACAGGAGCGCGAGGTTGAAGACGCCCAGCACGCGCAGAGCGTCGGGCGCGCCGCTGAACATGACGAGCCCGTAGGCCAGCCAACTGCCGGCGAAGACGCCCATCAGCGTCGCCGCGATGACGTCCCGGGCGCCGAACGCCAGGATGCTCACCAGGAGCTGCAGCGCGAAGGCCGGCAGCACGCACAGGGCGACGGCGCCGCGGGCGTCGGTCTCGAAGAGCCCGAGCTGCATGCACCCCGTCATCACGGAGGCGATCGCCACCGTGAAGAAGCCCAGCGGCATGGGTGAGGCGATGGGGCGGAGGTTGATCCGGGTCATCGACCGGAGATCGGGTTCGAAGCGGCGCTCCGGGGGAGCGTCCGGCCGGCTGTCCGGCTCGCCGCCGACCACGATGTCGTCGTACGTGTCCGCCATCAGCCCTGCACCAGAGGAGTGTCCACGAGGTGCTCGGCCAGGAACCACACCTGCGTCTCGCCGGTACGGATGACCTCGGAGACGAGCAGGTCGGTGCTGCCCTCGTCACCCTCCGCCGAGATCCGGGCGGCGGCGTCCCGCGCGTCGATCAGGATCCGCTCGTGCGCGTCGAGGAGCCTCGACAGCATGACGGGAACCTTCTCCACGCCGTTCGGCGGCCGCGGAATGGCCGTCAGTTCCGCGACATGGCGCGGGTCTGCGACCGCGACGCCGCCGAGGCTCTGGATCCGCTCGGCCAGCGCGTCCACGATGGCCAGTTGGGCCTCCGCGTGCTTGTCCAGCATCAGGTGGAGCGAGTAGAAGGTCGCCCCGCGCATGAGCCAGTGGTGCTTCTTGTAGAGGGAGTACAGGATCTGCGTGTCGGCGAGTACGCGGTTCAGCCGCTGGCAGGCGTACATACGGGTGTCGTGGCCGAGGCCGATCGGCAGCTGCTTCAACGTGCCGAACGCCTGGGTCTCGCCACCCTTCTGGTGCAGCAGCGGCTGACCGCCGCCGCGCGAGGGTGCGGTGGTGGCTGCGGTGCTGGCTGCGGTGGTCGCGGGGTCCATCGGGTAACTCCTGGTGTGGAAGGTGGGAGGGCCCGGCCGCCCGCGCGGGGGTCGCAGGGCGGCCGGACCCGGTCGGTCGCGGCTCGCGCTCAGCGGCCGCCGGGGGCGGCGGCCCGCGGCGGCGCCGGGGTCTGGCGGTGCAGTACGAGTCGGGTGAGCAGCCCGCTGCCGAGGCCGGCCACGAACGCGAGGCCGGCCCACCACAGCGGGTACGGGGTGAGGCCGAGGGCCGCGTCGAGGGACCATGCGCCGGGGCCGGTCGCGGCCAGGGCGACGGCGGCGCCGATGAGGACGAGCGGGTATTCGTACCCGTCGTTCTGCACCCACAGGCCGTGGCGCCACTTCACGGTGAGGGCGACCGTCATCACCCCGACGGCCCCGGTCGCGGCGAGCGGGGTAAGGAGGCCGGCGGCGAGCAGCAGACCCGATCCGATCTGGCCGCCGCCCGCCGCCAGAGCGGTGAGGGATCCGCCGCGGAAGCCGTCGGCACGGAACTCCTCGGTGCCGCCCTCAAGCCCCCTGCCGCCCAGGTGCGTGCTGATCTTCTGCACGCCGTGGCCGGCGACGAGCAAGCCCACCAGCAGACGCAGGATCAGAATGCCGGTATCCACGGAGATCAGCCGGCCGCGTGCGCGCCGATGACGCTCTGGGCGTACACGACGCCCAAGCCGTAGGCGCCGGCGTGGGCCTTGACGATCTCCATGACCGCGCCGTACGTCTCCTGACGCGCCCAGTCGCGCTGCAGTTCGAGGAGCACCTGCACCCAGGTCACCGGCACCGCGCCGGCGGCGATCATCCGCTGGAGCGCGTGCTCGTGGGCGGCCGGGCTGACGCCGCCGGAGGCGTCCGAGACGACGTACACCTCGTACCCCTGCTCCAGCGCGGAGAGCGCGGGCAGCACCAGGCAGACCTCGGTCCACAGACCGGCGAGGATGATCTTCTTGCGCCCGGTCGCCTTGACGGCGGCCACGAGGGCCTCGTCCTCCCAGGCGTTCATGGTCGTCCGGTCGATGATCTCGTGCTCGGGGAACACCTCGGCGAGCTGCGGCAGCAGAGGCCCGGAGAAGGACTCGGCGGCCACCGTGGTCAGGACGGCCGGAACATCGAAGGCCCGAGCCGCTTTGGCGAGGCCCACGGTGCTGTTGATGATCGCGGCTCGGTCACCGCTGCCGGTGCCGAAGAACATCTGCGGCTGGTGGTCCACGAAGAGCATGACCGCGTTGTCGGGCGTGAGGAGGTCCGAGCTCGGGGCAGCATGAACCTTGGTGATGTCGAACATGAGGGATCCTCTCGGAGCAATCGGTAGAGCGCCCACCGCGTTCGCGGCTTCGGCACACCCCGAAACTACGGTCGGATCGATCGCCCGGGTTTCCCGCTTGCGCCCAGGAGTTGGCACGCCAGCGCACTACCTGTCAGGCGCGTGGCGCAGGGGGGACCCGATCGATGGTGGCGCGGCGCCGGTCGGCCTTCCACTTGGGGGAGCCGGTAGCGGCCGAAGGCGGGGATCAGGCCCCTCGACGCAGTCCACGTAGCCGGCGTAGGTGGTCGGGGCGATCCCCTGCGGGATGTGTGTGTCCAGCGGCTCGACGAGTGCCGGCAGCACCACGATGCCCATGGGCCAACCGTGCGCGCTCGCGACAGCACCCGCGCCCTCGCGCGCCCTGCCGATCTCGAGGGCTGCGGCGACCGAGTCAGGGAGTGGTCTCGGTGACCTTCTCCGTCGCGTATGCCGGTTCGGACGGGCGGCAGAGGACGATGGCCGCGGTGTCGTGCGCTCTGCCCCTGAATGCCCCGGTCGCAGTGCACGCCTCGGCCTCGCGTGTTGCGCCGATGACCTGGCCGGGCCCGGATTCGGACAGCTCGACCATGAAGCGCGGCCAGCTCCAGCCGTACCGCTCGGGCAGGCGGGAAGCGCCTGCGGACAGGACGGCGACCTGCTGGATCTGCGACAGCGGGATGCTTGCCGTCAGGGCTTGGTCAGCGGCCTCGGGCTTCGCACCGGCCACCCAGAAACCACCGGTGCTGTTGTTGCGGTAGCCGCGTACGGCGTCCTCTGTGTACGAGCCCAGGTATGCCACCCGGTCGTCGACGATGACCTCGACCGCTCCGTTGATCCGGTGCAGCGCGACGGGTGAGTGGCCGAGCACGAGGACGTCCAGGCTGCCGTCCCGCTCGCGAACCACCGCGACGGTTGACGAGGGACTGTCCGCGTTTGTCATGTCGCAGGTCTGGCCGTGCCCGTCGACCAGCACAGTCAGGGCAGTGCGCAGGATCTCCCGGAGGCCGGCCGAGCTGTCCGTGAGCAGCTGCGCGCAGAGAAGTCCCGCCAACTGCTCGACGTACCAGGTGACATCGTGGGTGCAGCCCGTCGTGGCTCCCGTGGCGGTGGCGCCGTCCAGGACGAAGGCGAACCCTGGTCCGGTGACGACGGCAGCCTCGCTGACGCCGCCCGGCGTCGGGACGGTCGCGTGCGTGATCTCGAACGGCATCAGGAAATCCCCTGCTCGGGTGGGTCGGACTTGGGGGCTGACGTGCACTGCCGCGGGTGTCCGGCCGGGCGCGCTGGGCGGTTCGGGCCGCCGGGGCACGAGCGGGGCCGGCCTGTTCAAAAGCCAGGGACCGTCCGTACCCGCGTGTCGGGCAGGGAGGAGAAACGCCGGCCCGATACCTCAGAGCGGCAGGAGCGCGATGGCCGGTGTCGGCGACCACTCTGCGATGCTCCCGTGGCTTCGTGCCTGGGCCTGACGGTCGGTCGACATGCCACCCACCATCAGGGCGAGCCGAAGCCGGACCGCGTAGGCGCAGCGGGTGAGCGCTTGCGTCGTGTGCGCCGCGAACCTGCGCCGTGCAGAACGAGCGTGACGTGGCATCGCATTCGTGAAGGGATGGATGTGGGCGGAGCGGGACTGGCCGGGGGTGTTCGCGGGGAACAGCGCCCCTGAGTCGGCGGGTCGGTGCGAGCAGTGGTCGGGAGTGGGAATGCGAAGAACCCTTCTCGGGCGGCACGTCGCGAGGAAGCTCCGCAGTGCCGGGCAGCGGGAGTCGCAAGAGACGGGCCGAGGTGTGCGGCGCGGGCCGCGGACGGGACTGCGCGCGGCGCGTGATCGGCAGACGGCGCTCGATGTGGGCGGAGCGGCTCAGAACCGCGGCACCAGCCCTCGGGACAGATGCGGACGGGGTGCTCCGCGTCGTGCACACGTGCCCACCAGGCTGGAGCCAGGGGCCGGAGCGGCCCGGGATGCGCGTCGTGGCGCAATGCCGAGGGGCCCGCACCGGGCAACATGTACGCGGTGCGGACCCCTCGCTACCAGGCGGGTGCCGTGGCAGAAACTACAGCGGACGAATGTTCTCGGCCTGCGGGCCCTTCTGGCCCTGCGTGACGTCGAACTCGACCTTCTGGCCCTCGAGCAGCTCACGGAAGCCGTTGGCGTTGATGTTCGAGTAGTGGGCGAACACGTCAGGACCGCCACCCTCCTGCTCGATGAAGCCGAAGCCCTTTTCCGCGTTGAACCACTTCACAGTGCCATTAGCCATAAAGAAATCTCCTTCAAGGGGCTGTCCGAAACCCGCACAGCGCGGGATCCGAGTCACCGCGATGAGCACCCACCCGGGGAAGAGCCGGGAAACAAAAAGGCGCCTGCGATACATCAGCAGGCGCACACAAAGTTCATGGGACCACAACTGCAACTCGGAAGAGTCTAGCAGGCCCTGTGCCCCGGCGGTGGGGAGCCATCAGGACGTGTCGAGGGGTCCTTCGCGCGGCCCGTAGGACCCCGGCCGTGAAATCTACGGGTTGCTGATGGTCTGCCAGGCTTTGGTGCGCGCGGCTGCCGACGCCGCCCCGGACTCGGCCCGGATCGTGCCGGCCGCACCGTTGCCCCGGAAGCGGCCCGGCCGGCCCGGCGCCCCGCAGCGGCAGCCTGGGACGAAGCAGCCGAGTTCCTGGGCATCAAAGCCGGCGTAGAGCCTGAATCCGCTGGCGGCTCGGGCGGGCGGACGAGCCTGATCGCGTCCCAACGGTGGAGGGCGCGGACGGTGCCTCCCACCCAGGATGATGTGCTGCGGGGGTCGGCGGCCAGCATCACGGGCGGTCTCGGAGACACCAGCGACCGGGGCGGCGGCCACGAGGCATCTGAGGTGTGGGAGGCGAAGCCGGGTGGCGGTTCGGCCTGCCGTGGTTGTCAGCCGTGGGAGTAGCCGAGGCCGCCGATGGTCCGGCTACTGGCCTCCTCGATGGTGACGCGGTACATGCCGCTGGTGTGGGGCAGTGCGAAGTCGCCCTGAAGGATCTTCGCCCGGTGGAGATGCAGATGAGTGGGCCGGGCGGGCGGGCCGCCCGGGGGAGGGCATGAACCCGATAACAGGACACGGCTTTCCCGGGCCTCACGCGCCTGGGCAGCGGCAATGGCGGCAACGGACCTGTCGTCGGCCGCACGCCGGACGCTACGCGGCGGCGACCTGACGTGCCGGCCGGCTGCGCCGGGGTGAGGGACAGGTGGGAGCGGCCGTGGGGGTCGGGACGGTGCCCGGATCGTGTGGGCCGGCGGTGACGAGCAGGTCGTCGCCGAGGGCGGTGACGGTGACGTAACCGCCGCAGCCGCCCCGCCTCCACCAGCGGCGACACCCGCGCGGCCGTCGCGGGCCGCGCCGGCCAGGGCTCCCCCGGCCGCCGCCGGGCACCCCGCCGCGTCGCCCTCGCCGCCTAGAAATCAAGCGCGGGCCCGGACCGTCCGCGACATCGTCCTCGACCGGGCGCCGTTCGCCACCCCCGACATGTCCGCCGCCACCGCGGCAGCCGCCATGCGCGCCCGAGGCCTGGCCGTGTGGCCGGTCGTCGACCACGACGGCCACGCCATCGGCTTGCTTACCCTCTGAACCCGCCCGCCGGCAGTCTCCGCATCCGCCTGGGAACGCTTCGCCTCCGCTCTCGACCGTCCCCTCGCCCCCGGTAGCCCCCCCTCCTCCAGGCGGTGGACCCACCTGGACGGCGGGGCATCAGAGGATCCTGGAATCCTTCTGCGCGAAACGGGCCTCCGCGGGGTCGGGGCTCACCCGAAGCACGTGGTTCACTCCGGTACGCCGCAGCAGGGCCGCTACAGGACCGGTCGGGTTCAGCAGGTGGAGTTCTATACCCGTTTCGCGGGCTTTCAGGTGGGCGCGGATGAGCGCGTTGAGTCCGCAGGAGTCGCAGAACGCCACCCGGGACATGTCGATCGCCCTCGACACCGTCCGGCCGCACGGTGACCGCCCGCCGGCGCCGCGGTAGGCCCGGCGGGGGCCCGCCGCACTCCTGGATCAGAAGGCACGGACGGCGGCGTCACAGTACCGCCCACCTTCAGGTTGCGCGTGTCCACGGCTCGATCTGTTCCACTCAACACCACGATGTCCATGAGCCGACCGTGCGCGGTCGCGACCGCGTACGAGGCCGTACCCGGAGCAACCGGCGGTGGATCACGTCGGCTGCCCCGCTCGCTTCCAGCCGCCGGGGCACAGACCAGGGGGTCGCGTCTGGGCCCGTCTTTACTGGCTATGCCGTGCTGCCGGCTCCACGGTTCGGCCATCCAGCAGAGAGGCCGGCGCCGGGCCGGGCTGCCCGGGCACGGCCGGCCCCGGTTTTGGGCTCTCCCGGCCGCAGGACACTGCTCAGGGTGGCCATGGTTCGGCAGGCGAAGAGGTTGCGGTCCATGGAGCGGACGTCCGACCAATGGCGGGCGAAGATTCGCCGCAGCGCCTGCCGGTGCTGAGCATGACCTCGAACGCGTCGGTGAGCCGGTCGGCGTAGTGGTCCGAGCCGCGTCGCTTGAGCGCTGCGGACTGGTCCAGGAGCGTGGGCGAGGGGGCCACGCCGACGGACTGCAGGGCCGACTTCTCGGTGGCGTTGAGCCAGGAAGGCGTGCGGTCGGGGGTGGCCAGGGGCGCAACGCGCCGCCGTCGGGCGTAATGGAAGGACAGGCATTGGCGGACGCACTGGAGTGTCGAGGTTGATCAAGATCGTAGCGAGGTCCACGTGGTGTGAGAGGACAAGGGCGGGGAGCGGGGATGGGCGTTGAGCGGCGGTCTAACGCAGCGGGGCCGGACCGGTCGGAGGGGTTCGGCGAACGGCTGCTGGGCGCACTGCTCGATCAGGCCCACGAGCTTCCGCCCCGGCTGATCGCTCCTTCGGTCGCCGACGCGGTGAACGGGTTCGGCGGCCGTGACCCGGCGCTCCTGCTGCAGGACTACGGCCAACTGGTGCTGGTGCCGCTGCCAGGCCGGGGGCTGGCTCGCGGGGAGCCGGTGCTGATCGACGGTTCACCCGCTGGTGCGGCCTTCCTGCGCGGTGTCCCCGTCGAGGTACCGCAGACCGATGGCGTGCGGCTGTACCTGCCGTTGCTGGACGGCGGCGACGAGGTCGGGGTACTGGCTCTCACGCTGGACACTGTCGATGACGACGATCGGCGGCTCCTTCACCGGTTCGCCGCCCTGGTAGCGGATCTGCTGGTCACCAAGAGCGGCTACACCGACCGGATCTTCCAGGCCCGGCGTCTGGAACCGATGAGCGTGGCGGCGGAGATCCAGTGGTCTCTGCTGCCGCCGCTGTCGATGGCTGTTCCGCGGGTCGCCGTGGCGGGCATCCTCGAACCCGCCTACCAGGTGGCCGGTGACAGCTTCGACTACGCGCTCAACGACGACTTCCTGCACGTGGCCACGATCGACGCGATGGGTCATGGTCTGGACGCCGCCACCATGGCTACCGTCGCGATCGGCGCGTACCGGCACGCCCGGCGGGCCGACACCGGACTGGCCGAGATCTACGCGTTCATGGACCGGGCGATCGCCGAGCAGTTCGGACCCGACCACTTCGTCACCGCCCAGATGATGCGCCTGGACACCGTGACCGGCCGGCTGGAGTGGGTCAATGCCGGCCATCCAGCGCCGCTGCTGATCCGCGACCACGTCGTCGTCGAGCGGCTGGAGAGCGAGACCACGCTGCCGGTCGGGTTCGGCGGCGAGGAACCGGTGGTCAGCGAGCGGGTGCTGCGGCACGGTGACCGGGTCCTCTGCTTCACCGACGGCCTGGTCGAGGAGCGCGACACCGGCGGAGAGCAGTTCGGGGAGGAACAGCTCATCGACTGGGTCGACCGCGTCGAACGCTCGCAGCACGGGGTGCGGGCCGTGGTGCGGGCGCTCTCCCACATCCTGAAGGAGAAGCGGGGCGGGCGCACGAGTGACGACGCCACCCTGTTCCTGATCGAGTGGCGCGGAGACACCGCCGCCCCGCCGCCGCACTCCTGACCGGCCGGATCGGCCCGGTGGGGCGGAGTAGCGTGGGGGTATGGGGCAGCCCGAGCCGCCCCCTGCCGGGGAACGCTCCCGTTGGCAGGCGGGCCTGGCCGGTGCCGGCGGATAGGGGGCGAGCAGTGTTGGACGAACCCGGTGCCTCGCACCACGGCAGCTCCCGGACCGGACCGGTACGAGCGGGCGGCGAAACTGGGAACGGTGCTGTTGCGCCTGGGAACCACCCGCTCGCGCGCGGGCGAGCCCGAAGGCGCGCCTGGTGGGCGCGTTTCCGGGACCAGGGGTGTCGAGCTGCTCGGCCTGGCCGCCGCACTGGCCGAACGCAGGGTCTCGTGGTGAGCGTCGGAGAGGACGCGAACACCCGGGACGACGTCCCGGACCGGCTGGTCGTGGACGGCGAGCTGGTGCACATCGCCCAGCACCCGGTCGGCGACGGCACGGTGACCCCGCACGAGGCGACCACGACCCCTTCAGTCCGGTCGCCGTCCCCCAAAGGCGAGCCAGCAGGCGGCCCTGGCCGCGATGACGCGCACGGTCGACGCCGGCGGTGGCGACCCGGCACGGTAGTTCCTCATCGCCACCGGCATCGGCCTCCCAGCCACCAGCCGATGCGACCTGAGAGGACCGGCATCGCGGGCTGGGCTCCTCAGGCAGACAGGAAAGGTGGGACGGAAAGATGTCCGTCTACGTGAAACTCTCATCCGAGGCCAGGGCGCCGGCAGAGCCGTCGAAGGGGCCGTTGGACCTGCAGTACGAGGACGGGCCGGAAGACGGCGTCACCTTCGAGTACGACCTGCATCCGAGTGGTGCGCTTCGCATCCTTCGGGTCTTCCAGGACACGCCGCACCGGATCGACGCGTGCTTCGGGCCCGGGGCATGGCTCCAAGTCGCGGGCACCTATCTGCGAAGCGGCTCCGAGTACTGACGGCCATCCGCCTCCGGGCGAACCGTAGGACGCACTCCGCGACGGTCGTCCGACCGCTCAGCGGTTCGCGGACCGGCCGCCGCGCCGGAACCTGACGGCGGACAGGATCAGCGCGACGATCAGTGCGGCGATACCGACAGCAAGAGAGCAGGCTGTCGGCGGCAACGCCGACCAGCCCGAGCACAATCGCCATGATGATCAGGAACAGCAGAGTGCCACCTCGGTCTTCTTCAAGGTCCGTCCGGGGCCACCGGCGGTGGCCTCGGCGTGCACCCCCGTGTACGGGCGAGTAGGTCGGAGGCGAATCTGATGGAGGCTTCCTCGACGACTCGGTGCGCGGTCGGTGCCGGCCGCCGGTGTGCGACTGGCGCCACCGGCGGGCGGGCCACTGCGCGGGCGGAATCCACCGGTCGCGGTTGACCCGACCCGCCCATACTGTCGTTCCCGGGGCCCGGATCGTCGGCATGGGAGGCCAGGATGGGGTACTACCGCTGGGTTCTGGAGACCCAGGACGACGACGGCCAGTGGTCCCGGCAGGACAGCGCGCCCACACAGAACCCGCTGGAGTACGACGGGCCGCCCCAGCGAGCGGCCAACCACCTGCGGGACGTGTTCGTGCGCACGCTCTCCCAGCCTGCT
The DNA here is from genome assembly GCF_044540385.1 of Kitasatospora sp. NPDC086009. Classification (NCBI taxonomy): domain Bacteria; kingdom Bacillati; phylum Actinomycetota; class Actinomycetes; order Kitasatosporales; family Streptomycetaceae; genus Kitasatospora; species Kitasatospora sp. NPDC086009. The sequence goes on from NZ_JBITSA010000007.1 coordinate 254,079, forward strand.
CCCGGCCCCCAGGCGATCAGAATTCGCCTCTGGGAAGGGGCCGACGCTGTCGGCAAGCCCCAGGCGGAGACCGAGTGGTCACGCGAGTGACCAGCCCGGCCCTCGGCCCTGGTCGTACAGGGCGCCTCTCGGCTACGCGGGAACCGGCCAGGAGGCGGCCCGGCTCCGGGCGAGATCTGCTCGCCTGCCGGCCTCACCCACGCCGTCGGCGGGTGCGACAGCCGACGGCAGGAAGTCGGAACGGGCCTTCGGCTGTGCCGCACCGCCGCCCGTCCCGGCGGCGAGCAGGGCGCTCGCGGTCCTGGTGTTCGCGGGGTCGGCCGCCTCGGTCATCAGCCGGGCGGCATCGACGGCATCCGTTGGCGGGGGGACGACCAACAGGTTCAGGCGGCGCGGGGCGTAGGAGCAGACCGTGACCACGTGCTCGTCCTGTTCGAGGGTGAACCAGCCCGCGTGGACGGTGTGGCCCGCGACCGGGATCCGCCGGGGGACGACTGGCCACTGTGCGGGATTCACAGTGATCCGGGTGACCCGGCCCCACCGCTTGTCGATCTCGGCGGCCAGGGAGGGAAGTTCGCGAAGTAGGTCACGCGACCGGGGCCACCAGGCTCCGTCCAGCCGACCGGCCTGCGCGCCGCCGGGTGCCAGGGAGAGACGCAGGGTGGACTCGGGGGTGGTCGGCGTCGGCGCACAATCGAGGATCACAGTCATGATCAAGGGGCCTGTCTCCGAACCCGAGCGGGGCCCGGGTCCGGCATACCCGTTCGCCGGAGACGACGCCAGTGTCCGGTGCCGGCATACGAAGTGCCTTCGGTGATACCAAGGCTACTCCCCGTATCGTCCGAACCTCGCATGACCGTAAGGCCTGTTGCTGCGGCCCTCCCATCCGAGCGGCAGGGAACGGTGAAAGCCCGTGACGCCGAGCCTCAGGCCGACGTTGGCCCGGCGGTCGGAGGCGGCGGACGTGAGGTTCGATCTTGTGAGTGGGCGCTGTCGCGCTCCTTCCGGGCTCCCCCGAGGCTGACTCTTCATCGGTAGCAATGGAGGCTGGAGGTCGTCGTTGACAGGAAACATGCCGGATGTCAACGAGCTTGTGAGCGCGGTGTTTCGGGGCTGTCCGCCCTCGTCGTTGAGGGTGCGGCGGACGCTCGGCCGGGCCCGCAACACCTACCGTTACTACGACGTCCTCGGCGAGGTCGGCGGCCCCCTCTGGACCCCGGAGCGCGACATCCTCCAGCGGGTCCGGTGCTGCCTGCGCGCCCACCACCAGCAGTAGCAGGCCCAGAGCGTCGAGCGGCAGGTGAACAGCACCCGCCAGGTCTGGACCGCACTCGACGAAGCCATCGAGCAGTGCGGCTGGCCCGGCCGCATGCTCTACGCCCTCTACCCCGCGGCCATGGGCAACCGCCTGCGCCGCGCCACGTACCAGGCCGACGCGGCACTGAGCGAGCAGCAGGCTCAACGCGACATCCGCGAACTCGTCCGGGCCGGATGGCTCGCCGCGAAGGGCGAAGCCCAGGGCCGCTGCTACCTCGCCGGCCCAGAGCTCCCCGAGGACATCACACGCGGAGTCCGCGAGCCCCGGCCGCTGTGCGACCCCTGCGCGTGACCCGGCAGGCGCGGCGGTGAAGGTGCGGTTTCACCAGCTAGGCCTTTCCCACGCCCGCCACCGCCGGCGCTCGGTACTGCCATGTGGCCGGCGTGTTTCGGCGCAGCCCGGAGCTGTCACCGGGAGGCGGACGGCTTGGGCCACGCCGTTCCGTCTGCGGCGGCCGTGAGGATGTCTCCGAGGCGGAGCCAGGCGTTGGGGCCGGAGTTGCTGATCGGGCTGGCGGCGAATCGCTGCCAGGCTTGGTGGTCGTTGCCGAGCGCTGCTTCGACCAGGGCGATCACGGTGGGGTGCGTGCTGTTGTAGTGGTTGCCGCGTGCTTTTAGTGCTGTCCAGGCGGGCAGGGCGAGGATGGTCTCGCTGGGGCAGTCGGGTAGGGCGAGGATCTCCCGGGCCCACGCTTCGCGGTTGTTGGGATTGCCTCCGAGCCTGCGGCGAAGCTCATAGGTGAGTGTGTGGACGGCGTGGTGCGGGTCGGAGTGGCGGGCGAGGACAGAGGTGAATGCCGGTTCGCTGCGGTGGCCGTGCCAGGCAAAGGACAGCAGTGCCTTTTCCACGAGTTCGTCGTCGCCGGCGTGCCGGTCGAGGTACGCGTCGAGCACCTCCGCGGAGACGGCGGACAGGCTCCGCACCGTCACCTCTTCCGGATCGCCGAGGGCCGCGCGACGGGTCGCGGGCGGCTGCGGGCCGGGGTCGGCGACGATGCGCGTGATCGCGTCCAGGAGTTCGTCGAACTGCCGCCGGTCCTCCTGGGCCCTGTAGTCGTACGACTGGGGACCCGACCGGCCGCGGCGGGCGTCGCGGATCACCAGCCGGACGGCCGCTTCGACGGCGGGCATGAGTTCGGGCAGGTGGATCAGCATGGCGTGGACCCAGCGGAGGTCGGTGGCCTGACTGATCCCGTAGAACTCCTTCGGCTTCCAGGTCTGGAGGGCCTGCGCGGCGGTCTCGGCGAAATGCCCTCCCAGGTCCGCGAGTTCGTCCGCATGGCTTCGCCAGGTCCGGGGGTCGCCCCAGGCGGGCTTGGCTTCGGCGGGGTTGAGGATGAGGCGCCACCGTCCGTCGGCCGCGTGGCTCACCCAGGAGACGGCGGAGTCGGTGCCCCAGCCGGTGTCGAATCCGTCGTCCCGTAGGTGCAGGAACTCGATGTCCCTCCGATCGGTCTCGTCCAGGGCGGAGAGCTCGGCGGCGAAGTGCTGCCGGGCCTCCTCTTTCGAGGATCCGTTCTGGAGGAAGCCGCAGATCCGGGTCGCGAGCATGGCGGCGCCGAACCGGGAGAGGTCATCCAGTGCGATCTGCCTGAGGAGGTTCGGCTCGACCGTCCACGGCACGCTGCCGAGCAGTTGGTCGCGGATGACGCGGTTCGCCGTGCTGCCGGCGGTCCTGCCGATGAGCTGGGAGTGCCGGTCGGGGTGCTGTTCGAGTACGGCCGACCACATGCGCCCCCACGCGTCGAACGCTGCCCTGATCCGATCGGACCAGGCGCCCGAATCCTCGTCCTCCAGACGCGTGCGGTCGAGGCCGTCGGGCAGGAGAGCGACGGCGGCCTCGAACACGTCGTCGTGGAGGCGTCCCGTACGCAGGACCACCTGTGCGGGCGTGGGTTCCTTGAGTAGTTCGGGCGTCATGTGCGGTGGCCGCGATACCCGTCTGCGCAGTTCGTCGGCGACGGCCGCGCAGAGGTCGGCAGGCCCGTCAGCGGTGCCCAGGGATCCGAGCCGGCGATCGGAGCAGCGGCGCAACGCGTCGGCCCGCAGAGGCGGGCCGCAGTCGGGGTGGATGAGCGCGAGGACCACCAGCGAGGTTGAGTCGGTGAGGTACTCGTACTCGCTCTCGCTCTGCCGCAGCCCGTTCGCCACCGCGGCCTCCAACAGCCAGGAGGGCGCCGAATCCCGATACGGCTTGGCGAGAAGCGCGGCGAGGAGCGGTCCGCCCTGTTGGCTGTTGGCTACGCCATGGGCCTGCTCGGCAGCCATCCGGGCCGCCGCGGACCCGGGATCGGCGCCGGCCGCGAGGGTGGCCAGGAACTCGACAGGCAGCTGGGTCTCGTCGGCGGCCATTCCTTGCTTCCCTCTTCCCGGTGACTCGTCAGAGCCCATCCTGCTCCATCGGTCGGACAACCTGGGGACGAACGACTCCGAGGGGGCGTATCGGTTCCATGGAGGACAACTCCTGGGCGCCTCCGGTGCGGTGTCGGACAAAACCAGGGCCGGACCATGGAGTTGGTGGACAGGGCTCTGCGGGCAGCTGCCGGACGCCCCGGCAGCCTCCACGCCGTCGACGTCAACAGCGAGGTCACCACCGAGGAGCCGGACTTCGGCTCCTACGCCGGAGGCGAGGCCGCATACAGCCGCACCTACGGCGTGGGCGTTGTCCGAGCATGGACGAATACATCCTCGCCCCGGCCGCACGCGAGTCCACCCTCGAGCTCCCGCCCCGCCGAGTGCTCGCCTGGAGTGGAGCGAACAGCGCTTCTAGGCGCGACGCTTGGGGGGAACCGGGCCGGGGATGACGTCGAGATTAAGGTGCTCCTTGAAAAGGTGGACCAGGTTGGCTCCGTCGAGGAGCTCGAGTCGGCCGTGGTCCTGGGCGAACGCCTGGCTGGCTCTGCCGAACCACGAGGTGGTGACCAGGATGCCCTTCGCTGCCCGCTTGTGCTCGACGACGCCCGCCAGGGCCGAGACGGTCTCGAAGGGCACCACGTTACGGCTGCGCTTCGCCTGGATGACGCACAGCCCCTTCATCACTGGGTCGGTGTTCATCACGATGGCGTCCACTCCCTCGTCCTTGGACGGCTGTGTGTTCCACCCTTCCATGCCGATGGCTTCAAAGAGCTGGCGGACCAGGTGCTCGAACTCGAGGGGCGAAAGGTCGATCAGTACTGGTCGGCTGTCAAGGCCGGCAACCACGTCCATGCTGTCCATCAGCCTGAACTTCGACAGGTCGAACGTCACCAGCGGGCGCACCGGTTCCAGCTCGTAGGGGTTCGGGGAGACGAGAGCCCGAAGCCGCTGGAGACACAGTCGGGGTTCCACCTTGGTGAGAACGAGGGCCTCGAAGTCCTCCCTGCTCGCCTGCAGGGTGATCAGGCACGGATGGACACCGCGTCCCGTGGCACGGTCGATGGTGTCGACGTGGCAGTTGAGGGCGATGGACCGGATGACCCGGTCCGGGTCGGAGGCGAATACGTCATGCAGAGTGCGAAGCGCGCTCTGGGCGAGAACCGACGCGTACAGCTCCTTGCGCTCCTTCTCGGGCCGCGGCACAGGAACGATCTCGTCCCGCGTCTTTACGTACTTGAAGGAGCGGGCTGGCGGCACCACGTCCTCCAGCGGCAGGTCCAACTGCACAAGGAGATCACCGGTGTCGGCCTGGTAGGACACCTGGTGCCGCTTCGGGAATCCGAGGGGATAGACAGACGCGGCCAGCACCTGGTCGACGAACCATTCCACGGCCTCGACGTCTCCGGCCCGGTACGCCGCTTCCCGCTCCGTCAATGCGGCGTTGAACGCGTGGACCCGCTCGGCAGCTTCTCGGACCTTCGAGTCGTGTGCGGCCCGGCGCTCCGCGAGCTTGGCCACCCGCTTCTTGTCTCCTCGGGCGTGCTCGGCCAGTGCTTCGTCGAAACGGCGCCGGGCCTCCTCGACCGCAGCTTCGTGACGCGGGCTGGCGAATCCCAGCGAGGCCAGCAGGCCACGCCGAGCGGGCGGTTCGAAGTCCTCCCACCGTGGTGCGGTCACCGCACGGTCCAACCTGCCGGCCACGAACGCAGCAGGCGTGAACTGCTGGCGAAGCGCGCTGAATGACAACGGAGCTGCGTGTTGGACCGACCGGGTAAGAAGTGTCCGCAGCTTCTCGGCGTCGTCCTCCGCCACGCTCGTGAGGTCCACCGCCTCCTGGGCCCGCGCCACTGAATAGGCAGCACGCTGCTCCCGCTCAGCCTGCTTGGCACGGGCCTCCGCGGCCTTGCGCTCACGCTCCGCCTGCTGCTGGAGCCTGCGCTGCTCGGCTTCGGCCCGCCGTGCCTGCGCCGCATAGTCCGGCTGCCGCTTCGGACGCGCCGCCCCTCCCGCCACTGGCCCTCCTCATGCTCATACATCTTGTGCCGCTACCACCTTGCCCTAACCGACCCGGCGCCATACGGCAAAGTCGACTAAACGGCGATCCAACGACTGGTCTTCCAGCTGCCGTCGTATGCGCCGGATCTCAACCGGCAGGGCGACCTGCACCCGAGTGGAGCGCTGCGAATCCTGCGGGTCTTCACGAATACTCCGCACGTGGTCGAGGCGTCGGATGGCGCTCAGGCAGGACGACTCGGCGCAAGGCCCGCAGCTGATGCAAGCTGGCCATGGCCATCCGCCGCGCCGAGTAGGTAACCGCCTGGCCAGAGCAGCGAACGGCCGGACGCATCAGCGGCAACATGCGCCGGCCTCACCGCTACCGCCGTCGGCTCTTGCACGTGTTCTCCGCCAAGGTCGCAGCCCGTTGCTGTCCCAGCTCGAGGATGTTCTACGAATGCAAGCGGAGCGAGGGCAAGATCCACAAGCAGGCCGTCCTCGCACTCGCCCGCAGCCGCCTCAACGTTCTCTGGGCCCTCATACGGCGACCAGCGAACCTTCACTGCTGAGCCACCCCGACGCGACCTCGCAGAGGCACGACACAGCCACCCCACGTCACCAGGACGGTTGACAAGCACCATGGGGAAGCACTGAACGTGGCCTTGTGGTCGGCGGGGGCATTGCTGGCCGAACTGCGCGCTATGTGCGTGCGGGGGCAGGCCGTGTCACAGTGCCGCTTCCAGTAGTTGCTCCGTCCAGATTGTCTTGCCTGCGGTTGTGTACCGGCTCCCCCAACGGTGGGTCAGTCGCGCCACCGTGAACAGGCCGCGGCCGCCTTCGTCGGTCACCAGGGCCCGCCAAGATGTGGCTGGGTCTGGCTGGGGTCGGAGATTTCGCACGTCAGCAGATGCGACTTGATGAGGCGTAGCCCCACCGGTCCGCCCGCGTAGCGGATTGCGTTGGTGACGAGTTCGCTGACGATGAGTTGGGTGTTGAAGATCAGGTGGTCTAGCGCGAACAGCACCACCGCCAGCGCCAAACCGGGCAACGTAAGAGCGAACGCCATGACCCTCGACCCGTGACCCCCAGTTGCACGACGCTCCCCGCATCGTGTTCCGACCGACAAACGGTTCGCACCTGAACGGTAGTTCCCGGACGGGCGACGCGCAGGCCGGCCACCCCGCGTCAGCGGGCCGACAGGGCCGGGGACCGCCGTCCGTGAGCTCCTAAGAACTGCTAACAAAATGAGATGAAGGGCGGACTTCGTCCGGGAGAGGATCGCTCAGTCACGGCAGCTGTAGATCGTGACCTCTGCTCTTGGTGGTCATGTGGTGGCGGCTGCGGTGGTGTCGTTCCAGCGGCGGTGGCAGGCGGCGGCGCGGTGCTGATGGCGGCGGCGCCAACGTGACCAGTGCAGGACGAGTTCCAGGTCGCGTCGCACGCGTGCGAGGGGCCAGCAGTTCGTTCGCCCGATGCCCCGCCGCCGCCAAGCCCAGCCGGATCCTCGCCGAACACTGAGCCCCCACCACGACCAGGCACAGGCCCTCAGGTCATACGGACCGAGGTCGAAAAGGGGCCGCCGGCAGCCCGGCGACCCGCTTCCCAATGGCAGCGAGCTTGCTGCCGGTCTACCCGGCCCGCTGCTCCAGTTGCGTCCGCAGTAGGCGGTTCTCCTTCTCCAATGCGGCCAGCCGGTCCTGCAACTGGTCGAGGTGGGGCCGGAGTTCGGCCTCGGAGAAGCGCGGGGTGATGTGCTGGGGGCAGTTCCAGTTGAAGCCCTCGACGTGGATGGTCATCAGGCGTTCCACCCGGCCCCCGGTCCGGGTGGCGAGCAGGCGCCGGTCGAGCTCCGGATTCTCCTCCAGGTCCTGCACCGAGGCCCGGCCGAAGAGCTTCAGCCGGGCCTGGCGGGCGTAGTCCATGAAGAACAGCGCCACCCGGCCGTCCGCCCGGATGTTGCCGGTGCTGATGTACTGGCGGTTGCCGCGCACCTCGGCGAAGGCGATCGTCCGCTCGTCGACGACCTGGGCGAAGCCGGGCGGACCGCCGCGGAACTGGACGTACGGCCAGCCGGTCTCGCTGACGCTGGCCAGGTAGAACCCGTCGCGGGACTGGATGAAGTCGGTCTCGGCGTCCGTCAGCTCCTCGGGCTCGTCGCCGTGCGCGAGCTGGCGGATGGCCGACAACTCGCTTCCCTGTTCCCTCTGGACCAGGCGCACCTCGTCGGTGTACGCCAGGTGGGCGTAGCGGCCCATGCTGTGCTCCTTCTCGCCGGTGGGGCGGTTGGGTGGACGCGATGGCGCGGCGGTGCGGTGGCGGTCCGGATCACTGGGCCCGCCGGGTCAGCCGGTCGGGACGGCCGGTGGGGCGGTCGCCGGGGCGGCCGTGAGGATCGAGGTCAGGAGTCCGGGGAAACGGGCTTCGAGGTCGTCCCGGCGCAGCCGGCTGAGCCGACTGTTGCCGACCAGCCTGGTCGCCACGACACCGGCCTCGCGCAGGGTGCGCAGGTGGTGCGAGACGGTCGAGCGCTTGACGGGCAGGTCCAGCGACGTGCACGACTCCTCGGCGGAGGCGTCGAGCGCCCGGAGGATCTGCAGGCGCACCGGATCGGCCAGTGCCTGGAGCACGGTGCCGATGTCCACCGCCGCAAGGTCGGGCTGTGGCAGCCAAGTCTCCTCGATCGCGTGCATCCGCTCCACCCTGCTCGTCGGTGCGGCCGTGCACCGGTGCCGACGATACCCATCCGTCCGGGCCGCTCGGCAGGAGGCTCTCCGTGCTTCGATAGTAGTCGTCTTGTCCGATGGACATCGACCTTTCTGACGCCTTTCGGCCGCCGCGGGGGAGTTGCGAGGGACCGGCGTCGCCTCGGGGTCGTCGGCCGTCGAAGGCTTCAACGGAACTTCTCCGACGGGCATTTGGCCGGAACCCGACGGTCGGCCGCGCTGTCGGCACCAGTGGGGGAGGCCTCTGCCGTTACGATGCCGGTCGTAACAGACGCCGATCATCGAACCGGGAGTCGCACCGTGACCGACCCCGCCGACGCGTCCCCGGCGGCCCCCTGGGGACCCGCCGCGATGCTCCTGGCCCTCGGTACCTTCGCCGTGGGCACCGACGCCTTCGTCATCGCGGGCCTGCTCCCCGACATCGCCGGCTCACTGCACGTTGATGTCGCCGCGGCGGGCCAGCTGGTCAGTGTCTTCGCCCTCGCCTACGCGGTGCTCTCCCCGGTTCTGGCGGCGCTGACCGGCACCTGGTCACGGCGTACCGTGCTGGTCACGGCGCTGCTGGTGTTCGGGGTGGGCAACGTGGTGACGGCGGTCGCCCCCGGCTACGGGCTGGTGCTGGCCTCGCGGGTGATCGCGGCGGCCGGTGCGGCGATGTTCACCCCGAACGCGGGCGCCACGGCGGCGGCGCTCGCCGGTGAGCGCCACCGCGGCCGGGCGATCGCCATCGTGACCGTGGGCCTGACCGCCTCGCTCGCCCTCGGCGCGCCGCTGGGCACCGCTCTCGGCGACGCGATCGGCTGGCGGGCGACGATGTGGTTCGTCACCGCCCTGGCGGTCCCGGTCGCCGCCGTGATCGCGTTGCGACTGCCCGAGATCAGGCTCGGCACCGCGGCCGGGCTGCGCCGGCGCCTGTCCCCGCTCACCGATCGGCGGGTGGCCGGCGTGCTCGCCTGCACCCTGCTGGCCTTCGTCGGCGTCTACCTCCCCTACACGTACATCAGCTCCGTCTTCGCGCCGGCCGTCGGGGGACACGGGGCACGGGTGTCGCTGCTGCTGCTGCTGGTCTTCGGGGTGGCCGGCACCGCCGGGAACCTGATGGCCGGGCACCTCGCCGACCGGTACGGGCCGCGCAAGGTGGTGATCACCGCGACCCTGGGGCTCGCGGTCGTCTTCCTGGCGATGCTGGCGGGCCGGGGCTCGTTCGCGGCCGCGCTGGTGTCGGTGGCGTTCTGCGGGGTGGCCTCCTGGTCGCTGACCGCGCCGCAGCAGCAGCGGATCATCGCGCTCGCCCCGGCGGGCTCCGAGTCCCTCGTCGTCTCGCTCAACGCGGCCGTGCTGTACCTGGCGGTCTCGCTGTCCAGCGTCCTCGGGGCGATCGGTCTGAAGGCCTTCGGCTCCGCCGGGCACCTGCTCCCGGTCGCGGCGGCCTTCGCCGTGTCGGCGGCCGGCCTCGCCTGGGTCTCGGGCCGGGCGGACGGCCGCACGGCGCCCGCCGAGCCCCCTGCCGCGCCGGTGTCCTCGGCCGCGGAGTGAGGCCGCCGGGCAGCGGCGGGAGGCCGCCGCTGCCCGGCGCTGCCGCTGCTGCCGCTGCCGCCGCTGCCGACAGTGCCGACAGTGCCGACAGGGCCGACCGGCGAAGCCACCTCGTCGGCGTCGAATCGGCCTCCTTTGCGACCTCGTCACCGAAGAAGTACGCGGGCTTGACGCCGAAGAAGGCCGTGGGGGCCTCCGGGTGGTGCAGGGGCGGACTTTCGCGGGGCCGTTCCGCGGATAGGCGATGTGCACCGTCGAGATATCTCTGTCATAGAGGTGAATGGCCTTCGCCACCGCTTCGTTGCGGTACGGACCGCGATCCCGGGGGCGGGCGGTCGCGATAGAGGTGGTCGAGGCGCCTCCCGGGTGCGTCCGGGCAGGATGGTGCGTGTTCCTTCATGGCCTTCCAATCCTCACCAGCAGTCCCACGGGGAACACGTCGCACACGGACTCTGATTGGTTGACATGAAAGTGGCGCAAGGTAAGCTGACGTCCTGGCAACTGCTGTGGCCGCGAACCGTGTTGCGGCCCTCACCAGGGATAACGCGAGTTGCCGCCGTCGACTCCGCCCTGACGGCGATCACGGCCCGAGGAAAGCGCCGAACCTGCCTTCTGCCGACTCTCCTCACCGAAGAACTTCCACGCCTGCGTCAATCATTTGCGTCTCCGCTGCCCAGTGATCGGATAGGACGGGACAACTGGGATGGAAGAACAAGGCTTGACCAATAACACGGGATGGATCCAGATATTCGACCCCGCACCGAAGGCCGGGCTGCGCCTGGTCTGTTGCCCGCACGCCGGGGCCTCGGCGGGCACCTACCGCCGGCTCTCGGCCGCCCTTCCCGGCGGCGTCGAGGCGCTGTCGGTCCAGTACCCTGGGCGGCGCGGCGGGTCCGGGGAGCGCGGGATCGACGACATCGGCGCGCTGGCCGACCGGATCGGCACCGAACTGCTCGCCTTCGACGACCTGCCGTTGGCCGTGCTGGGCCACAGCATGGGCTCGGTCGTCGCCTTCGAGGTGACCCGCCGGCTGGAGGCGGCCGGGCGGGCGCCGGTGCGGCTGTTCGTCTCGGGCCGCCGCTCGCCGTCCGCCGGGCTCGGCCTGAACATCCCCCGGGGCGACGACGAGGTCCTGGACGAACTCCGGGAGCTGGGCGGGATCCCGGCGAGGCTGCTGGACCGCCCGAAGTACCGCGAGTCGATCCTGACCGTCATCCGCAACGACTACCGGGCCAACTCCCGTTACACCGCCCGGCCCGACACCACCGTGACCTGTCCGGTCACCTTCCTGTTCGCGGACGCCGACCCGTATCTCGACCTGGCGGCGGCGCTCGGCTGGAAGGGCCACACCACAGGGGAGTTCCGGCTCACCTCCTTCCCCGGTGGCCACTTCTTCCTCGATCAGCAGTTGGCCGCGGTGGTCGCGACGATCACCGCGGATCTGGGTGTCGGATCCACCGGACGAGCGGACGGAGACAGAGCGTGAAGCGGGGACTGTGCTCGATCGACGAGGAGCTGGCGGTCCGGGTCTACGAGCGGCTGCTGGTGGCCAAGGGGGTGACCCTCCCGGAGCTCGCCACCGACCTGGGCATCACGGCCGAGCGGGCGGAACAGGCGCTCTCCGCCCTGCGCTGCCTGAAGCTCGTCAGGTACTGCCAGGAGCAGGGGCGCTTCGTGGCGCGCAGCCCCGAGATCGCCCAACTGGAACTGCTCATGCCGCTGGAGCAGGCGATCCGCGAGAAGCGCCGTGAACTGACGGACTTCCAGGACACGCTGGGCTCGTTCGCCGACACCTACAGCAGCCTCCAGCGCACCCGGCTGCGAAGGGAGCCGGTGCTCAGCGGGCTGGACCGGGAGCAGACCGGGTTGCGGATGGCGGACGCCCTGCGCGACCGCCCGTCCGAGATCCTCGTCATGGAGCCGTTCGCCCCGGTCCAGGGGCAGGACTCGCACGTGCTGGGCCTGTCGGCGCTGCCGCCCGGGGTCCCGATTCAGGTCCTGTACCCGCACACCGCCCGCAGCAGCCTGGCCTCACGCGGCAGCCTGCGGACGCTGGCCGAGGCGAGCGCGCGGGTCCGCACCTCGACCCAGGCCTTCGAGCGCCTGGTCATCGTGGGCGGCGAGGTGGCCTTCCTGGCCGACCCCGGGGGCGACGACGCGGGCGTCACCGTCGTCTACGAGCAGGCCATCGTCGCCCGGCTGGTGCGCTCCTACGAGCACGCCTGGGCGTCCGGGACGGACATCGACTCGAACGTGGTCAGGTACGGCGAGACCCTGGACGAGGTCCGCTGCGCCATCCTGGAACTGCTCGCCTCGGGGCTCAAGGACGAGGTGGTGGCCCGGCGCATCGGCATGTCCTCGCGGACCTTCCGCCGTCACCTCGCCACCATCATGGACGAGTTGAACGCCGAGAGCCGGTTCCAGGCGGGCGCGGCCGCCGTCCAGGCCGGACTCCTGCCGGTCCGGGGCGCCGCCGGCTGACCGGTCCGGTGCCGTCGGTCCCGGCGGGCGTCGCCGCTTCGATATGGCCGTATGTGGCCACACCACATCAGGTCATTGCGGCGCCCGCCGGGACTTCCCTACCTTCGAAGAGTGCCGGAAAACGGCACGGCATTGGAGCGGCCGGTCACCGCGAGGCGGCCGGGGAAACTCGGAGGTCAACGCCAGCATGGTCAGCAAACTGATCGACCAGGACGGCCGGTTCCTGGAAATACTCGACCGTCTGACCACGAAGTCGATCGATGACTACTACAACCCCTACAAACTCTTCGAATGGCCGGACAGCCTGCCCGAGGAGATGTGGTGGATGAGCCCCGAACTCACCACCACCCACGGTACCGAGGCCGCCCGGCGGCTCACCGAAAAGGAGCTCCACGCACTGTCGCGGTACGAGAGCATCAACTTCTACAGTCTCAATGTGCACGGAATCCGGGAACTTCTCATCGAGGTCACCAAGCGGATTCACACCACCGGCTTCGAGACGCCCTCGGACTTCTTCCACCACTTCATCGGTGAGGAGAACGAGCACATGTGGTTCTTCGCCGAGTTCTGCCTGCGCTACGGCAGGAAGATCTACCGGCAGCCGGCCGGTGCGAACGCCGAGATCCCCCGCTCGAACGTGGAGAGCCTGCTGGTCTTCGCCCGGATCCTGATCTTCGAGGAGCTGGTGGACCACTTCAACTCCCGGATGGCGCTGGACGACCGCCTGCACGAGACGATCCGCGGGATCAACCGGATCCACCACCAGGACGAGTCGCGGCACATCGCCTTCGGCCGTGAACTGGTCACCGCGCTGGCCGCCGACGTCCGGCAGACCTCCACCGAGGAGGAGATGCGGGACATCGCCGGCTACATCCGGCGCTACATGACCTACAGCTTCGAGACGCTCTACAGCCCGCAGGTGTACCGGGACGCGGGCATCAAGGACCCGCACGGCCTGCGCCGGCAGCTCCTCGAATCCCCGCAGCGCGCCGAGTTCGAGCAGAGCGTCTACCGCAAGACCGCCAAGTACCTAGAGAAGACGGGGCTCATCTGATGGCCGGCACCGCCCCCCGAACCACCGGCCCCGCCGGCGGACTGGTCATCCTCGACCCGGACCAGACCGACCTGCTCCTCGAACTCGACCGGACGTTCGCCGGCTGGGGCCGCTCCGCCGGAGCCCGCGAAATCCTCCCGCCGCCGCTGTACCCGGTGTCGGACCTGGAGAAGTTCGACGTCTACGTCAACTTCCCGCACCTCGCACTCGTCGGTGCCGGACTCGACCTGGAGAGCGGCGAGAACAAGCCCGTCGACGGCCGGTTCGCGCCCGCCGCACTGCGCGGCGCACAGGTCGGCCTGCCCCACGCGACCTGCTACAGCGCCTTCCTGTACTACGAGAACTCCGTCGTGGCGGCGGACGCGCTGATCACCCTGGTCAACCGCTGCTTCCGCAACGAGGAGCGGTACGAGGGCCTGCGGCGGCTGCTCAGCTTCCAGATGCGCGAGGTCGTCGCACTCGGCTCGTACGAGCACACGCAGCAGGTCCTCGGGTCCTTCGCCGAGCGGATCGCCGCGTTCGCCGACGCGCTGTCCCTGCGGCTGGAGAAGGTGCCCGCCTTCGACCCGTTCTTCCGGGCCGACGGCGCCCGCGCCCTGCTCCAGAAGCTCAGCCCGGTCAAGTACGAGTTCCAGGTCGGCGACCTGGCCGTCTCCTCCGTCAACACGCACCGCAACTTCTTCGGCGAGCGCTGCGACATCCGCGGGCCGGAGAACGAGTTCGTCTTCACCAGCTGCGTGGCGTTCGGCCTGGAGCGGTGGCTCTCCGTCCTGGTCGACCTGCACCACGGCGACGCGGTCGAGGCCCTGGACGCGGTGCGGACCGCGGCCGGGCAGCTCGCCTGAGCCGCGGAGCCTCCGCGTAGATCCCGCACCGGGCCGCCTGGATCCCGCACCGGCCCGCGTGGGCCCGGCACGGGCAGCGTGGATCCCGTACGTCCCGAGCGCATCCCGCACGGCCCGAGCATGCCCGTATCGCCCTATCCCCCTATCCCCCTATCGCCCCAACACCCGAGGAGTGGCAATGGCTTCGGCAGGAATCGACCAGGTCCGCGAGTGGATCCTGGCCAGGCACCCGGACCGGGAATCCATCGAGCCCGACGAGAACCTCATCGAGAGCCGCCTCGTCGACTCGCTCTCCTTCGTGGAGCTGGTCTACACGATCGAGAGCGCCAGCGGCGTCGAGATCGACTTCGACAGCATCGACATGCAGGACCTCCAGACCCTCTCGTCGATCGAGAAGGCCTTCTTCACCCCGGCCCGACTCCCGTAGGAGGCCATCCCCATGGAAGCTGTCTCGTACACGGCCCAGTGGACCGCCGCGGCCCGCGCCGTCGAGTCCGAGCGCCCCGGCGACGCCCTGTTCCAGGACAGGTTCGCGCGCGATCTCGCGGCCCCGCGCGGCTTCGAGCTCCTCGACAAGTACGGCGGCGGCGGCCTGATCCCGTTCATCGCCATCCGCACCAAGTACCTCGACGACAGCATCGAGGCGCTGCTGGCGGACAGCGGCATCCGGCAGGTGGTCCTGGTCGCCGCCGGGATGGACACCCGGGCGTTCCGGCTGGCCTGGCCGCCCGGCAGCACGGTGTACGAGGTCGACCACGGCGGCCTCATCGACGAGAAGCGTGCCCGGCTGGCCGCGCTCGGGGCGGAGCCCACGGTGGAGCGCCGCGAGGTGTCGGCCGACCTCGCCACGGAGTGGCTGCCCGCGCTGCACCGCGCCGGCTTCGACCCGGGGCTGCCCACGCTCTGGGTCGCGGAAGGGCTGATGTTCTTCCTCACCGAGGAGCAGGCCTCCCACCTGCTCGGCGTGCTCGGCTCGGTCTCGGCCCCCGGCAGCCGGCTGGCCGTCGACTTCGCCAGCCGGGCGCTGCTGCGCAGCCCCTTCTCCAGGGCCTTCCTGGCCGGCCTGCGCGAGGACGGCACGCCCTGGCTCTTCGGCACCGACGAGCCGGAGGAGTTCCTGGCCGGTACCGGCTGGAAGGTCCGCGAGCTGCGCGAGCCCGGCGAGCCCGGCGCGGGCCAGGGGCGCTGGCCGTACGAGGTGCAGCCCCGCGACCGCCGGGGCGTGGCGCGCAGCTGGCTGGTCCGCGCCGAGTTCGCCGGCCGCTGAGGAGCGGGCGGATGAGGAGGGAGCAGAGGAGGAGCGGGCGGATGAGGAGGGAGCGGATGAGGAGCGGGCGGATGAGGGGAGTACCCGGATGGGTGGCGTGACCACACTGGAGAGGATCGAGTCGTTCCTCCCCGAACGGAGCGTGCGGATCGACGACCTCGCCGAGAGCCTGGGGCTGCGCCGCGCCGAAGTGGGCGTGTTCCGGAAGATCTACGGCCTCGACCGGCTGCGGTTCGATCCCGGGACCGGCCTCTTCGACCTGGTGCTTCCCGCGGCCCGCCGTGCTCTGGCGGCGCTTCCCGCAGGACGGCGGGTCGACTACGTCATCTACGCGCACACCATGCAGACGCTCGCCCCGCCGCACATCGACGCCGCCCGGGTCATCCGGGCGAAGCTGGGGCTGCACGACGCCGAGGCCTTCGCCCTCACCCAGCAGGCGTGCGTCAGCAGCCTCGGCGCCATCGACCTGGCCGGCGAGCTGCTGCGGGCCGAGGCGCCCGAGGGCGCGTACGCGCTGATGGTCACGGGGGAGCGGGCGTACTCCCCGAAGGTCCAGCTGATCCCGAACAGCGCGGTGATGGCGGACGCGGCCTCCGCCTGCCTGCTGACCGTCGGCGGCCCCGGCGACGAGGTGCGCTCGTATCTGACCCGCACCCTCGGCGCCTACGCGGCGGGCCTGGAGATGACCCAGCAGGAGATCAGCGCCTTCGGCCAGGACTACGCCACCGTGCTCGGCGAGGTGATCGAGGAGTCCGTCCGCCGGGCCGGCCTGAGCTTCGACGAGATCGACCTGGTCATCCCGCACAACGTCAACGCCGTCTCCTGGCGCCACACCATCCAGCGGATGGGCGCCGACCCGGACCGCTTCTTCCTGGACAACATCCCGCTCTACAGCCACTGCTTCGCCTCGGACGTGTTCCTCAACTACACCACCCTGCGCGAGCGGGGCCGGCTGGTCGACGGCGGCCACTACGTCCTGGTCTCGGTCGGCCTGGGCGCCACCTTCGGCGCCATGGTCATCACCCACCGCGAGGGAGGCACCCCATGACCGGCACCGCCTACACGGCGGACCTCAAGGAGGCGCTGACCGGCGACCGCGAAGCGCGGTTCGTCTGGCTCTGCAACTTCGAGGTGGAGAACCAGTGGGCGCGCGGCCACACCGGGCTCCCGGCGGCGCGGATCACCACCACCGCCGCGACCGTGCAGCGGATGGAGGAGCTCGGCGCCCTGCTCGCCGAGCCGACCGACCACCTGCTGCTCGACCGCCCGCTCGATCCCGGCTACCGCGCGTACGCGGAGAAGACCGGGCTCGGCGCGCCCACCGAACTGATCACCCGGGCGCCGGCCGGCGAGGACGGCACCAGCGGGGCCGTCCTCGACTCCCCGGAGCTGCTGGACCGGCTGCGGGTGCTCGCGGGCGGCGGCGCCTATCTGATGCCGATGGGCAACTCCCCCCTGGAGCAGGAGATCTGCCGGCGGACCGGGCTGCGCCCCGCGGTGCCCGGTCCGGGGACCTCGGCGCGGGTCAACAGCAAGATCTACAGCCGCCGGCTGACCGAGGAGCTCGGCCTGCGGGCGATCCCCGGCTTCACCTGCGAGACGGTGGGCGAGCTCCACCGGGCGCTCGGCGACTCGCTGGGCGACGGCGGGCCGGTGATCGTCAAGGACGCCTACGGCGTCTCCGGCAAGGGCCTGATCGTGCTCGACACCCGTAAGAAGGCCGACCGGCTGCTGCGCATGGTCGACCGCCGCGCGCGAAGCAGCGGGGACGACGCGATCCACGTCGTCGTCGAGCGGTTCCTGCCCAAGCGGTTCGATCTCAACTACCAGTTCACCATCGCCCGGGACGGGCGGGTGAGGTTCGACTTCGCGAAGGAGGCCCTGACCTCCGGCGGCGTCCACCTCGGGCACGTCATGCCCGCCGCGCTCTCGCCCGTCCAGCACGAGGGCCTCGTCGCAGCCGCCGAGCGGCTGGGTGCCCGGCTCTTCGAGGACGGCTTCTTCGGCGTGGTCGGCGTGGACGCGCTGCTCGGGCAGGACGATCTGGTGTACCCCGTCCTGGAGATCAACGCCCGTTTGAACATGTCCAGTTACCAGGGGCAGGTCACCGAGCGCTTCCTCGCCCCGGGCGGGGCCGCGCTGGCGAAGCACTACCCACTGCGGATCTCCGCCCCGGTCTCCTTCGACGAGGTGGCCCACGCCCTCGGGGACCTCGCCCGGCCGCCCGTCGACGGCAACGGGCTGGTCGTCACCTGTTTCGGCACGGTCAACGCGCAGGCCGGCACCTCCCTCCCGTTCGACGGCCGGCTCTACACCCTGCTCTTCGCCGCCGACCGGCACGGCCTCGGCGACCTCGACCGCCGGACCACCGAGGCGCTCCACCGTCTCGGCACCACCGAAAGGACGCCATGAACACCAGCGAACTGAGGGTGCAGGGGGTACCGGTCTCGCGGATCGCCGAGCAGTTCGGCACCCCGCTGTTCGTCTACGACGCCGAGGTGCTGCGCACCGTCTACCAGTCGCTGCGCGAGGGGCTCCACCCCGCGGTGGACGTCTTCCTCTCGCTCAAGGCCAACCCCAACGTCGCCGTCTGCGGCTACCTCGGCTCGCTCGGCGCCGGCGCCGAGATCTCCTCCCTGGTCGAGCTGATGACCGTCCAGCGGGCCGGCATCGCGCCGGAGAACGTGATCTTCCTGGGGCCGGGCAAGACCCGCGCCGAGCTGGAGGCGTGCGTCGCGGCGAACCTGCACGCCATTGTCTGCGAGTCGCTGGACGAGCTGCGCCTCCTGGAGGAGATCGCCGAACAGGCCGGGCGGGCGGAGGTGCCGGTCCTGCTCCGGGTCAACCCCGACTTCCACACCAAGGGCTCGGGCCTCGCCATGAGCGGCAAACCGCGCCAGTTCGGCATCGACGCGGAACTGCTGCGCCGCTCCCGCCCGGTGATCGACGCACTGCGCCGGGTCCGGGTCCGCGGCTTCCACGCCTACATGGGCACCCGGTTCCTGAACGCCGACGACCTGGTGCACAACACCCGGCAGATCCTGGTGATCGCCGAGGAGCTGTCGCAGACGCTCGGCATCCCGCTGGAGACCGTCGACTTCGGCGGCGGCTTCGGCGTCGCCTACTTCGACAACGAGAAGGACCTCGACCTGGGGGCCGTCCTCGCCGGCATCAACGAGGTCGTCGAGCCCTTCGTCCGGGCGCACCCCGGTTGCCGGCTGATCAACGAGCTCGGCCGCTACCTGACCGCGCACGCCGGTACCTACGTGGTGCGCGCGCTGTACGTGAAGGAGTCCCTCGGCGAACGCTTCGTGGTCGCCGACGGCGGCACCAACCACCACATGGCGGCGGTCGGCGTCGGCAGCTTCGTCAAGCGCAACTTCCCGATCCGCTCGCTGACCAGGTACCGGGACGAGCCCAGCGACACGTACACCGTCACCGGGCCGCTCTGCACGCCCAACGACGTCATCGGCAAGAAGGTCGCCCTGCCGCCGGTCGAGGCCGGCGACCTGCTGGGCGTCGAGCGCTCCGGCGCCTACGGGCCGACCGCCTCCCCCGGGCTCTTCCTCAGCCACGGATTCCCCGCCGAGGTCCTGGTCCACAACGGTGCCGCGCACCTGGTCCGGGAGCGGGACCGCCGCGAGGAGATCCTCGCCAAGCAGCACCTCGTCGACTTCGACTGACCGGTCGGCGGCCGTTCCCGGCAGCCCCAGCAGCCGCGGCAGCCGCGAAGTCCCCGACCGCGCGACCGTGACAGAGCCACCGACAGCCCCGACAACCCCGACAACCCCGACAACCCCGACAACCCCGCCAGCCCCGCCAGCCCCGACAACCCAGACAGCCCAGACAAGCCCAGACCGGCCCAGACAAGCCCAGACCGGCCCCGACAGCCCCGGCACAGAGGAGTGAACCGGAACATGGAACGTCAGAACGTGGTGTCCGCGGTGGAGGCCGCTCTCAGCGAGGTCCTGGAGCGGGCCGTCACCGGTATCACCGAGGACGCCCGGCTCTTCGAGGACCTGCACCTGGACTCCACCTCCGTCCTGGAACTGCTGATGGTTCTGGAGGACACGGTCGAGATCTCGGTGGACCCGGAAGCCCTGGACATGGACGACTTCAAGTCGGTGGGCACTCTCACCGACTACGTCCTGGCCCAGGCCGACGGGGCATGAGGGAGACCGCGATGTCCACGACCCTCCAGGGCGCCGGCGCGGTGGTCTCCCCGCCGCGCCGGCCGTACGACGAGGACCCGGCGACGCTCTCCTACTACCGCGACCTGGTCGAGCCCTTCGGCCTGGAGGTGGCGCCGGACCTGCTGCGCGCCGCGCCGAACGTCACCCACCGAGACCTGGTCGACCGGCTCGCGGCGATCGAGGGCGTCCGGGACAGCGCGCCCGACCTGGTGATCGTGGCGCAGGCACTGCCGGACGTGACGCCGTTCGTCGCCATCGCGCCCTACCTCGACCGGCTGCTCGGCGGCGGGTCCGCCAACAACCTCGGCATCGGCCAGCAGGGCCTGGCCGCACCGTTCACCGCGCTGCGGGTCGTCTCCGCCTTCCAGCGGGCCGGCCGGAGCCGCACGGCTGTGCTCGCCGTCCTCGAACAGACCACCCTGCCGACCCGGTTCCCCCTGGTCCACGACAACGGCCTGGTCGACTCCGGGGTGGTGCTGGTCCTCGGCACCACCGGCGGACCCCGGGTGGCGGGGGTCGAGACGATCCCCGCCACCGAGTCGCCCCTCGACCGCCTCGGGGAGCTCGCCGCCAAGGACCCGGCGGGCACGCTGGTGGTCACCGGGCCCTGGTTCGACCGGCGGGAGCTGGACCAGGACGGCCCCCGGCACCGGGTGGAGCCCGGCAGCTACTGCACCAGCGTCTGGCTGGCACTGGCCCGGAACTGGCGTTCCTGGCAGCACCGGTACGCCACGGTGTTGCTCTGCGACACCGACCCGCGCTCCGGCGAGAGCCACCTGGCCGTGCTGGCCTCGGACTCCGCCGGGACCGCGGCCTCCGGCGAGGGGGCGCTCTGATGCCGCCGGTCGACACCCCGCCCCGGACGGCGCCCGGCGGCGCCGGCACCGGTAGCGCCGGGGCCGCGGCGGCTCTGCGGGACTTCGCCGCCGCGCTCGACGCCTGCCACGAGCTGGCGGGCCCGGGCGCGCTGGTCAGCTCGGCCGGCGGCTGGGCCGTCGCCTCGGCCGGGCGCCTGCCGGAGGGCGCCCCGGTGCCGGGCGGCTTCGCCGCGCTCGCCGTGACCGGCCCCGGGGTGCCGTCGCCGGACCGGGCCCGGGAGCTGTTCGCCGACGGGCTGCTCCGGCTCCACCGGGAGCTGCTCCGCGGGCTGCTCGACGCCGTCGTGGTCCGGCTCAACGACCGCACCTCGGAGGGCGCCACCCTGCTCAACCGTCAGCTGGTGCGGAGCGCGGTGGCCGACGTCGCGCTGGCCCTCACCGAGGCGGCCGACCTGTTGGCGATCCCCGACCGCACCGCCGCGCGCCGCCACCGGATCCACCGCGGGCTGGTGGACGCGGGCCGCGTCGCGATCAAGCTGTACGGCGCGAGCGGCTTCGTGGCCGACGGCCCCGGCCGGCTGCTGTACCTCGCCGAACTGCTGGGCAACACCTACCTCCTGCCGGACCGCCGAGAACGAGACGAGGACGGGAATGAGTGAGCCGGACCCGCACCGGACAGCCGCGCTCAGGTCCCACATCCGCGAGTCCGCGGGAGAGCTGCGCGGGATCGGTCTGGAGATCGACCGCGACCCGGAGGCGATCGACCGCTGGCTGCACCTCCCCGTGGTGGACATCATGCGCAAGGCCACCGTCCCGGTGGAGTACCTGGAGCGGCCGCTGCGCATCGACGGACACACCTACGACATGAGCTCCTGTCTCGAACACTCGATTGCCATCGAGGAGTTGAGCTATGGAGACGCGGGCTTCATGCTCGCCTGCCCCGGCCCGCTGATGTCCGGCGTGGCGGTCGCCGCGCTGGGTGACGACAAGCAGCGGCAGGCCTACTACGAGCGGGTGGCGGCCCCCGGATCGACCTGGACCTTCTTCGGACTGACCGAGCCCGAGAAGGGGTCCGCCGCCGCCGAACTGGAGACGGCGCTCACCCCGGACGGGGACGGCTTCCGGCTGAACGGCGCCAAGCGCTACGTGGGCAACGCCGCCTTCGCGCAGCTGGGCGTGGTGTTCTGCCGCCGGGCACCGGGACCGCTCGGCATCGAGGCGGTGCTGCTGGACACCACGGCGCCTGGCCTGCGGGCCGAGCTGATCCCGACCGTCGGCCTGCGCGGCGCGCGGATCTCCGCGATCCGGTTCGAGGACGTCCGGGTGGAGCGCGAGCAGATCCTCGGCTACGAGACGCTCAAGCCCAGCCGGCGCGGGCTGGTCGGCGCCATCCGGACCTTGCAGCGGTTCCGTCCGGTGCTCGCCGGGACGGCGCTGGGGCTGGTCCGCGCGGTGCTGGACCACGTGCGGGAGGAGCGTCCGGGGCTCACCGGTACGGACCGGTTGCGGCTGGACGAGCTGGTGGACGCCCTCGCCGCGCTGCGGCACCGGAACTACGAGGTGGCCGCCGCGATCGACGCGGGCCGGACGGGAGCGGACCGGATCGCCGGGGTCAAGACGCGTGCCGCCGAGCTCGCCGAGCGCAGCACCCTGGCCGCCGCCGAACTGCTGGGCCCGGGCGCCCTGCTGGCGGATCCGCTGCTCGACAAGCTGTACCGGGACGCGCGGGCCTTCGAGTTCATGGAGGGCACCGGGCACATCCAGCGGCTGGCCGTCTTCCAGGGCGTGCTCAAGGGCACGTTCCTCCGGTGAGCCCGGTCCGGGCCGGCGTCGTCCGCGCCGTGCCCGCCGTCCGGGCCGGCGTCGTCCGGCCTCCTCGGCGGGGGGTGCGCTGACCGTGTGGATCGGTGTCGACGTCCTCCAGGAGGGCGAGCTGGCGGCGCTGCTCGGCCGGCCCTGGTTCCGGGTGTACGCCTACGCGCCGGCGGAGCTGGAGATCGCGGACTCCTACGGGGCGGAGCGGGCCCGGGAGTTCCTCACCGGCCGGTTCGCGGCCAAGGAGGCCGTGCTGAAGGTGATCGGCACGGGCTTCGGCGGGGGAGTGACCCCCCGGCAGGTGAGCGTCCTGCGCGCCGACGGCGGGGCGCCCATGGTCCGGCTCGGCGGCGAGGCCGCGCTGAGGGCCCGGGAGCGCGGCCTCGCCGCCATCGGGGTCTCGATCACGCACAAGCGGGGTCTGGTCATCGCCGCCGCCATCGGGACACCGGGCCGGGTCGCGGCGGACGCACCGCCGGTGGCCCGGGCCGGGCACCGGCCCTGACCGACGAACCGGACAGTCGAGAGAGGGGGAGAGCCCGTGCCACCACCGCCGCAGACGCCGCCCGCCCCGGGCCGGTGCGCCGCCCGCCCGACCGACGCGGGGGCCGCCGGGGCCGCGCCGGTCCTCCCGGGGCGGGGGCGGCGCTCAGTCGAGGAGCCGCTCCGCCATCCGGCGGGCCAGCAGGGCCGGTGCGGCGTTGCGCTCGCGCATCGCGGTGACGATGGCGCCGTCCATCAGCAGGGCGAACTGCGGCGCGAGTTCGGAGTGCCGGCTGTGCCCGGCGGCTTCGAGCAGGCGGTCGAGGAAGTCGGTCACCGCCTGTTTGTGCGCTGCCGCCAGCCGGTACACCTCGCTGGCGGGGTCGGACACCTCCGCCATGGCGTTGATGAACGCGCAGCCGTGGAAGTTGACGTCCGCCGCCCCCTCCGCGAGGGCGTCGAAGACCGCGAGCGGTCCGCCCCCGCGGGCGTCCACGGCGTCTTCGAGCCAGGCGCGCCAGCTCTCGTCCCGACGGGTCAGGACGGCCGCCACCAGGGCGTCCTTGCCGGTGAAGTGCCGGTAGAAGGACGCCCGGCCGACCCCGGAGACGGCCAGCAGTCTCTCCACGCCGACGGCGTGGATCCCCTCGGCGTAGAAGAGCTCCTCCGCGGTCTGGAGGAGGCGGTCGCGTGCATGGGTCGCCATGGGTCCACGGTAGCGGATCTTGACCCCAAACGGCACCGAGCGGTACCGTCCTCATAAACAGAACCGATCGGTACCGAATGAAGGAGGGCCCATGGCCCGGCTGACCGATTCCGGCACGGGAACAGCGCTGATGGCCGAGGACGACCCCGAGGCGGTATCGGCGAGGAGTGCGTGGCGAGCCGTCCTGATGCTCGGCTTCGGCACCTTCGCGCTCGGTACCGACGAGTTCGTGCTCGCCGGGGTGCTGCCCGAGTTCAGCAAGTCCCTGGACGTCTCGATCGCCACCGCCGGCCAGACCGTCACGGTGTTCGCGCTGACCTGCGCCGTGATGTCGCCGGTCCTCGGCACCCTGACCGCCGGCTGGCCCCGCCACCGGGTGCTCAAGCTCGCCGTCCTGCTCTACATGGCGGGCGTGATCGCGACCGGGCTCGCCCCGTCCTTCGCGGTCGTCCTGGTCGCGCAGATGATCGCCGCGGCGGGCGCCGGCCTCTACATCCCCGCGGCCAGCGTCACGGCCGCCAGTCTGGTCGAACCCGAACGCCGGGGCCGGGCCATCGCCGCGGTGACCACCGGGCTGACGGCGGCGACGGCCCTGGGCGCGCCGATCGGCACCGTGGTCGGCAGCGTCCTCGGCTGGCGGGCGACGATGTGGTTCATCACGGCGCTGACGGCGCTGGGCCTGATCGGCGTGCTGGCCCTGGTGCCCCGGGTGTCCGTGCCGGCCCCCGGCGGGCTGCGCCAGCGGCTCGCCCCGCTCGGCGACCGCCGGGTGGTCACCGTGCTCGCGACCACGCTGGTCGCCTTCACCGCCGCCTACATCGTCTACACCTACATGGCCGAGGTGTTCTCCGACGCGACCGGCGGCAGCGGCACCAGGCTGGCGGTCCTGATGTTCGCCTTCGGTCTGACCGGGACGGTCGGCAACTTCTACGCCGGCGCGCTGGTCGACCGGATCGGTGCCCGGCCGGTGGTGGGCGGCGCCATCGTGCTGCTGGCCCTCAGCCTCGTCGTCCTCCCGCTGACCACGGGCTCCTACCCGGCCGCGCTGGTCGTCATCGTGGCGTACGGTGTCGCGGCCTGGGCCATCACGGCCCCCCAGCAGACCCGTCTGATCACCCTCGAACCCGAGTCCGCGCCCCTGCTGATCTCGCTCAACGCGGCCTTCCTCTACCTCGCCATCGCCTTCTCCGGCGTCATCGGGGCGGTCGGCATGAGCTCGATCGGCGCGGACCGGATCAGCTTCATCGGAGCGGGGCTGGCGGTGGCCGCCCTCGGCCTGTCCGAGCTGGCGCACCGGTTGTCCTCGCGTACCCCGGCGGCGGAGCCGTCGAAGGTCGATACGTACCACTGAAACGCGCTCGATCACTCGACGAAAGGGATGTCCGAGATGTGTGGAATAGTCGGCTGGGTGGACTTCGGTCGCGACCTGACCAGGGAGGGAGCGACCGCGCAGGCCATGACGGACACCATGGCCTGCCGGGGGCCCGACGCCGAAGGCGTCTGGACCGCCCCGCACGCGATGCTCGGCCACCGCAGGCTCGCGGTGATCGACATCGAGGGCGGCGCCCAGCCGATGACCACCCCGGAGACCGGTCCGGACGGCCGGCCGCTCGTGGTCCTGAGCTACAGCGGCGAGGTCTACAACTTCCAGGAGATCCGCGAGGAACTGGTCCTGCTCGGCCACCGCTTCCTCACCCGGAGCGACACCGAGGTGGTGCTGCGCTCGTACCTCCAGTGGGGGAGCGAGTTCGTCCACCGCTTCAACGGCATGTTCGGCCTGGCGATCTGGGACACCCGGACGCAGGAACTGCTCCTGGTCCGCGACCGCCTCGGCGTCAAGCCGCTCTTCTACTACCCGATCGACGGCGGCGTGCTCTTCGGGTCCGAGCCCAAGGCCATCCTCGCCAACCCGCGGAGCACCGCGACGCTCGACCTGGACGGGCTGCGCGATGCCCTCGCCCTCGCCCGGGTGCCCGGCCGGACCCCGTTGAAGAACCTCTACGAGGTACGGCCGGGCCACATCCTGCGGGTCGGCCGCGACGGGCTGCGCGAGGAGCGCTACTGGTCGCTGGAGACCCGCCCGCACACCGACGACCTCGACACCACCGTCGCCACCGTCCGCGAGCTCATCGAGGACGCGGTGAGCCGGCAGATGGTCTCCGACGTACCGCTCTGCGCGCTGCTCTCCGGCGGCCTCGACTCCAGCGCCCTCACCGCGCTGGCCCAGCGCTCGCTCGACGCCAAGGACGGCAGCCGGGTCCGCACCTTCTCCGTCGACTTCGTCGGACTGGCCGGGGAGTTCAAGCCCGAGCAGTTCCGGGACGCGCCGGACGCCCCGTTCGCCGCCGAACTCGTCCGCCACGTCGGCACCGAGCACCGCGAGATCCTCCTCGACACCGCCCAGCTCGTCGACCCCGGCGTCCGCGACTCCGTGCTACGGGCCTGGGACCTGCCCTACGGCATCGGCGACCACGACCCCTCGCTCTACCTGCTGTTCAAGGCGGTCCGCGAGAGCTCGACCGTCGCCCTCTCCGGCGAGTCGGCCGACGAGGTCTTCGGCGGGTACCTCTGGTTCCACGACCCGGTGGCCTCGCAGGCCGACACCTTCCCGTGGCACGCCATCAACCGGGTCCCGGTGAGCGAGCAGGCGACCAGCTTCCTCGACCCCGGCCTGGTCAAGTCCCTCAACCTGGCCGAGTACGTCGCCGACGAGTACCGCACCGCCGTCGGCCAGGTCACCCACCTGCCCGGGGACAGCGACCTCGAACGCCGGATGCGCCTCGCCAGCCACCTCAACATCACCCGCTTCCTCCAGATGATGCTCGACCGCAAGGACCGGATGAGCATGGCGACCGGCCTGGAGGTCCGGGTGCCGTTCTGCGACCACCGGCTCGTCGAGTACGTCTACAACACGCCGTGGGCGTTCAAGACCTTCGACGGGCGGGAGAAGAGTCTGCTGCGCCACGCCACCAAGGACCTGCTGCCGCGGTCGATCGCACAGCGCCGAAAGGCCCCCTACCCCTCGACCCAGGACCTCGGCTACGACCGGGCCATCAACCGCGAACTCGCCCGGATCGCCGGCGACCGGGACGCCCCGGCGCGGCCGCTGCTGAACCTCGACGCCGTCCGGTCCCACCTCGCCGCGCCGGTCGAGAACGCCTACTCCATGATGCAGCGATCGGTGTTCACCGAGCCCCCGGTCCGGCTGGACGCATGGCTCAGGCTCCACGACGTCCGGCTCGACGACGGCCTCCTGACCGCGTGACCGCGTGACCGCGTGACGCGTGACCGTCTGACCGTCTGACCGCCCGACCGTCCGGCACCGGTACCCGGCCAGGGCGCCGGCGGGACCATCGGCGACCGTCGAGCCGTCCGTGAGAGCGGGTACTCGGGATACCGGGTACCCGCTCTCCCCGGTCTCTGGGCGGGTCGCGGTCCCCGGCGGTCCGCGAACGACGAACGCCTCGGGCAGAAGGGCCGGACAGGGATGCCACCAGGAACCGATCGCCGCCCAATTCGTGTTCTCTCACTCGGAATTGGCGCAGCGATGGTGTTGACTGAGACGATGATGCCGTTGTTGTTGGTGACCGACCACGGGTCCAAGGAGGGCAGCCGCGAGATCCTCGCCGACGCCATCGCCCGGGTGACGGGCCAGGGTCCGGTGCGGCTGGACGCACGGCTCCTGTACGACGACGGGCCCGTGACGGCAGGCCTTGAGCGGGCCGGAGGGCTCCTCACGGTCCGCCGGCCGGGCCGCGCCCCGGTGGCCGTCGAACCGGTGGTCGTGGTCTTCGAGATACCTCCCCACCGCAGACGCCACCTCGAAGGATTCCAGGACCTGCTGCGCCGGTTCGGAGCGCGGACGCTCGCGGCGGATCCCGAGGCGTGGCGGGTCGCGACGGACAAGTCCCTGATGGTCGAGCGGTTCAGCCGGGACTCCGTCGCGCAGATGGAGACTCTGCGAATGAACGGCTCCTGGCACGACATGCTGAGCGCGTTCCACCGCCTGGGCCGGGACGTGTGGGCACGGCCCGCACTCGGCATGGGCGGAGCGGACGTCTTCCACGTCACCGGCACCGAGCAGCTGAAGGCCGCCGCTGCCTTCTACCGGAGCACCGGGCAGGGCTGGCTCATCTCCCGCGATGCGGGGAACTTCACGGCCGACGGCCGCCGCAACCAGCACCGTGTGATCGTGCTGAACGGAAAGGTCGTCCACGCCTTCGAACGCCACCAGAGTGACCCGGACCGGCCGTGCAACGTCTCCCAGGGGGCCGGCACCACCGTGTTGGGCCCCGACCGGCTTCCCCCGAGGCTCGCCGAACTCGCGGTGGCCGCCACCGCGTCCGTCGGACTGCCCTTCGCCGGCGTCGACCTCGCCGCGCAGAGCGGCGGTGTCGTCTTCGAAGTGAACGTCCACCCTGCTTTCAACCCCGACCGGCCCGTGGAGACTGTCGCCATCCCCTACGTCCGTGCCCACCTGTCGGCAGACCCGGACCTGACGTCCAACGGTGCCGGCCGACGAGGCGACCGCCGACCGGCGTGAGCCCCGCCGCGTTGCCCGGTTCCCCTGCCGCTTCTCCGGCCGCGTGCGGCTCACCAACACCGCGGGCTCACCAACACCGCGGCTCCTCAACGTCGCGGCTCGCCGACACCGCCGGGCCCGCAGGCCGCGGCCGGCTGATCCGGTCACCCGCTGCGCAGCTTCCCCAGTCCCACCCGCATGTTGCGGATCGCCCCTTCGGCCTGGGAGCGCAGACCGCAGGCCTGGAGGAGCGCCGCGGCCTCGCGGCTGACGGTGATGCCCTCCTGCAGTTCTCCGAGGTCGACCAGGACCGCGCCGAGCATGAACAGGGCGGTGCCCTCGGTCTCGCGCGCTCCCAGGGCCCGAGCGAGATCGACCGCCCGCCGCCACACCGGGGTCGACTCGACGTAGTGACCGGCTCCCAGCAGGGCTTTGCCGAGCGAGACCTGGGCGGTGAGCTCGTTCCCGTGGTCGGCGGGGGGAGCCGCGAAGAGGGCGGCGGCCTGTCGGCAGGGGTCGACCGCCCGGGGCCACTGCTCGATCCGCAGATGCATCTCGCCCGCGTTCAGCCACGCTGTCGCGGCCGAGCGCGGGTTGCCCGAGGCCCGGTACGACGCGGCGGCCTCGGTGAAGGCTCCGGCCGCCCGCTCCTGCTGCCCGGCCTGGTGGAGCGCCGCGCCGAACTCGAACCAGGCCATCGCCCGGAGCGGGTCGCCGAGCTCCAGCGGCACCGTCGTGGCCCGGCCGGCGGCGGTGAGGCGCTCCTCGGCCCGGCCGGTCTCCCGCGACGCCATGGCCAGCAGGATCAGCGCCTTGACCTCCCCGGGCCGGTCGCCGATCGTCCGATGGACGGCCGCAGCCCGGTCCGCCACGTCGGCCACGGCGTCGAACCGCTGCGTCTCCTGGAGCGCGGAGCACTGATTGAGCAGGGCCGACCCCTCGCGCCAGAGCTCACCGAGGTCCCGCATCAGGTCGGCGCAGCGGCCGTTGACCGCCGCGGCCTCCTCGAAGCGTCGGCCGTCCGACAGCGCGGTGCCGAGACTGTGGAGCGCCGACCCCTCGCCCAGCCGGTCGCCGGCCGCCGCATAGAGATCGACGGCACGCCGGGCACCGCTGATCGCCTCGTCGGGACGGCCCGCCCGAATCCGGCTGTTGCTCAGCCGCACGAGTGCCGCGGCCTCGCCACGTGCGTCGCGATCGGCGCGGTGGGCGGCCGCCGCCTGCTCCAGTGCGGCGGTGGCCTCGTCCGGTCGGCCGAGCCGGGTGAGTGCGTCGTGCAGCTGACCGAGCGCCAGTCCTTCGCTGCCGTGTTGGCCCAACTCCCGCAGCAGTTCGACGGCAAGGCGCCCGGCGTCGACCGCTTCGGCGAACTCCTCCGCGTCCACCAGCGCGCCGGTGAGGCCGAGCAGGGCCCCGGCCTCGCTCGACCGGTCGGCCGTCCGCCGGCTCAGCCGCACGGCCCGCTCGAAGGCGTCGACGGCCTCCGCGTTGTCGTGAAGGGCGAAGCAGGCGACGCCGAGCCCGTAGCAGGCGTCCCGCTCGTACCGGCGGTCGCCGAGCTCCGCCCACATCCGCGCTGCCTCGCGCCACGGTGCGACGGCCTCCGACGGTCGCCCCGAGCGCTCCAGGGCCCGGCCCAGATTGTGCCAGGCCGCCGCCGGGTGGCGGGGATCGTCCGGCCTGGTCGGGCCGTTCAGCGCCGCCGCCGCCTCGCGGCACAGCGGGAGGGCTTCGTCGACCCGGCCCGCTTCCAGGAGGACGGCGCCGTACTGGGAGAGCGCCACGGCCTCCTGCTCCCGGTCGCCCGCCGCCCGGCAGCGGGCGAGCAGTCGCTCGGCGAGGGGGAGGGCCTGGTCCAGTTGCCCCGAACCGACCAGGTTGGCGCAGAGGGTGAGCGAGGCCTGCCTGGCCCGGCGGGGCTCTCCGGCGGCCTCGTAGAGCGCCACCGCACGTCGCAGCGCGGTGGTCGCCTCGGCGAGTCGCCCGCTCCGCGACAGCGCCGTCCCGAGGCTGTGCCGGGCGTCGACCTCTTCCAGGGGATCGCCGCTGTCGTCGTACTCCCGCCTGCCCGTGCGCTCGTAGAGGTCGGCGGCCCGCTCCAGGGCGACCACCGCCTCCTCGTTCCGGCCCAGTTGGAGGAGGGCCTCACCGCGGGTGTAGAAGGGGTGGCCGTGCTCCCGGCCGAGCTCCTCGTCGAGGGCGCAGGCGGCGTCGGCGGCCTCGACCGCCTCCCCGTACCGCCCGGCGCGCCGCAGGTGGTCCGCCAGGTTGCTGAGCGACACGGCCTCGAACTCCCGGAAGCCCAGCTCGCGGGAGGTCCCGAGGGCGCGCCGGCCGACGGACACGGCCTCCTCGTACCGCCGGGCCCGGGCCAGCGCCGTGCCCAGATTGAGCAGCGCGGCGGCCTCGGCGGCGCGTTCGTCCGTCCCGGCGTACAGCTCGACGGCCTGCCGGGCCACCTCGACGCGCTCCTCGGGCGCGCCGAAGGGCAGGGCGCTCAGGTTGAGGAGCATGTGCGCCTTGTCGCCGGGTGCCCCGGACTCGCCGTACAGGGCCGCCAACCGCCCTAGCAGGCCGGTGAGTTCCCAGGGTGCCGTGCTGCCGCCGGAGCCCAGTGCCTGATAGAGGTCGGCGGCTTCGCGCAGCACCGTGACGGCCTCGTCCCGTCGGCCGAGTTCGGCCAGCCGGTCGCCGTGCGCCTCCAGAGCCCGGCCCAGGCCGCGCCGGTGGATCGCGGGATCGACCTCGGCGAGTTCCCTCGCCAGGACCACGGCCTCCTCGGCCGCGGTCAGGGCAGGCCCGGAGGTCCGGTCGCCGTGTTCGGTCCGGCGGGGGAGCGTCGCGCTCAGGTGGACCAGGGAGGTCACCAGATGCGGCCGGTGCACGGCCGGATTGGCCTCGGCCAGGCGCCGGAACAGGCCGACCGCCTCCTGCGCCGCCTCGACGGCCCGCTCGCGGCGTCCGGCCTCCAGCCGCACCCGCCCCAGGCTGCCCAGCGCCCGTGCCAGATCCCCGAGGTGGTCGCCCGGCCGCACCGCGGCCAGCCCCCGCAGCACGGCGACCGCCTCCTCCGCCGCCTCCACGGCCTCGTCCCGGTGGCCCTGTCGCAGGCGCAGGGCGCCCAGGCCGCTGAGGGCCCGGGCCAGCTGGGCCGACTGTCGCTCGGGGTCCTCGGCCGCGAGTCGCCGGCGCAGGGCCGTCGCCTCCTCGGCGACGTCGAGGGCTTCGCGCGCCCGGCCGCAGTCGGCGAACCGTCCTCCGAGGTCCGTCAACGACCGGGCCAGGGCGGGGCGGTGGCCCGGGTCGTGCTCGGCCAGCTCGCGCAGGAGGGCGGTGGCGCCCTGGGACTGGGACAGCGCCTCGCTCCAGCGCCCGTGCCGGGCGAGGGCGTTGCCGAGTTCGGTCAGCGAGTCCGCCAGCCGGGCCCGGTGCCGGGGGTCGTTCCCGGCCTGCCACCGGTTGAGCCTGGCGGCCTCCTCCGCCGCCGCCAGGGCGGGCCCCCACTTGCCGGCGTTGGTCCGGCGCCTGCCCAACGTTCCGTACAGCCCGGCCCGTTCGGCCGGGTCCGTGCGGCCGTCCAGGCGGTGCGCGGTCAGCCGCTCGACCACGGCCAGGGCGCCGGCGTCCAGGTCGATGTGCTCGCCCTCGGGCAGCAGCGGCTCCACGCGCTCCAGCACCATGAGCAGCTCCGGGTCGATCGGGCGGCCGTGGGCGCCGTCGGCGCTGTCGGCGCCGATGGCGGAGAGGCCGCTCAGGGCCGCGCTGCCCGCTCGGAGCGCGAGGTCGGGCCGGTCCCGCAGCACGGGGTAGAGCACGGTGCCGCCCACATGCGGCCACCGGTCGGCCGCGGCGGCCAGGAAGGCGACGGCGCGGGGCGCGCAGAAGGCCGTGCGGTCGTCGGTGAGCAGCCGTGCGGGGACAGTGGTGGCCCAGGCGTCCGTGGGAAAGCCGGTGACGGGGTGGCCCGGCAGGAGCAGGGCGAGGAAGTCCTCGGCCAGCCGGTCGGGTAACAGCGGCTCCAGCGCGGTGCCGCGGTCGGACGGCGGGTAGCAGACGGCGTGGTCGGCCAGAGCCCGGTCGACGGGCACGCCGGGCATGACCCGCTCCAGGACGGTCACGGCTCGCGTGCGGGCGACCGGCCCGGAGAGGATCGCCGTGAACACCGTCCGCGCCATCACCTCGTCGGGCGTGCCGTAGTCCAGGCCCCGCCCGCTGTTCTCCTGGAGCTGGCTCCAGTTCTCGCGCTCGCGGTCCAGCAGGTAGGTGGTGAGGCCGATCATGTCCGTCGGTGGCGTGCGGCCGCAGGCCGCCGCGTCCACCGCGACGAGGGCGGCCATGTGCAGGGCCAGCGTCAGCCCGAAGTCGGCGTGACGCAGGTCCCGGGGCGGCCGGATCGGGGCCGGGGCGCCGAGTTCGGGGTAGTGGCGGACGAAGCAGTCCCTGGCCGCGTCGAACATCGCGCCCCGGAGCTGTCCGTCGTCGGCGAGCGGCCGCAGCAGCTGGTCGGAGGTGTGGATGCTCTCCCGCAGCCGGTCCAGCTTGCCCCGTAGCGCGGGCCACTGGCCCGCCGACCGGCCGATGAGCAGCACCCGCGCGGGGACCGGCTGCCGGAGCATCATGTTGTGGAACAGCCAGCTCAGGTCGGACAGCGGCCACCGGTCGGCGTAGTCGACCAGCACCAGCACCCCGGCGCTCCCGTCGAGACGCAGATCCTGGCTGCCGTCGGCCGGCGGATGGGTGTCCGTCCCGTGGACGGCCTCCGCGACCACCCAGCCCGCCCGCTCGGACTCCTCGGCCAGCCGCCCGGCCAGCCGGGTCTTGCCCTGGCCGCCTTCCCCGTGCAGCCACCGCACCGCGAACCTCGGTTCGGCGTCACGCCAGGCCAGCAGTTCCGCCATCTCGGTGTCGCGGCCGGTGAAGTCGACGACCTCGGCACGCGCGTCCAGCAGTCGGCTGGGCTGCGACCTGAGCCAGGCCGGGTCGGGACCGGCCGGGCGCCGGTGGCGCAGCAGCAGGTAGACCGGCGTACCGTCACCGAACACGTGGATGTCGGCGCCGACGGCACCGTAGGCGAAGCCGCCCTCGGCACGGATGTGTTGGACGTGCCGGGCCCCCTGGACCCGCTGGGCGGGCAGGGCATGTGGGGCCGGCCCGGGCGGTGTGGCCTGTTGTCGGTCGGGCGGGGCCCCGTCGGCGCGTCCCGTACGGGCGTCGCTCACGCCTCGGCCTGCCCGCCGTCCGCGGCAGCGCCGTCCGGGGGTGGCACCTCACGGGCGTGGGCGCCCTGGTAGTGGATGACGTTCCCGCCCTGCGCGCCGTAGACCGTGGCGTTGTCGCGGGCCACGATCGTCTGCACCCAGCCCCGGCGCTCCTCGGGCAGCGCATCGCGGAGCGCGGCGAGCAGGTCGCGCAACTCCGGCTCGACCTCGGGGCAGTCCCTGAGCAGACGGGCGAGCCTGCGCCGCCAGACGGGCGCGATGTCCTGGCGGACCTCGTCCTGCTCCTCCGGGGCCGCGTCGCGGACGAGCTCCTGGTCGGCGTCCAACTGTGTCTCCGCGCCCGCCTCGTGGTTCGGGCCCAGCCGTCCGAACATCGTGGCGATCCTCGCGCGGGCCACACCGAACGCACCCGTGGCCAGGGCACCGGCGAGAACGATGGCGCCCTCCTCGGCAAGACCTCCGAGTCCGTCGACCGTGGTCGGCAGATTGGTCATCATCGCCCCCTCCGTTGACTTCCGGTGCCGACAGCGTACAAGTGACGGATTATCAGCGGCGGGCGGTGGGGGCGGAACGAGCGGGGTGAGCGCGGTCACAGGGGTCCTGGCATCACCCTGGCCGAAGCCGTCCGTGCGTGGGCTGTCCCACCTCGGCGGAGCTCTTCGCCGAGCACCGAGGTTCGCGGTCGACCCACCGTCGGACATTCCGGTCGGCTGCCTTCGCGGTGCGGCCGGGGGTCTGTCGACCGCTCAGCAGACCCGGCCGCACCGGTCGGCTCGGCCGCTCCTGGCTGCCCGCGGCCGGCCGGTGCGGCGGGCAGGTCACCAGGCGGTGCAGGCTCCGCTCGTCCTGATCGCCTCGAAGTTCGCCTTGAAGGCGTCGTGGACGGCCGGGTCGTCGATCTTCAGTAGGGTCTCGTCGTGGGACCGCAGGTTCGGGTAGGTGTAGTTGTGGCTCCCGGTGAACACCAGCTTGCGGTTGGCGGCGCCCAGGTAGGTGCCCTCGATCAGCAGGTACTTGGAGTGGATGCCGATCGACCGGGTGGTGCCGTCGCCGTTCGGCGCGGTGCCCCAGCAGCGGGCGGCCAGGTCGAGCTTGCCGGCCAGCGCGTTCTTCACGGTGGTGCCGAGGTTGCCGCTCTCCCCGTTGTGCAGCAGCTCCACCTGGCAGCCGGCCTTCTTCAGCTCGACCAGCTTGTCGGCGACCTGGACCCGGGTGAAGGCGTACATGGCGATCCGGATCCGGGTGGCGCCGCCCGCGCAGTCCGTGTTGCCGAGCAGGGAGACGACGGTGTCGGTGGACGCGTCGTCGTTGTAGGCCGTCCCCGCGCTCTCCTGGCGGGGGAAGAAGTACGTCTTGTACGGGCCGGCCTGCTGGCTCAGGTAGTTCGTCGCCAGGCCGTTGCCGGAGGAGCCGTACGTCACGAGGTCCTGCCAGTACGTCCGGTAGGCGGCGTAGAGGCCGGAGCCGGCGTCGGGGATGGTGACGGCGTTGTTGAAGAGGTTCTTGCGCTGGCTGGTGGTGAGGTTCGCAGAGGTCTGGAACACCACGTTCTCGGTGCTGCCGACCTTGGAGAACAGGAAGAACTTGTTGTGGTTGATCGCGCCGTCGTCGTCGTCGTTCAGCGCCCGGTTGCCGATGCAACCGCGGGTGTCCGGACAGGCCAGCACCCAGGAGTCGGCGTTCTGGTCGGTGCCCAGGCCGGTCGGCGCGGCGAGCGTCGCGTACTCGGACCCGGTGGCCTTGGGCGGGTTGCTGCCGGGCTCGTAGGCCGGCACGGCGTCCCCGTCCACGACGAGCCTGACCTTCACGCCGCGCTGCTTGGCCGCGATCAGCGCGGCGCTGACACCGCCGTCGGTGAACAGGTACATCGAGCCGTTGATCTCGGCTCCGGCCGGCGTGCGCTTGATCAGGGAGATCAGCTGGTTGCGGATGGCGTCCTGGGAGGCGGCCGGCCCCGCCGGGTTGTTGAACGTGGCGGTGAGCGCCACCGGCGTGTCCTCGGCCGCTGCCATCGGGACCCCGAGCAGCGACGCGCCCACGACCAGCGCCGCCAGCCCCGCCGTCGTACGGACCTTCATCTGTATCCCCCTCTGTCGACACATCGATACAGGAGGTCACTGTACCGCCCATGATCATTAAGAGTGATCATGGGCCGGTCAACAGAGGGGCGAGGGGTGGGCGGTACGCCGGCGCGCCCCGCTGACCGCACCCGTCCGCGCAGGGGCGGGGGCAGCTGGTACCCCGGGCAGGGGCGGGCGGCAGCGGGTGCCCCGGTGCCGGCGCCGTGGCCGGGTGGCACGGAAATGCCGCGTCACGCCGAGGCCCCGAGGTGTTACCCTGCCTATGGCGATGCTGGAAGCCCACCCTCAGGGTGCGGGAACCAGGCGCCACTGCACACCGGAGTCCCCGCCGTAGCGGCCCGGATCCCGTCATACCAACCGCTTCTTCCGGCGGTCTCCTGCCCGACGCATCGCCGGCACCCGACCGGTGCCCGCCCGGCAGGCAGCCAACTTCCCGTGCCCGGCCCCTTCGTGTGCCCGGCCCCTTCGTGTACCCGGCCCCTTCGTGGCCGCGCCGGGGCCGCGTGTCCCGCCCGAGCACCGCCGCAGCCCGCTCCGGGCGCCCCGCCGGGCCGACCAGCTCGTCGCCGGTTCCTGCCGCCCCACCGGGGCCGCCCGGCGCCCCTCACCCTTCGCCATCATCCGACAGCACAGGAGTACCTTCTCGTGACCACCACCACCGAACCGTCGACCCCCGCGCCGCTGGACGGCCTGCTGAAGACCGACCTCCACCAACTCGCCTCCGCCCTGGGCGTTCCGGGCGCCGCTCGGCTACGCAAGGACGAACTCGTCGAGGCGATCATCGCCAGGCGCTCTCCCGGCCGGCCACCGGTGCCGGCGTCCGGTTCCCGGCCCGCGGCCACCGAACGCCGGGGCAGCCGGCCCGCGCAGCCGACCGCCGCCGCGGACAGCGACCTCGTACCGGTCGCCGGCGTGCTGGACATCCGCGAGGGGAAAGCCGTCCTGCGCACCTCCGGCTACCTCCCCGGGTCCACCGACGTGCACCTGCCCGCCAACCAGGTCCGCGCACTCGGCCTGCGGACCGGCGACGTGCTGACCGGCGCGACCGCCCCGCGCACGCCCGCCCCGCGCACGCCCGCCCCGCGCGGGGGCGGCACCGTCCGCCCGGCATCGACCCGCATCGACACCGTCAACGGCCGCACCGTCGACGGGGCCCGGCACCGGCCCGCGTTCCACGAACTGACGCCGCTGTACCCGCAGGAGCAGCTGCGTCTGGAGACCGGTCCGCGGGAGCTGATCGGCCGGGCCGTCGACCTGGTGGCCCCGATCGGCAAGGGCCAGCGCGGTCTGATCGTGGCACCTCCGAAGGCGGGCAAGACGATGGTCGTGCAGTCGATCGCGGCGGCGATCGCCCGGAACCACCCCGAGGCGCACCTGATGGTCGTCCTGGTCGACGAGCGTCCGGAGGAGGTCACCGACATGCGGCGCTCGGTCCGGGGCGAGGTCATCGCCTCGACCTTCGACCGGCCCGCCCGCGAGCACATCGCGCTCGCCGAACTCGCCGTCGAGCGCGCCAAGCGGCTGGTCGAACTCGGCCACGACGTCGTCGTGCTGCTCGACTCCCTCACCCGCCTCGCCCGCGCCCACAACTCCGCCGCCCCCGCCAACGGCCGCACCCTCACCGGCGGCATCGACGCCGCGGCCCTCCAGCTCCCGAAGAAGCTCTTCGGCGCGGCCCGCAACACCGAGAACGGCGGCTCACTCACCATCCTGGCCACCGCCCTGGTCGAGACCGGCTCCCGGATGGACGACCTGATCTTCGAGGAGTTCAAGAGCACCGGGAACATGGAACTCCGACTCGACCGCCGTCTCGCCGACAAGCGCGTCTTCCCGGCAGTCGACGTCAAGGCCTCCGGCACCCGCCGCGAGGAGCTCCTCCTCGGCCCCGCCCGCACGCCCGCGGCGTGGACCCTGCGCCGGGCGCTGAGCGCTCTCGACGTCCAGCAGGCCGCCGAGCTGCTCCTGGACCGGCTGAAGCGGACCGGCGGCAACGACGAACTCCTGCGCCAGGTGGCGATCGGCTCCCCGGCCCGCACGGTCTGAACCGAAGACACCCGCGGACCGCTGACGGCCTACTGCTGTCGAACACCCTCCACCACCACCGTGGTGCTGGGCGACGCCGAGGAGGGCGGTCGTCACCATGCCTGCGAGCGC
This sequence comes from Kitasatospora sp. NPDC086009, assembly GCF_044540385.1. NCBI lineage: Bacteria > Bacillati > Actinomycetota > Actinomycetes > Kitasatosporales > Streptomycetaceae > Kitasatospora > Kitasatospora sp. NPDC086009. Next base: position 291,643 of record NZ_JBITSA010000007.1, read on the forward strand.
CATGACGTAGGGCACGAACTCGCGGGCGTCCGCGTGGTCGGCGAGGCGGAATCTCAGGTCGTTCTCGTGCCAGGGGCTGTAGTGCCTGGCCTCGTCGTCGAGGAACGACCGGGCGAACTGAGCCGGGGTCCGGCGGTACCACACCGAGCGCGTGAAGGTGCTGTAGACGGTCTCCTTCGTCACCTCGGCGAAGCCGACCGGATCGCGCCGCGACCGGTCGAGCGTCAGGGTCAGCGTGTCGTAGGGGAGGACCCTGCCGTCGTAGTTCCAGAGTCTCCAGCCGCGATTGGCGGGCTCCGAGGGGACGACCGGCAGCTCGACGCCCGGTCGGGTGAGGCGCGGCGGCCGGTCGAGGGCCAGGTGCCAGCCGGACACGGACTGCCGGCTGCCCACGGTGAAGACCCGCATACCGGGTCGGCCGGCCGTGTCGAGGGCGGCGCCCAGCCGTTCGGCCGTGGACGTGATCTCCTGCTCCGCCGCCTCCCGGGTCCGGGTGTTCACCGTCGCGCTCAGCACGTCCCGCCACCATGCGGGGAACTGCCCGGGGCCGACGATCTCCTCCACCGAGCGGCGGGCCTGCCCCCACTCCACCCGGGTGCACCCGCGTCCGGCCAGTACGACGAGGAGCTTCGCCACCTCGCGCGCGGTCAGCGCCGCTTGCCCGGGCCGGCCGGCGTCCTGGGGAAGGACGAAGAGGGTCTGCTCCTCGTAGCGCCAGGTCCACGTCCGGAGGTCCGCCGCCCGGGCGAGTCGGTCCACCGCTGCTTCCACTGCCACAGAGCGGCAATGTGGGCCAGCCGTGCGGCCTCCGCGCGGTCCCGCTCGCGAGCGCGGACCGCTCGTTCCTCCTCCCGCTCCACCGCGACGCGTGCCTCGACCTCCTGACGCACCGGACGGTAGGCCAGGGTGGCGGCCGCCAGGTGGGCGGTGTACACCTCCTCGGCGCGGCCCAGGCGCACCGCCCCGCGCCGACGGGCTCCCGGAACCCTCCTGAGCGCGCCCCGGCGGGAAACCTCCGCCCAGACCTCCCTGAGCCGGGCGGAGGCCGAATCGACCGCGCGGACGTAGGCGGCGAGCGCGTCCTGCCAGCGGCGCACCTCGTCGTTCGTCACCGTCAGGCGCACCCGGCCGGTGGTGCGCCCCCCGACGGCCTCCCACGGGGGCACACCCGGGCGGCCGGGCAGCGGCTCGCCCTCGACGCCGTAGGCGACGACCTCGGTCGCCACCCGTTCGCTCCCGCGCCAGGTGTACCGCAGGACGGACCGCCGTTGCTCCGACACAGTCTGCTCCTTCCCCGCCCGGCCGAGCGCCGTCCCCGGCACGTACCCCGGCCTGAAGGTCGCTCAACTCCCCGGGCGGGGCGGCTTTTAGCACAGGTGGCGGTGGATCTGCCGGGATTCTCCGGTTCTTCGCCGAAGTCCGGCGGGTGCCCGCTTCGGCCGCTTATCGTCACCATCCTGTCGCCACGCGTGGTGGCGCAGCGGTTCGGTACGGCAGTGGTTTCGGTACGGCAGCGGTTCGGCACAGGGGAGGCCCGTCGATGGCCAGCGAGTTCCAGCAGCGCAAGCTCCGCAACGTCTTCGCCGCGTTCGACACGGACGGGGACGGCTGCCTGCGGCAGAGCGACTTCGGGGCCCTGGCGGAACGGTGGAGCCGACTGCCGGCCGTCCAGCGGGACGCGGGGCTGCGGGCCAGGGTCGAGGCGCTCATGACGGGCTGGTGGGACCACCTGCGCACGGTCGCCGACACCGACCACGACGGCACGGTCGGCATGGACGAGTTCCTGGCGCTCGTCGACCGGCTCCCCGCCCTGCGCGAGGTCGTCACGGCGACCGCCGACACCGTCTTCGACGCCGTGGACGAGAACGGGGACGGCCGCATCTCGCGCGCCGAGCACCGCAGTCTGGTCGACATCTGGCACGGCCGGAGCGTGGCGACCGACGACGTCTTCGAGCTGCTCGACCTGGACGGTGACGGGTACCTCAGCCGGGCCGAATTCGCACTCCTGTGGGCGCAGTTCTGGATCAGCGCCGACCCGGCGGAGCCCGGCAACGTGATGTGCGGCCGCATCCCGGAGCGGTGATGCCGCCGCCGAGCGGGCGGGCGGGCGTCACCCGCGGGGCCCGTCCGGGAGGACGGCGACGGCGAGCGGGAGGCGGCCGACCGTGCCGACCAGATCGTTCCCGACGTCCCTGACGCGATGGGTCTGCTCGACCCGGTGCGGCCGGCCACCTGGATCAGCGGCCCCTCCGCGACCAGCGGCATCGAACTCGACCGCGTCGGAGGCGTCCATGGCCCGCGCACCCTGCACGTCGTCGTGGGCCGAACGGCTGAACACGCTGTCCCAGCCGGCCAGCCGGCCAGCCGCGAGCACGGACAAACTGCGCGGGGGTACGGCGCAGGAGGCCGTCGACCTGGCCGCCAAGTGCGGCAGGTACAGCCCCGCCCTGTGGAACAGCACGGTGAACACCCTGTTCGCGGCGGCCGCCGTCAAGGTCGTCGGCGGGGGAGACGCGGCGCAGATCCTCGCCGACGCGGCCAGGCAGGCCCAGGCCGAGATCGACCGGCAGCGCGCCTGAGGAATGCCCGGTCCGCCGCCGTCCGGCGCCCCGCGCTCCCGTCCGGGGAAGCGTTTTCCCGGGGCGGGGGTGATTCCCGGCGACGGACCGGGTGTTCCGCGGTGAGGCCCTGGTGGCGGGGGGATTTCGGCCGCTCGGCGGTGCGGGCCGGGAATTGCAAGCCGCCGTACTTCGGAATGCGCTCCGCCTTGTCCGGGCCCGCGGGAATTCCGGTGCGGGGCGGATTCCGGCGGGTCCGGCTCCGGATTCGGGTATTCGCTCCGGCGGGGATTCCGGGCGCCGCCCCGGCGGTCGGGATGCGGCCGGTGCGGGGCGGGGGCAGGGTCGAGGTATGAGCGGAGTGATCGTACTGGTCGAGCTGGAGCCGTCCACGGAGGTGCTGGACGCGGGAGAGGTCGACGTGGGCGCCCGGATCCGCTGGGTGCACGCGGCCCCGGCCGACCCGGAGGTGCCGGAGGACCCGGGGCCGGTCACGTTCTGCGGGATCGGCACGGGCGACCTGGAGCGCGAGAGCTACCGGCCGTCCGGGCCGGGGCAGCCCTGGTACCCGCCGTCCCAGCGGACCCGTCGGTGCCGCGCCTGCGAGTCCGCGCTCAGGGTGCTCTGAGTTCAGGGTGCTCTGAAGTTCAGGACGCTCTGAGCTGGTGGACCGGGGCCGGCCGGGCAGCGGGCCGTGCCTCTCCGGGCACGGTCCGCTGCCCCGAAAGGGCCGACCCGCCGGGTCAGGGGGTGGGTTCGGTGATCCGGCCGTCGTGGAGTTCGATCACGTGGTCGGCGAGTTCCATGAGGGTGGGGTCGTGGGTGGCGACGAGGGCGGTGACGCCTTCGCTGCGCACGACGGCGCGCAGCAGTTCCATGATGGCGCGGCCGGTCTCGGAGTCGAGTTGGCCGGTGGGTTCGTCGGCGATGATGAGGTCGGGCTGGTTGGCCAGGGCCCGGGCGATGGCGACGCGTTGCTGCTGTCCGCCGGAGAGTTCGGCGGGGCGCTGGTTGGCGTGGTCGCTCAGGCCGACGAGGGCGAGGAGGGTGCGGGCGCGCTCCTCGCGCTGGGGGGTCGGGACGTTGCGCAGGCGCATCGGGATCCCGACGTTCTCGCTCGCGGTGAGGACGGGGATGAGGCCGAAGGACTGGAACACGAAGCCGATGCGGTCGCGGCGCAGGGCGAGCCGCTGGTTCTCGTCGAGGCCGGCGAGGTCGGTGCCGTCGAGGGTGATGGTGCCGCCGGTGGGGGTGTCGAGGCCGCCGACGAGGTTCAGGAGGGTGGTCTTCCCGGAGCCGGAACGGCCCTTGAGGGCGGTGAGTTCGCCGCGCCGTGCGGTGAAGGAGACGCCGCGCAGGGCGTGGACGGTGCGGTCGCCGGTGCCGAAGCTGTGGGTGAGGTCGGTGACGGTGACCATGTCGGTGGTGACGGTGGCGGCCGGTTGCTGCGTCATTGGGCGTCCCCCTGGGTGTTCCTCGACTGAAGTGAAGTACTGATGACGGGCGTTCAAGCTGAGGTGTGCATGGCATTTTGATCGGACGTTGAACCGCGTGCCACGGCCGGCCCGTTGTTCCTGTCTCGCCGGGTGGGGGTCCGATGTACTGCCAACGCGGAGAATTTGCTCACTAGTTACATGATTCGCGCAAGTCCCTTCCGTTTGAAGAGCGAATCTGACAGCATCGTCCGCTATCCGGTGATCAAGCGCCGGTGATCACCGTAGCGGTGCGTAACAGGCGTCCATCCCGTGGCTGGAGAGTGCCCGGACGGCGGCGCCGGGCGCGACCGGGATGTTCCGGGGGAGGCAACAGGATGCTCGGCTTCGTCGTGCGCCGTCTGCGCGGGCGGTTGCCGTTGGCCGGCGCCGTCCTGCTCACGGTGCTGATCACCACGGCGGTGCTCACCGCGCTGGTGGCCTTCAACCGCACCGTGGGGGAGGCGGGGCTGCGGCAGGCGCTCCAGGCACCCGGCCAGGCCGCCCGGACCACCGTTCTGGTCAAGGCCGAGCACGGCCAGGACAAGCGGGCCGCCGACGACGCCGCGGTCGCCGGCTACGCCGGCCGGCTCTTCGGCGGACTGCCCGTGCACCACGAGAGCCTGACCCGCAGCCGCTCCTACGGCCTCCCGGCCGCCGCCGCCACTGCCACCGCTCCCGCCGCCGGCCAGGCCGCCGCGAAGCAGACCGATCTCACCCTGCTCGCCACGCTCGACCACGACCGGGTCACCCTGGTGGCGGGCGCGTGGCCGGCGGCGGCCGCGGCCGGGCCGGTCCAGGCGGCCGTGCCACAGGCGGCGCTCGCGAGGCTGGGCCTGAGCGCCGGGGCGCTGCCCGCCGAGGTCCGGCTGGACGACCGCCTGAGCGGCGCGCCGCTCACCGTCCGGCTCACGGGCGTCTACCGCGCCACCGATCTCGCCGACCCGTACTGGCGGTTGGACCCGGTGGGCGGCCGCGAGATCCTGGTCGGCGGCTTCACCACCTACGGGCCGCTGCTGGTCGACGACAGCGCCTTCACCGCCGCCGGCGTCCCGCAGAACGGCCGGAGCTGGCTGCTCGGCGCCGACTTCTCCACCGTCCGCGCCGCCGAGGCCGCCGCCGTCCGGGACCGTGCCGCGGGCCTCGCCGCGGAGCTCGGCACCTCGGCCGGCCTCCAGGTCTCGACCGAACTGCCGCTGTTCCTCCAGGAACTGGACTCCAGCGCGCTGGTCGCCCGGTCCACCCTGCTGATCGGCGCGCTGCAACTGGTGGTGCTCGCCGCCGCGGTGCTCCTGCTGGTGGTACACCTGATGGCGGCCCGGCAGGTGGGGGAGAACGCCCTGCTCGCGGCGCGCGGTGCCTCGGGTGTGCGGCTGGGCGCGTTCTCGGCGGCGGAGTCGGTGCTGCTGGCGCTGCCGGCGGCGGTGCTGGCGCCGTTGCTGGTCCCGGTGCTGCTGCGGGCCCTGACCCGGTTCGGCGCGTTGTCCCGGGTACCGCTGGACACCGGTCTGAGCTGGACCTTGTGGCCGGTCGCGGGTGTGTGCGCGCTGGCCTGTGTGGTGCTCACGGCGGCTCCAGCGGTGTTCCGCGGCGCGGGTGGCGCGGTGCTGCGCCGGGCGGGGCGCCGGCAGGCGCTGGTGGCGGGCGCGGTGCGCTCGGGTGCCGACCTCGCGGTGGTGGCGCTGGCGGTGCTGGCCTACTTCCAGCTGGCGCGTTACAGCGGCGGGCTGTCGGCGGATTCCGACGGCAAGCTGGGCCTGGACCCGGTGCTGGTGGCGGCTCCGACGCTGCTGCTGTGCGCCGGCACCCTGCTGGTGCTGCGGCTGCTGCCGTTCGCCGCCCGGCTGGGCGGCAGGCTGGCGGCGCGGGGCCGGGGCCTGGCGCCGGCCCTGGCGGGGTGGCAGCTGGCACGCCGGCCCGGGCGCGCCGCGGGGCCGGTGCTGCTGCTGGTGCTGGCGGTGTCGACGGGGGTGCTGGCGCTGGGTCAGCATGCCAGCTGGTCGGGATCGCAGCGGGACCAGGCGGACTTCGTGTCGGCGGGCGGTCTGCGGATCTTCGGGTCGGCGACGGCGTCGATGGGGCAGGGCGGCCGGTACGGGGCGCTGCCGGGCGGTGAGCGGCTGGTTCCGGTGGTCCGGCAGGAGAGTTCGCTGCCGGGCGGTGCGGCGGGTCAGCTGCTGGCGCTGGACGCCGCCGGGTTCGCGGACCGGGTGCCGGTGCGGGCGGACCTGCTGGGCGGGCAGAGCGCCCGGGAGGTGTTCGCGCCGCTGGCCGGGCCGGCCCCGACCGGGGCGCAGGCCGGGCTCCCGCTGCCGGGCAGCCCCCGGCGCATCGACGTCGAGCTCACCAATGTGCCGGCCGCCCAGGCAGACGCGCGCCCCGAGGTCTGGCTGATGCTGCGCGACCGGTTCGGCGCCACCTTCCGGGCCCCGCTGGCCGGGGTCCCCGAGCAGGGCGGCGCGGTGGCCACCGCCGACCTCTCGGCGCTGACCGGCGCGCCGGTCGGCTCCGCCGCCGCGCCGCTCACGATGGCCGGGCTGGTCGTGGTGTTCGGCTCGGACCGCGTCGTCCCGCTCAGCGGCACGCTGACCGTCGGGCGGATCGGCCTCGCCGACAGTGCCACCGGACCGGCCACCCCCGTCGCCGCCCCGGCCGGCCTCGCCTGGACCACCGTCGCCGCCTCGGACGACGAGCTGTCCTCCTCCGCGGTCCTACCGGTGGCGGAGGGCGAGGGCGAGCGGCAGCTGCTCAAGCTCCACTACGAGAAGGGGCACGGCGGCAGGAACAGCGCGGAGGCCGTCGTCGCCCCCGCCGGCGCCCCGGCTCCGAAGGGGATCTCCGGGGTCGCCACCCGCGCCTATCTGACCGCGGTGGGAGCGGCGGTCGGCGACCTCGTCCAGGTGCCGTTCGCGAGCGTCACGCTTCAGGTCGAGGTGACGGGCGTGGTGGAGTCGCTGCCGGTGGTCGGGGACCGGGCGGTCGTCGTCGACCTGGCCACCGTCGCGCGGCAGATCGGCGCGGGCGGCCGGCAGCTGCCGGCCGTCTCCGAGTGGTGGCTGCCCGCCACCGGGCCGGGGGACGGGGTGCCGGCGGCGGCGGCCGCGAAGCTGCGCGCCGAACCCGGGGGGCAGCAGCTGGTGGTCCGCGACGAGGTGGCGGCTGAGCTGCTCGCGGACCCGATCGGTGCCGCGCCGCAGAACGCGCTCGCCGCGATCGCCCTGGTCAGCGCCGTGCTGGCGGCGATCGGCTTCGCCGCGGCGGCGGCGGCCTCGGCCCGCGAACGCGCGGGGGAGTTCACCGTGCTGCTCGCGCTCGGCACCCCGCGGCGCCGGCTGAGCCGGACGGTCGCCGCCGAGCAGGGCGTGCTGGTCGCGCTGGGCAGCGTGGTCGGGCTGGCCCTGGGCGCCCTGACCGTCCACCTGGTGGTGCCGCTGGTGGTGCTCACGCCGTCCGCCCACCGGCCGGTGCCCGAGGTGCTGGTCGACCTGCCGTGGGGCCCGGCCCTGCTGCTCGCGGCCGCGATCACGGCCGTTGCCCTGCTGTCGGCCTCCCTGAGTGGGCGCCGCCGCCGTCGAGACGTGGCCGCCCGGCTGCGGTACGTGGAGGAGATGTGACCACCCCGGCCGACACCGGTACCCCCCGCCCCGCGCCGAGGCCGGAGCACCGCCCCGCGCCCTGGGTGCGGACCAGACTGCGGACGGCGCCGCTGGCCGCCGCGCTGATGGCCGCGCTGGCCTTCGTCACCGTCCTGCTGGCCGCCGCCTTCCCGCGCGCCGTCGACCGGGGCACCGACGACGCGCTGCGCGAGTTCCTGCACGACCGAGGCCCGTCCTGGACCAGCCTGCTGGCCACCGGGCGCCACCAGTACGACGCCGCCGACCTGGACAGGGTGGCGGCGAAGCTCGCCTCCTACCCGAACGAGACCTTCCGGTTCGCGGCGAGCGGCCCGGTCTACGGAACGCGCAGCAACAAGTCGCGCCCGATGCTCAACACCGGGTACGCACGCCCCGACGAGGTGCCGCCCCAGCTCGACCTGGTCTCGCTGCACGGCCTCACCGACCGGGTCACCCTGGTGGCCGGCCAGTGGCCCGGCGCCGGCGGTGGCGACGGCCCGGTGCCGATCGCGATCAGCAAGGCCGCCGCCGACACCATCGGCATGCACCTCGGCGACCTCGTCGACGCCGGATCCTCGCTCACCGGCGAGCCGGTCCGGGCCGATGTGGTCGGCGTCTACGTGGCCAACGACCCCGACGACCCGTACTGGGTGGGCCTGCCGTGCCCCGAGCGCGCCTGTCGGGAGGCCACCGCCAAGGTCAAATGGCGCACCGGCGGTGTGGTCTCCCCCGACGCGACGGACCGGATCGCCCCGTGGGGCGGCGGCGCGACGGACTTCTGGCGGCTGCCGGTCGACACCGCCGCCCTGCGCGCCGACCAGCTGGACCGGACCAAGGAGGAGATCTCCTCCTACCTCGCCGGCTCCACGGCGCTGCGCCTCACCACGCTGACCGGCCGCGAGGACCTGCGGGTCGGCTCGGAGCTGCCCGAGCTGTTCGGGCAGGCGGTGGCGCGCCGGGACGCGGCGGCGCCGTTGGCGGCGGTCGGCCCGGCCGGGCTGGCCGGGGTGGCCGTGGTGGTGCTCTGCCTGGCGGCGGCCCTGGCCGGGGACCGGCGGCACGGTGAGCTGGCGCTGCTGCAGGCCCGCGGCGGTTCGCGGGGCGGGGTGGTACGGCGGTTGCTCGGCGAGGGCGCGGTGACCGTGGTGCCGGCCGCGGTGGTGGCGACCGGACTGGTGTGGTGGTGGCTGCCGACCCCCCGGTGGTGGGGATCGATGGTCGCGGCGCTGGTGGTGCTGCTGCTCGCGGCGCTGGGTCTGCCGGTCCGGGCGGCGCTGCTGTGGTCGGCGCGGCGTGCGCCGGGTGGCTGGCGCCGGCTGGTGGGTGAGCTGGTGGTCGGGGCGGTGACGGTCGCGGCGGTGCTGGAGGTCCGGCGCCGGGGTGTGGTGCCGCCCGGCGACGGGCTGGACCCGTTGCTGGTGGCGGCGCCGTTGCTGTTGGCGCTGACGGGTGGGCTGGTGCTGGCCCGGGTGCAGCCCGTGCTGGTGGGCCTGTTGGCGCGGGCGGCGGGCCGGGGTTCGGGGGTGGTCGGCTTCCTGGGCCTGGCGCGGGCCGCGCGGGGATCGGGCGGCCGGCCGCGTCCGTCGGTGCTGCCGGTGTTCGCGCTGATGCTGGCGGTCACGACGGCCGGCTTCGGCGCCACCGTGCTGGACGCCGTCGACCGTGGCCGGGCGCAGGCCGTCCGGAGCGCGGTCGGTGGCGACGCGGTCGTCGGGGCACCGACCGGTGCCGTGCTCCCGCCCGGCTTCCTCACGGCGGCCGGCGCGCTGCCCGGGGTGCGGACGGCCACCGCCGTGTGGTGGGACAACGACGTGTTCCTGCTGGGCAGCGACGCCGGGCCGATCCGGGTCAGCACCCTGGTCGTGGACCCGGGGACGTACGCCGAGCTGTCCCGGGCCGTCGGTCGCGGCGCCTTCGACCCGGCCGTCCTCACGGGTGACGACGGCGGGATCGACACCCCCGTACCGGCCCTGTTCAGCACCGAACTCGCGCGGAGGATCGGTGACGGGGGCTACCGGCTGCGGATGCCCAACGGGTGGGAGCTGCTCGCCAGGTCGGCCGGTACCCTCGACGGCACCCCGGCACTGGAGAGCTCCACCCGACGCTTCGTGGTGCTCCCGGCCGGCCCCTCGACCGCGCGCTTTCCCGAACTCAAGCGTGCCAACCTGTGGTTCGCCACCGGCGACATCGACGAGCGGCAGCTGAAGGGGCTGATGCGCGAGCTGGCACCGGTGCAGCTGCGCGACGGCTCCCCGGAGGGCGCCGCGGTGTCGGCCTCGGCCTCGGCGTCGACGCCCGGGCCGGCCGCCGCGCCTTCGCCGTCCGGGACCGCCCCGGCGGCCCAGGCACCGGCCGAGTCCGACGCCGACGCGGTGCCGACCGGGTACCTGGTCCGCACCAGTGCCACCCGCTCCGCCGAGCTGGCGAACGACCCGTTGCAGCACTCGGCGGCCCGGCTGTTCTGGGCGGCGGTGATCGGCGCTGCCGGGTTCGCGCTGCTCGCCGTCCTGCTGACGCTGCTCCGGGCGGCTCCGGAGCGGGCGGCCGTGCTGGCACGGCTGCGCACCATGGGGCTGCGGCCCCGGCAGGGGCTGGCGTTGATCGTGGCCGAGACGCTACCGCAGACCCTGGTCGCGGCCGTCGGCGGCGGCGTGGTGGCGTGGATCGCGGTCGCCCTGCTCGGTCCGGCGATCGACCTGTCCGCGTTGGTCGGCGCACCGGTTGCGACCGGGCTGCGGCCGGCGCTGCTGCCGGTGCTGTTCCAGGTCCTCGGTCTGGCGGCGCTGGTCACCGCGGGTGTGCTGGCCGAGGCGCTGATCTCCGGCCGGCGCCAGATCAGCACCGAACTGCGGGCGGGGGACCAGCGATGACCGGCACCCGGCCCGCGCGGCCACCGGCCGGCGGCGGGGCGTTCGGCAGCGGGGCGTTCGGCGGTGACGGGGCCCCCGGCCGGGCGTTCGGCAGGGGAACCAACGCGTGGCAATCGCGACCAGGAGCGCACCCAGGCGCAGCGGCGACAGGAGATCAGTGGTGAGCAGTGTGTCCGAGGGCGGGGCGGTCGTCGAGGGCCCGACGCTCGACGAGTTGCGGGAGCGGGCGCTGGCGGCCTCGGCGCCGCGGGTGGTCGCGGGGGACGCGGCGATCGTCTGCGAGCGCCTGGTGCGGATCTTCAGCGCCGAGGGCGTGGAGGTGCAGGCGCTCCAGGGCCTTGAGCTGACGATCCGTCAGGGTGACCTGGTGGCCCTGGTGGGCGCGTCGGGCAGCGGGAAGTCGACGCTGCTGACGATCCTGGCGGGGCTGGACGTGCCGACCGCGGGGACGGCCACCGTGGCGGGCTGCGACCTGCTGGAGATGTCGGCGCGGGAGCGGCTGCGGTACCGGCGCGAGGTGGTGGGGTTCATCTGGCAGCAGACCGCCCGCAACCTGCTGCCGTTCCTCACCGCGGCCGAGAACATCGCGCTGCCGATGCAGCTGCGGGGCCGCGGCGGCGGCGCGGCCCGCTCCCGGCAGCAGGCGGCCCGGGTCGCCGAGCTCCTGGAGGCGATGGACCTGGGCGACCTCGCGCACCGGCGCCCGGGTGAGCTCTCCGGCGGCCAGCAGCAGCGGGTGGCGATCGCCGTCGGCATGGCCAACAACCCGCCCGTCCTGCTCGCCGACGAGCCGACCGGTGAGCTCGACTCCGAGACCGCGGCGGGGATCTTCGAGACCTTCCGCACCGTCAACCGCGAGCTGGGTGCCACCGTCGTCATCGTCACCCACGACCCGATGGTCGCCGGTGAGGTGCGCCGTACGGTCGCGATCCGGGACGGCCGTACCAGCAGTGAGGTGCTGCGGCGGACGGTGACCGACGAGTACGGCGAGGAGTCGGTGAACGAGACCGAGTACGTGATGCTGGACCGGACCGGCCGGGTGCAGCTGCCGGTCAAGTTCCTGGAGGCGCTGGGGATGGAGCACCGGGTCGCGGTGGACCTGGGCGCCGACCACATCGCCGTCCGCCCGGACGACATCGCGGGCCACTGACGCGTCCGCCCGGCCGCACCCGCCGCCCGGCCGCACCCGCCGCCCGGCCGCACCCGACGCTCGGCCGCACCCGACGCTCGGCCGCACCCGCCGCCCGGCCCCGGGGCGGCGGGGCCGGGCGCGATGGGATACTGGACCGGACGTTCCGGGGCGAGAGGTACCGCATGAGCAGCCGCGTGAGAGTGCTGAGAAAGCAGAACCGGCTGAGCCTGGAGGCGCTGGCGGCCCAGGTCGGGGTGACCAAGAGCTACCTCTCCAAGGTGGAGCGGGGGCTCAGCGACCCCTCCATCTCGACCGCGCTCAAGCTGGCGCACGCGCTGAAGGTCGACGTCGGCCGCCTGTTCGCGGAGGACGTGGAGCCCGAGCTGATCACGGTGGTCCGGGCCGGCGAGCGGACGCCGATGGCCGACGGCACGGGCCCCGGCGCCCCGCACTACGAGGGCATCGCGACCGGTCTCAGCGGCAAGCGGATGGTGCCGTTCATGATGTACCCGCCGCTGGAGCTGGGCGACTCGCCCTTCAAGTCGCACGCGGGTGAGGAGTTCTTCTTCGTCCACGCCGGGGCGGTCGAGCTGGAGTTCCCCGAGCGGACGGTCCGGCTCGCCCCGGGGGACAGCGTCTACTTCAACTCGGCGCTGCCGCACCGCTGCCGGAGCACCGGTCCGGAGCCGGCCGCGATCCTCGTGGTGATCCACGACGACCCGGCCGGCCCGTCGGACCGGGTGCCCAGCCTGCCCTGACGCGTCGTCAGTCCAGTGCCGCGAGCAACTCGGCGAGGTGGGTGGTGCGTTCGTCGTCCAGCGGTAGCAGCGGCTGGCGCGGCACGCCGACGTCCAGCCCGCGCAGGGCCAGGCCGGCCTTCACGGTGGTGGGCAGGCCGCCCCGCAGGATGAACTGCAGGAGCGGCAGCTGGCGGTAGAAGGACCGCCGGGCGGCGTCCAGGTCGCCGACCCGCACCGCCCGGTGGAGTTCGAGCACCGCCTCGGGTATCAGGCAGGGCGCGGCGGTGCACCAGCCGGCGGCGCCGGCGGCGAACGCCTCCAGGGCCAGCGGGTTGCTGCCGTTGAAGAACGGCAGCTCGCCGCCGGTGAGCTGGCTGAGCCGGTGCATCCGCTGCACGTCGCCGCTGCTCTCCTTCACCATGGTGATGTTCTCGACCCGTTCGACCAGTGAGACCATCAGCTCGGGGGAGAGGTCGACGCCGCTGGTGGCCGGGTTGTTGTAGATCATCACGGGGACGGAGACGGCGCCCGCGACCTCGGTGAAGTGGCGGACGATCTCGCGTTCGTCCAGCTTCCAGTACGACAGCGGCAGGACCATCACGGCGTCGGCGCCGACCTGTTCGGCGAACCGGGCCCGGCGGACGGCCTTGCGGGTGGTGAGGTCCGCGATGCCCACCACGGTGGGCACCCGCCCGGCCACCGCCGCCATCGAGGCCTCGGCGGCGGTGAACCACTCCTGGTCGTCGAGGTAGGCGCTCTCCCCGGTCGAGCCGAGCGGGGCGACGGCGTGGCAGCCGGCCTCGACCAGCCGGTCGATCAGGGTGCCCAGGCGTGCGGTGTCGAGACCGCCGTCGGTGGGGGAGAACGGGGTCACCGGGTAGGCGATGATCCCTTCCAGGGTCGGACCCGCCATGTCAGCGACCGCCTTCCGGGGCGAGGGAGTCGAGCGCGTCGCCGTGGCCGGCCCGCAGGGCGCGGCGGGCGTAGTAGGCGAAGGACGCCTGGCCGCGCTTGGGGGTGGAGATCCAGTCGTGCGCCTCGCGGGCCAGCAGCTCGGGGATCTCCTGGATCCGTCCGGCGGCCGAGGCCAGCAGCTGGAGCCGGGCGGCTCGCTCGAACAGCACCGCGAGGACGCAGGACTCCTCGACGGTGCCGGTGGCCACCAGCTGTCCGTGGTGGGCGAGGAGCAGGGCGCGCTTGTCGCCGAGCGCGGCCGTGATGATCTCGCCCTCCTCGTTGCCGACCGGGATGCCGGGCCACTTCTCCAGGAACGCGCAGTCGTCGTAGAGCGGGCAGAGGTCCATGTGCGAGACGATCAGCGGCTTCTCCAGCATCGACAGCGCGGAGATGTGCAGCGGGTGGGTGTGGATGATGCACTCGACGTCCGGGCGGGCCCGGTAGACCCAGCTGTGGAAGCGGTTGGCGGGGTTGGCCATCCCCTCGCCCGCCAGGACGTTGAGGTCCTCGTCCACCAGCAGCAGGTTGGACTCGGTGATCTCGTCGAAGCCCAGGCCGAGCCGCTGGGTGTAGTAGGTGCCGGGTTCCTCGGCGCGGGCGGTGATCTGGCCGGCCAGGCCGGAGTCGTGTCCGGCGTCGAACAGGATCCGGCAGGTGAGCGCGAGCTTCTGCCGGGTGGTCCAGCCGTTGTCGGGGATGGCGCTCTGCATTCTGCGGTGGGCGAGGTCCACCAGCTCCGCCTTGGTGGCCGTGAGGGTCTCTGCCATCGGCTGTGCTTCTCCTTCGTAGGGGAACGCCCGGGCACGGCGCGGCCGTTGGACAGGCGTGGCCGCCGTGCCGCCCGCCGGGAGCGACGGGCGAGGACACATTGTTCACCCTAGGACACCTTGTGTCCTGGCGTCGACAGCGTGCCCGCTACGAGGGGCGAAGCAGCTACCCGCTACCCGCTTCCGCCCGCTCGACGCGACGTCAGATGCCGCCCCCGCAGCCGCCACAGCCTCCGCAGCCGCTCCCCCCGCAGCCGGAGGAGCCGCCGCACCCCGAGGACCCGCCGCAGGCGGACGCCCCGCACCCGTGCCCCGAGCCCGCGTCGCCGCCGGAGGCGCCGCACCATCCGCCGACACCGGCCCCGCCGTCGCCGCCCTGCCGGCCGGTGCCGGACGCCACCTGGCCCGGCACGGCCGCCTGCTGGGCGGCAGCGGCCACCAGGGCCGTCTGCAGCGCCTCGTCCTTCACCGACAGCACCCCGTTGACCGCGACCGCGCCCAGCGCCGTCAGGCCCGTGGCCAACAGGACCTCCGGAACGACGTACTCGCGGTTGAACTGGGTCGAGCGGCTGGTCGAGGCGCCGATCTCGCGGAGCTTGTGGCGCACCCAGCGCGGTACCCGGTCGCCTCCGGGGCGGACCAGTCGGACGATCACCGTCATCTGCACCGCGGCCCCCGTCACGATCAGCATGCCCGGCCAGTTCGGCCGGTGCGCGGAGCCGTCGAGGAGGACGACCGCGCCCGCGACGGCCGCCACCAGGAGCGGGCCGAGCGGTGCGGCCAGCAGCACCAGCCGGCTGCGGGCGTAGCGGCGCCGCAGCTTGCGGCTGATCAGCAGCCGATCCGCCTCCAGTCGGTCGCCGATGCTCTGGACGGCGGCGCTCCGGGCGACCTCGGCCCGCAGGGTGGCGAGTTCCGCGCGCCGCAGCGGGCCGGTGGCGTCGATCACGGCCTGCTCGACCGGGTCGTCCGCGGTGGTGCCGGTGCCGGTCAGGGTGACCTGGCCCGCCCGGGAGACCACCAGCCGTCCCCCGCCCTCCAGGGCGGCCAGGGCGGTGTCCACCACCCGGCCGGGGCCGCCGGCCAGGAAGGCCACGTCGAGCAGCGGCAGTTGCCGGTCGAGGCGGACCGCTCGCTCGACCGCGTGGTCCCTCGCGATCGCGCCACCCAGGCCGACGAGCCAGGCCGCGAGCGTCAGCCCGGCCGAGATCCAGAAGTACGCGTCCCACCCCATCGCTCGGCCCCCCTGCCGCGGCGCCGCGCGCGCCCATGGCTTGAGGGTCCCGCCAACTGGTCTGCCGAGCAAGGGGTTTGGAAGTGGCGAGGCGAGGTCAGCCGTCGTCGCCGATGCGTCGGATCAGCCCGCTGCGCTCGGCCTCGGAGCGGAGGTCCCGCTCCGGCTCGCCGCGCCTGCCGCGGTCGCCCCGGGCGGCGGCGGTGCAGAGCGCGAAGACGAGTACGGCGCTGGCCGCCACGGCGAGGATGCCGAGCGCGGTGAGGACGCGGAGCCAGGTCACGGCAGATGCCTCCGGTGGGCGGTGCGACGGGAGTTGTGCCGGGTATATCGGCAGGACGCGCCGTAGGATCGAGTGTCCACGGGCGGTTCCGTGGGACATCCGCCGCAGCACCGGGAGCACGCGCGGGCACTCGAAGCGTCGGCAGCGCGCGGTGCTCCTCGACACGCGCCCCCGGAGCCTTTGCGCGCCCCGTCGGCCGCCCGCGGCCCCTGACCCGGCCGCCGCGATCCCGTCAGCCGCCCGTGACCCGGCCGCCCGTGGCCCCGTCGTCCGCCCCCGGGGCCTCCCGTCCCTCCTCCGGTCCCGCCTGCGCCAGCAGGGTCCGCAGGGCGTCGAAGTCCGGCTTCCCGGTCGCGCTCAGCGGCAGCTCCGGCAGCACCAGGATCGTCGACGGATCACCGTGCGGACCGCCGCGCTCCCGCGCCCACCGGTGCAGCTGCCGCGCCGTCACCCCCGCCCCGGGCCGGGTGGTGACCGCGGCGTGCACCCGCTCCAGCCGGTCCGGGCCGGTGGTCGCGAACATCACCGCCTCCCGCACCGCCGGATGCGCCAGCAGAGGCCGCTCGACATCGCGCGGGAAGACGTTGTGCGCGTCCACGATCGCCATCGGCCCCAGCCGCCCGGCCACCGTCAGGTACCCGGCCGCGTCCAGGCTTCCCAGGTCCCCGGTGTGCAGCCAGCCGCCGCGCAGCACCCGGGCCGTCAGCGCCGGATCACGCCAGTAGCCGGACATCACCGTCGGCGTCCGCACGCAGATCTCCCCGGTCCGGCCGGCCGGCAGCGGCGCGCCCGCCTCGTCCACGATCCGGACCTCGGTGTCCGGGAGCGGCCGCCCGGCGGTGGTCAGCAGCCTCGGATCGAGGTGCTCGTCCGGGGTGAGCCGGGTGACCGGCCCGCACTCCGTCAGGCTGTACGTCTGGTGCAGCACCCGGCCGATCCGGCGGGTCGCCTCCGCCAGCCGTTCCGGGGCGGCCGGGGACCCGGTGTACGTCACCCGGCGCAGGCTGCCGGTGTCGGTCCGGGCGAGTGCGGGGTGGTCGAGCACCCGGTAGAGCAGGTGCGGCGGCAGGTACACCCGTGACACCCGGTACCGCTCGACGGCCGCCAGGACCGCCTCGGCCTCGAAGCCGTCCTGGAGCACCACCGTGCCGCCCGCCGCGAGGGCCAGGTCGGCCGTGGTGCCGCCGCCGTGGCACAGGGCCGTGCAGAGCAGGAAGGTGGACGCCGCCACCAGCTCCGGCCGGGGCGGCCGGGCGAAGCGGCGCAGCACCCCCTTCGGCCGGCCGGTCGAGCCGCCGGTGAACCGGATCGCCATCACGTCGTCCGGCCGCCAGCGGGGTGCCGGCGGGACGGGCGGGAGCGGCGCGGCCAGGGCGGTGAGGTCCGCCCCGACCGGGGTGGGGCCGAGGGCCAGCGGCAGCACGGCGGGGAGCGCCCCGGCGAGCTGGCGCGCGGCCGCGGTGAACCGCTCCGGGGCGAAGACGAAGGCGGCGGTCCGCGCCTCCTCGGCCATCGCGACCTGGTCCGCCACCGACCGGTCGGTGGGCAGCATCGCGACCCGGCAGCCGATCAGGTTCGCCGCCAGGCGCACCAGCACCGCCTCCGGCCGGTTCCCGGCCAGCACGGTGACGCCGTCGCCGCGCCTAAGACCGGCGGCGGCCAGCGCGTGGGCGAACCGGTGCACGTCGTCCAGGCACTCCTGCGCCGTCAGCGACGACTCCCCGTACCGCAGCGCGACCCGGGCCGGATCGCGGGCCAGCCCGTCGAGGACCAGCCCGGTGTGCGTGGCCGTCCCGGTGCCCGCCGCCGGCCCCGCCGGCCCCGCCGGCCCCGCCGGCCCCGCCGGCCCCGCCGGCCCCGCCGGCCCCGCCGTCCGCGCCGTCCGCGTCCTCGTCACGCGCCGTCTCCCGACTCCCGATACCCGCGTCCGATCTGACAGTCCATCACATCACCCCGCCGTCCGGCGGCCGGGCCGGGGGGTGCGGGCCGGGGGAGCGGCCCCGGGGGCCGGGCCGGGGACCGTGCGGTCCGGAGGGCGGTCGGTGTTGTTATCGTTCCAGGTCGGGCACCGACGGGGATGAGTGAGCACCATGGACAGGCCGACCACGCCGGGCGGGCGGACCGCGGTACGGCAGGGGGCGCAGACAGCGATGGAACCGCGGGGCCTGGTCGATCTCAGGGGCGCGGCCGGTGAGTCCTTCACCGTCCGCTACCCGCCGGGCGCGGTCGTGGTGGTCTCCGGACTCCCCGGCAGCGGCAAGAGCACCCTGCTGCGCCGCTGGTCGGACCGGAGCGGGGCGGCCGCCACCGTCGACCCCCGGGCCGTGCACGAGGCCTGCGCGGCGGTGATGCCGGCCGCCCTGCCGTACGCGGTCTACCGGCCGTGGGCCCGGATCGAGCACTTCCGCCTGCTGCGCGCCTCCGTCCGCCGGGGCGGTCCGCTGCTGGTGCACGACTGCGGCAGCCGGGCCTGGATGCGCCGCTGGCTGTCCGGCGTCGCCGCCCGTCAGGGCCGTGAACTGCACCTCGTCCTGCTGGACGTCGGCGCCGTCACCGCGCTCGCCGGTCAGCGGGAGCGCGGGCGCTGGGCCCCGCGCCGGGCCTTCGCCCGCCACCGCCGCGGCCTCGACCGGCTGCTGGCGGCCTTCACCCGGCACGCCGCGGGCGCGGCCGGCACGCCCACCCCGGAGGCCGCCTCGGTGTTGCTGCTGGACCGGGTCTCCCGGGAACGCGCGGAGGCCGTCCGCTTCGGCCCGGCCGAGCCGGCCCGGTAGCGCGGCTCCGCCGCGGCGACGGGCCGGTCGCGGGTGCCGGGTGGCCCGTGGTGCGCGGCGGGGCGGCAGGGGACACTGGGGAGGTAGCGCAGCAGCTGACCCGTCTTCAGGGAGGTCGTCCCGCATGGCCCGCAGTACCGCCACCGAGAGCCCGTGGTTCCGCCGGTTCCACTCCCACGACACGGCGCCCGCCCGGGTCGTCTGCTTCCCGCACGCGGGCGGGTCGGCGAGCTACTTCCTCGACTACGCGACCGCCCTCGCGCCGTACGCCGACGTGCTCGCCGTCCAGTACCCCGGCCGGCAGGACCGCTTCGGCGAGCCCGGGATCGACTCCGTCACCGGTCTCGCCGACCGGGTGTACGAGGCGCTGCTGCCCCGGACCGACCTGCCGCTGACCTTCTTCGGGCACAGCATGGGCGCGGCCGTCTGCTTCGAGGTGGCGCGCCGCTTCGAAGCGGACGGCGCGGCCGGCCCGGCCCACTTGTTCGTCTCCGGCAGCCGCGCGCCCTCCCGGCCCCGGGAGTCGGCGGTGTACCGGCTCCCGGACGACGAGCTGCTCGCCGAGGTGTCCGAGCTCGGCGGCACCGACGCACGGGTCCTCGCCGACCCGGAGCTGCGGGCCGTCATCCTGCCGGCGCTGCGCAGCGACTACACCGCGATCGAGACGTACCGGTGCGCGCCGGACGCCGTGGTGTCGCCGCCGGTGACCGCGCTGACCGGGGACGCGGACCCGCGGGTCTCGCTGGACGAGGCCGGCGGCTGGGCCCGCCACACCACCGGCGCCTTCGAGCTGGAGGTGTTCCCCGGCGGCCACTTTTACTTGGCCGAACAGCGGGACGCGGTGCTGGAGGTGGTGACCGCGCGGCTCCGGGGGTGAACGGCCGCGGGGGCGGGGGGAGTCGGGCTCGTGCACGAACGAGCCCGGCGGCGGGGGCGCCGGGCGACGCGGGCGCGGGCGGCGGCCCCGGGGCGACACCAAAAGTTGACACGCTTGTGACAAGCCGTCACGCGTAAAGCCTTCCCCAAGTGCTCACTGATCTGGCATGTTGCGTTCAAACTCCGTGCGAACCCCTCACGCACGGGCCGATCGGAGGACACACGTGTCACCCCTGATATCCCGGCGGCTCGGTCGCCCGGCCGCCGCGCTCGCCGTCCTCTCGGCCCTGGCGCTGGCCGTCCCCGGCGTGACGGCCACCGCCGCCCCCCTCGCGGCCGCCGCCCCCACGGCCGCCGGGGCGCCCGCCGCCGCCGGTGTGCCGACCGCCGCCGCGGCGCCCGCCGCCGCCACCGCCCCGCAGGTCGCCGCCGGCTGGGCCGCCGGGACGCGCGCCTACCTGGTGATCAGCGCACCCGCCGACACCGCGGCCGCCAGGAGCGCCGTCACCGCCAACGGTGGCACGGTCTTCGCGAGCTACGACGCGATCGGCGTGATCGTGGCCCACTCCACCTCGGCCGGTTTCGCGACCGCGGTGCGCGGCGCCGCCGGTGTCCAGCAGGTCGGCGCGACCCGCACCTCCGACGTGCCGGCCGACGCCTACAACCCCGCGCTGCCCGCCAACCCGGCCCAGGCGGCCACCACCCTCACCGAGTCGAACCGCTGGGACATGACCCAGATCAAGGCCGACCAGGCGTGGGCCGTCAGCACCGGCTCCGCCACCGTCAAGGTCGGCGTCCTCGACACCGGGGTGGACGACCAGCACCAGGACCTCGCGCCGAACTTCGACGCCGCCGACTCGGCCTCCTGCGCCTACGGCAAGGCGGACACCCGCACCGGCGCGTGGCGGGACGTCGACACCCACGGCACCCACGTCGCCGGCACCATAGCGGCGGCCAAGAACGGCAAGGGCGTCGTCGGCGTCGCCCCGGGCGTGAGGATAGCCTCGGTCCGGATAGCCGAACCGACCAGCACCCTCTTCTACGCCGAGAACACCGTCTGCGGCTTCGTCTGGGCCGGTGACCACGGCTTCAAGGTGACCAACAACAGCTACTACACCGACCCGTGGCAGTTCAACTGCCCGGACAACGTCGACCAGGCGGCCATCATCGAGGGCGTCAAGCGCGCCCAGGAGTACGCCGAGGGCAAGGGCTCGCTCCAGGTCGCCGCGGCCGGCAACTCCGACTACGACCTGGCCAACAAGACGACCGACAGCGAGAGCCCGAACGACTCGACGCCGGTCACCCGGACCATCAGCAACGCCTGCCTGGACATCCCGACCGAGCTCCCCGGCGTGGTCACCGTCGCCGCCATGGGCAGCGGCAGCGCCAAGGCCTCCTACTCCAACTTCGGCAAGGGCGTCATCGACGTCGCGGCCCCCGGCGGCGACGGCGCCAACGGCGTCTACTCGACCCTGCCCGGCGGCAAGTACGGGACCAAGAGCGGCACCTCGATGGCCTCCCCGCACGTCACCGGCGTGGCCGCGCTGATCGCCAGTGCCGACCCGACGCTCACCCCGGCCGGCATCCGGGCCCGCCTCGCCACCCAGGCCAACGACGTGGCCTGCCCCGGCTCGGACGGCCGCTGCACCGGCACCACCGCGAACAACGCCTTCTTCGGCGAGGGCCAGGTCGACGCGCTGAAGGCGGTCGGCGGCACCACCACGCCGCCGACCGGCACGTACTTCGAGAACCTGACCGACGCGGCGATCGCCGACAACGCCACGGTGGACAGCCCGATCGCCGTCACCGGCGTGACCGGCAACGCCCCCGCCGCCCTCAAGGTCGGCGTGGACATCAAGCACACCTACCGCGGTGACCTGGTGATCTCCCTGGTCGCCCCGAACGGCACGGTCTACCTGCTGGAGGACTTCGCGAACGGCGACAGTGCCGACAACGTCGCCAAGACGTACACCGTGAACGCCTCCGCGAGCGCGGCGAACGGCACCTGGAAGCTCCGGGTCAAGGACGGCGCCTCCGGCGACACCGGCACGATCGACGCCTGGAACCTCACCTTCTGATCCCGCGTCCGGTCCCGCCCGACAGCCCTGTGCTCCGCCGCCCACCGGGCGGCGGAGCACAGGCGTTCCGGGAGCCGCCGGCGCGCCCGTCAGAAGGCGACGATGCCCTCGCCGCCGACCCCCTGGGGCACGGTCTGCGAGCCCAGCGCGGTGAGCGAGCCGTCGGGGTCGATGGCGAACTCGTCCACGACGCCGTCGACCCCCGTCTGGGCGTAGAGGTAGCGCCCGTCCGAGGACACCGCCGCGTCGACGGTGCCGGGGTGGGTGGGCGTGTTGCCCAGCGCGGTCAACTGCCGCCCGTGGTCGGCCGTCCGGAAGCCGCTGAGGGTCGAGCTGCCCGCGTTCGAGGCGTACAGCAGGTCGCGGACGGCGACGATCCAGCAGGTCGCCGACTGGCCGGTGGCCGCGAAGGCCTGCTGCGAGGCGGTGCCGTCCGGGTGGACGGCGAAGGTCGCCACGGCGTTGGTGCCCGCCTCGGCCAGGTAGAGGCCGTGCCGGCCGTGGGGGACGAAGGCGAAGGGCACGGCGCCGGGCAGGTGCGTCACCACGGGGGAGTCGGCGGGGGTGCCGGAACGGTCGAGGCCGAACACCAGCAGGTTGCTGCCGTTGGCCTTGGTGGTGACCACCAGCTGGTCGCCCTCGCCGGTGAAGCCCACCTGGCCGGGGGTGTTGGTGAACTGGGGCGTGGCGTTCGGGTCGAGCCCCAGGCAGCGGTTCCAGTCGGCCCGCTCGTGCAGGCGGCCGTCGTGGACGGTGTAGCCCTGGACCGAGCCGCCGTCCAGGGCGTTGAGCACGAACACCGCGTCGTCGTGCACGGCGACGCTCACCGGGAAGCGTCCGCCGGAGCCGACCACCTGCCGCAGCGCGAGGCGGTCGCCGTCCACGGAGAAGACCGAGACGGTGTCGCTCCCGGCGTTCACGGCGTACAGCAGGGCGTGCTCCGGGTCGTAGGTGAGGGACCCCTGCGAGGCGAGGTGGTCGGCGACCGACCCGTCCAGCACGCCGCCGAGCCCCTGGGTGTCGTAGCTGCCCGCCGGGGTCAGCCGGCCGTCGTCCGCGCGCCGGTAGGCGATGATCCGGTTGCCCGCCGGGTCGTCGGTCTGGACGAAGACGGCGTGGTGGCCGCCTCGGGTGTGCGGGTCGGCCTCGGGGGTCGAGGCGGCGACGGACGGGGCACCGACGACGGCCGTCGCGAGCGCGGTCGCGACGGCCAGGGCGAGACGCGTGGTTCTCTGCACGGTGTACTGCCTCCTTGCGGATCGGGGTCGACGTCTCGCGGGAGGCCCCGCGTCTGCGGTCGAGCCGGAACCGGTCATCGTGGCCGCGAGCCGAGACGACGTGGACGAGGGCTGCGCCGGGCGTCCTCGCGAGGCGGACCGACGACGGTTCGCCCGCTGCTGCCCCGGGCACTGCCCTGCGCTGACAAGATAGGTGACGGTTTGTCGGAAACCACGGAATTGCCGGGTTCGGCCTCGCCGCGCCGCGGGACCACCGCGCGCGGCGGGTGGGGCGGGGCTTGTTCTTGAATGAGCGCTCAGGTATGTTTTCCCCATGCCCAGGCCACGTGAGTTCGACCCCGACGCCGTCCTCGACCAGGCGATGCGGCGGTTCTGGGAGCGCGGCTACCGGGCGACCTCCATCGAGGATCTGGTGAAGGCGACCGGGGTCAAGCCCGGCAGCATCTACAGCGCGTTCCCCGGGGGCAAGCACGCGCTCTTCGTGAAGTCGCTGGAGCGCTATTCGAAGCTGGTCGTCCCGCAGAAGCTCGGGGAGCTGGAGGCGCCGGGCGCCTCGGTGGCGCAGGTGCGCGGCTACTTCGACGGGCTGGTCCGCGACCTGCTCAGCCCCGAGGGGCGGCAGGGCTGCCTCCTGGTCAACACCGCCATCGAGAAGGCCGCGGAGGACGACGAGGCGGCGGCCGTCGTGCGCGGCCACCTGGCGCGCCTGGAGCGCTGCATGACCCACGCCCTGGAGAACGCCGTCCGCCGGGGCGAGGTCAGGAGCTCGCTCGACGCGGCCGGCAGCGCCAAGCTGCTGGTGGCGACCTGCCAGGGGCTGATGGTCGTCGGCAAGGCCAATCCCGACGCGGCGGTCCTGCGGGCCGTCGTCGACAACGCCTTCGTCGCGCTCTCCTGACGGGCGCGGCGTTCCCGGGCCACCGTACGCGGTGGCCCTCTCTTTCGGCCCCATAGTTGAATGACTACTCAAGAATGAGGTTCGGACATGAAGGCCATCGTCATCTCCGCCCACGGCGGCCCCGAGGTGCTCGCCGTCACCGAACTGCCCGACCCGGTACCCGCCGACGGCGAGGTCCTCGTCCGGGTCAAGGCGTTCGGTCTCAACCACGCCGAGGCGTACATGCGCAGCGGGGCCTGGGGCCCGGTGGCGGCCGTCCCCGGGATCGAGTGCGCCGGCCTCGTCGAGGCCGACCCCTCGGGCGAACTCCCCGTCGGCACGCGGGTGGTGGCGATCCTCGGCGGGATGGGGCGGACCCGCAACGGCAGCTACGCCGAACTGGTGACCGTCCCGGCCACCCATGTGGTGGCCGTGGAGTCCGGGCTATCCTGGGCCGATCTGGCCGCCGTGCCCGAGGTGTACGCCACGGCCCACAGCGCCCTGCACGGAAACCTCGCCCTCCGGCCGGGGGAGACGCTGCTGGTCCGGGGCGCGACCTCCTCGCTCGGGCAGGCCGCCGTCAACCTCGCCGTCCGGCTCGGCGCCGACGTGCTGGCCACCACGCGCAACCCGGATCACGGGCCCCTGCTCAAGGACCTCGGGGCCGTCGACGTGCTCATCGACGACGGAAACCTGGCCGCGGAGGTCGGCCGCCGGGGCCTCGTCGTCGACGCCCTGCTCGACATCGTCGGCAACAGCGTGCTGCGCGACTCGCTGGCCGCGGTCCGCCCCCGGGGCCGGGTCTGCCAGGTCGGCTTCCTCGGCGGCTTCGCACCGGTGGCCGACTTCGACCCGATGGCCGACCTGCCCGGTGCGGTCGGGCTCAGCTTCTTCGGCAGCGCCTTCGTCCTGGGCACACCGGCGTTCCCGCTCGCCGACGTGCCCCTGGAGGCGATCTGCGCCGAGGTCGAGGCGGGCGTCCTGAAGGCCCGCCCGACCCGGGTCTTCAGCTTCGGCGAGATCGTCGAGGCCCATCGGGTGATGGAGGCGGGGCAGGCCCTGGGGAAGATGGTCGTCGTCGTCGACTGACGCGGCCCCGGCCCGGAGCCGGGCCGGCCGCCACCGCGGGCCGGACGCACCCCCGAGGAGCTGACCCGCCGGCGGGTCCGGCGCCGGGGCGGCCCGCCACGCCGACGCGGCGCCTCAGCGGTCGACGGCCGATCGAACACGCCCCGGACAACGGGCGGGAGCCGCGGCCCGGTCGCGGTTCCCCGCGGCTTCACCCAGGGCAGAACGCCGTGCCCTTCCCACGGCGCCCGGGATCCCTAGGCTGAAGGTGTGAGCACTCCTACGCCGAACGAAGCCCGCGTCATCCCGCTGCGCCCGCCGGTCTCACCCGGCCCCGGTGCGGCCGCCCGCCCCCCGCAGCGGCCGGCGGGGGTCCCCCCGACCCCCGCGCCCCGGGAACCCCTGTGGCGCGACCTCGTCGGCGACGCGCTGCGGCGCGAGCGGCAGGCCCAGGAGCGGACGTTGAAGGACGTCGCGGAGGCGGCCCGGATCTCGGTGCCGTACCTGTCGGAGCTGGAGCGCGGACGGAAGGAGGCCTCCTCCGAGGTGCTCGCGGCCGCCGCCCGCTCCCTGGGCCTCGGCCTCGCCGACCTGCTCTCGCTCGCCCAGGACGAGCTGGCCCGGGGCGAGCTGGCCCGGGGCGGGCTGGCCCGGGCCGGGCGCGGCCGGGTGGCGCACGGCTCGGTGGGTCACGGCTCGGTGGGCCGGGGGCGGGTGTCGTCCCCGTCGCGCCACGACGGTCTCTGCCTCGCGGCCTGACCGCGACCGCGCGTCGCGCGGGCCGGCCCGGCGGCAAACGCCGCCGGGCCGGCCGCCATGCGCTCGCCGTCCGACCGGCCCGCGCCCACGACCCCGGGCGGGGTCAGACGAGCGCGTTCCGCCGGCTCAGTACCTCGTCGGCGAGCCCGTAGGAGACGGCCTCCTCGGCGCTGAGCACCTTGTCCCGGTCCATGTCCGCCCGCAGCGTCGCCACGTCGTGACGGGTGTGCCGGGCGAGGACCTCCTCGACCTGGGAGCGGATGCGGACCATCTCCTTGGCCGCGAGGCTGAGGTCGGAGACGGTCCCCTGCCGGCCGCCACTGGCCGGCTGGCCGAGCAGGACCCGTGCGTGCTGGAGCACGAACCGCCGTCCGGGGTCTCCGCCGGCCAGCAGCACCGCCGCCGTCGACGCGGCCTGCCCGACGCAGAACGTGGAGATCGGCGCCTGCACGAAGGTCATCGTGTCGTAGATCGCCATCAGTGAAGTGAACGACCCTCCCGGCGAGTTGAGGTAGAGCGAGATCTCGCGCTCCGGGTTCTCCGACTCCAGGTGCAGGAGCTGGGCGATGACGACGTTGGCGAAGCCGTCGTCGATCTCGGTGCCGAGGAAGATGATCCGCTCGTTCAGCAGCCGACTGAAGACGTCGTAGGACCGCTCGCCCTGTGCGGTGCGCTCGATGACGTAGGGAACCGTGTACGACCCCATGTCAGAGCCCCATCCGCGGCCGCGAGGAGGCCGGGCGGACGTCGGCGAGCGACTCCAGGACCCGGTCCACCATCCCGTACTCCCGGGCCTGTTCGGCCGTGAACCAGCGGTCCCGGTCGCCGTCCCGGGTGATCGTCTCCTCGCTCTGCCCGGTGTGCTCGGCGATGATCCGCTCGATGGCCTTCTTGGTGAACTGGAGGTTCTCCGCCTGGATCTCGATGTCCGCGGCGGTGCCGCCGATGCCCGCCGAGGGCTGGTGCATCATGATCCGCGCGTTCGGCAGCGCGAACCGCTTGCCGGGCGTCCCGACGGTGAGCAGGAACTGGCCCATGCTGGCGGCGAACCCCATCGCCAGGGTGGAGACGTCGTTCGGGATGAGCCGCATGGTGTCGTAGATGGCGAGGCCCGCGGTGACCGAGCCGCCGGGGCTGTTGATGTAGAGGCAGATGTCGGTGCGCGGGTCCTCCGCCGACAGCAGCAGCAGCTGGGCGCAGACCCGGTTGGCCGACACGTCGTCGACCTCCGTGCCGAGGAGGACGATCCGCTGGGCGAGCAGTTGGGCCGCGAGGTGGTCGTCGAAGCGGGTGGGCGGCCGGGAGCCCTCGTCCGCGCGGGGCGGGGCCGTGGTGAGGGGAGTCATCGGGATCTCCTTGTCGATGCGGGATGCCGTCGACCCCACTCTTGCCCCCGGAGGATCCCCGCAGGGCGATTCTCTGCCCGCCGCAGATTCGCCGAGGGCAGAGCCGACGGGACGGCCCGCGGTCGCCGGCCGGGTACCGCGCCCTCCCGCTCGCCTCCGGTCCACGGCGGCGTGCGGGCGCGGGGCGGGCGTGCGGCGGACGGCGGCCGCGCCGGCCGAGGGCGGAGCGGTCCCGGGCGCCCCGCAGCGCCGGGCGGGTGAATCGGGCGGCGCGTCGGACGGTGGCCGCGTGTTCCGGACCGGTTCCGAGGATGGTCGGACCCAAGGATGAACGGGTTGGCGGATCGTCGGGTACCGAGGGGGCACGGATGGGTGGCCACGGCGGTCGGCTCCTGCTCCTCCTCCTGCTGGCACTGCCGAGCCTGGCGGCGACACCTGCCGGGGACGGGGACTGCGCCGGGCTGGCGCTCGCCGTCCGGGTGAACACCGTGACCGTCACCGGACCGGCCGGCCCCGCCGTCCGGGGCGGCACGGCCGTGGTCAAGGAGTACCGGCTCACCAACGCCGGGGAGACCGGCCTGCGGGGGATCCGGGTGACCGACGCCGGCCGGCCGGTGCCCTGCCCCGAAGCCGGACCGCTGGCGGTCGGCGCCACCGTCGTCTGCACGCTCCGGCTCACCGCCGAGGCCGGTGTCCACGACACCACCGCCACCGCGCGCGGCCGGTCCGGACAATCCGACAGGGAGGTGGCGGCCACCGCCCCGTCCGGCTACACCGGCGTGGTCAGCGCGCTCGGCCTGGCGGTCGACGCCGCCCCCGGTGCGCCCGGATCCGGCACCGCCGACCTCCGCTACACGGTGGCCGACCTGGGTGACCGGCCGTTGTACGACCTGCGGCTGCGTGACGTGCTGGTGCCGGACGGGATCGACTGCGGCGACGGCCCGGCGGCGCCGGTGGCGCTCGGGCCCGGCCGGACGGTGCGGTGCGCGGCGGTGCTCCGGCGGCCGCCAAGCACGTACCGCAGCGCGGCCGAGGTGACGGGCTCGGACGGCATCACCACGGTCGGCCCGCGCGGTGAGCCGGTGCCGCCGCCGCTGCTGGTCGCGCGCGCCGGGACGGACGTCACGCTGGCCGCCGGACCGTCGGAGTACCCGCCGGAGAACCCGTCTGAGAACCCGCCGGAGAACCCGCCGGGCACCGCCCCCGGGCCCGTGGTCCCGCCCGGGACCACACCGGGCGGGACCACGGTGCCGGGGGCGCCGGCCGTACCGCCGCCCGGCACGACCCCACCGGGCGAGCCGGCCGCGGCGGATGCCCCCGCCGTGCCGCCGCCCGGGCCCGGAGCCGCGGTGTCGGCCCCGGCCGCCCCGGCCGCCCCGGCGGCTCCCGCTCCCGCCCCTGCTCCCGCTCCCGCCCCGGCCCCCGCCCCGGCCCGGGCTCCCGCGCCACCCCCCGAGCCGCCCGCCGTGCCTGCGGTGCCCGCCCTACCCGCCCTGCCCGCCGATGTCCCGGTGCCTGCGGCGCTCGCGGCGACCCCCGCGCCCTCCGCTCCGACCGTCCCCGCCCCCTCCCCGGAGCCGTCCCCTTCGCCCGCGGTCACCGGCAACCCCTCGGTGGAGGTCGCCACCCCCACCGCCGCCGCCACCCCGGTCGGCCCGCACCACGCCGCCGGGTCCGGTCGCACCCCGCGCCCGGGCGGGCGCTCGCCGGACGCCCTGCCGGTCGCCTCCGTCCTACTGGTCGTCCTGCTGCCCGCCGCCGCCGCGGTCGCGGCGCTCTCCCGCTTCCGCCGCTGAAACCCCGGGAACCACCGTGTCGAACCTGTTGCAGACACTCGCCGTCGTCCTGGGCGTCGCCCTGGTGGCCGCCGCCATCGTCCTGCTGAAGGGGCGCTTCTTCCCCGTCCCCGAGGACGCCGAGCCGCGCGAGGACGTCGCCGAGTACATCGCGATGATGGTCGGCGTCCTGTACGCGCTGGTGCTCGGCCTCTCGATGGTCTCGGTCTGGGAGATCCACAGCGGCGCCCTCAACCACTCCCAGGACGAGGCCGGTGCCCTCCACCAGACCTACCTGCTCGCCGACCTCCTGCCGCCGGACCGCCGCGACGCGCTGCGCACCACGGCCACCGCCTACGCCGTCCAGGTCGTGCACGCCGAGTGGCCGCGGATGGCGGCGCGCGAGCCGCTCGGCCCGGACGGCTGGGGGCTGCTGAACCAGCTGCGGACGGTCAGTCAGGCCTCCTCGCAGGACGACACGCCCACGCAGCAGAACGCCTCGCAGGAGATGCTCGCCGTCCTCACCACCCTCGACGACGCCCGCCGGGGCCGGGAGGCGTCGGCGATGAGCAGCCTCTCCACGGTGCTCTGGGTCGGGCTGGTCATCGGCGGCACACTCACGGTGGCGTTCATGTTCCTGTTCGGCATCAAGCGCAGTGCCACCCACGTGGTGATGGTGATGGGTCTGACCGGGCTGATCGCCTTCACCATCCTGCTGATCCAGCAGCTGGACGCGCCCTTCGACGGCTTCCTCGCCGTCACTCCGCAGGCCTTCACGCGGTACTTCCCGTTCGTCTGACCCGCACTCCGGCGACGCCGCCACGGCCCGGGCGCGCGCCGCACGGAGACCGGTCGTCCTCGTCGCCGGGGTCGTCAGGGGGCATGAGCGGGCTGCCGGGGCGGCGGACGAAACAGTTCTTCCGGGACCGATGAGTTCGGGCGGTGGCGGCGGTCAAACCTGGGAAAGCATCGCCCGCTACCCGAGGAGACCTGACATGTCCGACATCACCACCCTCACCGCCCCTGACGTGACGACCACCGCGAGGTCCGGCAGGGCCATGGCCGGTGTGGTCCTGGCCTTGCGGGTGCTGCTCGCCCTCTTCTTCGCCCTGGCCAGCGCGCTCCCGAAGCTGCTCGCACTGCCCGCCGCGACGGAGGTCTTCGACGCGATCGGTGCGGGCCACTGGTTCATGTACCTGACCGGGCTGGTGGAACTGGCCGGCGCGGTCGGCCTGCTGGTCCGCCGCCTGGCCGGGCCGGCCGCCATGGCGCTGATCGTCTTCCTGGCGTTCGCGTTCGTCACCCAGCTCACCGCGATGCACGGCGAGAACGCCGGGACGCCGTTCGTCTTCATGGTGCCGCTGGCCGTCATCGCCTGGAACCGGCGCGCCGGGACGGTCGGGCTGCTCGCCCGCCGGCCGTGACCGGCCGCCCGGTGGCCCGGGGCTCCCGCCGGGCCGTCACAGCTCGGTGAGTTCGCCCAGGCCCAGGGTGCGGAGCGTGAGGTCGGCCATGTGCCGGTGGCCGACGGCGTTGGGGTGCGCGGGGTCGTCGAGCCAGGCGATCGGGTCGCTGTCGGGGAAGTGGGCGAGCCAGTAGGCCTCGTGGTCGACCAGCAGGGCCCCGGTGTCCGCGGCGATCTCGCGCACCGCCTGGCAGTAGGCGGGCAGTTCGGCGCGGGCGGCGCGTCCGGCCCGGCTGACCACGAGGGGCGTGTGCAGCACGATCTGGGCACCGTCGGTCCTGGCGATGATCGCGCGCATCGACGCGTGGAACTCGGCGAGTCCGTCGAGCCCGGCGCGGGCGTCGTTGGTGCCCAGCGAGATGGACAGCACGTCGGGGGCGAACCGGCCGATGAGGTGGTCGTACGCGCCGAGGACGTCGGTGGCGCGCCAGGCGGACACCCCGGCGTTGACCACGATGTCGGTCAGCCGGTCGAGCTGCCAGCCGACGCGTTCGTGCACGTGCTCCACCCACCCGCGGGCGCCGTGCGTGTGCAGGACGGCCTGGGTGATGCTGTCGCCGGCCATCACCCAGGTCATCGGTCCGGTGGACAGTTCGACCATGTGATCATCCCCCTGTATTCGATGTACGGGCGGCGGCCCTCGGCCGGCGCCCCGAGAAGTTGATCATATGGGCTGGTGTTCCCGAGGGGTCCGGAGCCAGGGCAGCAGGGAGCAGGGCAGGAGGGCGCAGGGCAGCAGGGCAGGAGGGCGCAAGAGCAGCCGCCCGTCGCGGGCCCGAGGAGGCGCGTCCTTACCGGGCGGCGACGCCACTCACGCGGTCCGCCCGGCAGCCGTTCGCGGATCGTAAGGCCGTCCGCACGGGATCTCCGGGCGCCGGCTCCTACAGTGACGGCACAGTCAGGTGAGAGAGGTGTATTCAGTGACGGACGATCAGATCATCCTGCCCCGCGCGGATGTGGGGGTGATCGGCGGCTCCGGGCTCTACGAGCTGCTGGACGACATGGTCGAGGTGCGGACCCGTACCCCGTACGGCGAGCCGAGCGACGCGCTGTTCGTCGGCGAGGTGGCCGGCCGCCGGGTCGCCTTCCTGCCCCGGCACGGCCGCGGCCACCGCCTCCCGCCGCACCGGATCAACTACCGGGCCAACCTCTGGGCGCTGCGCTCGCTCGGCGTCCGCCAGGTGCTCGGGCCCTGCGCGGTGGGCGGGCTGCGGCCCGAGTACGGACCGGGGACGCTGCTGGTGCCGGACCAGTTCGTGGACCGGACCAGCGGCCGGGCGCAGACCTACTACGACGGACTGCCGCTGCCGGACGGCTCGGTGCCCGAGGTGGTGCACGTGTCGATGGCGGACCCGTACTGCCCGCAGGGGCGCCGGGCCACGCTCTCGGCGGCGGCCGGCGCCGCCTGGGAGCCCGTGGACGGCGGCACCCTGGTGGTGATCGAGGGCCCCCGCTTCTCGACCCGCGCCGAGTCCCGGTGGTTCACCGCCAACGGCTGGTCGGTGGTCGGGATGACCGGCCACCCGGAGGCCGTCCTGGCGCGCGAACTCGGCCTCTGCTACACCTCGGTGGCCCTGGTCACCGACCTCGACGCGGGGGTGGAGAGCGGCGAGGGGGTCACCCACGCGGAGGTGCTCGCCGTCTTCGCGCGCAACGTCGAGCGGCTGCGCACGGTGCTGTTCAAGACGATCGGCCTGCTGCCCACCGAGCGCGCCTGCCCGTGCGGTCACGCACTGGACGGCCTCACGACCGGTCTTCCCGGCGTACCGGGCGACTGACCGGCCGGGGCCGGCGCCACCGCCGGACGAGCCCGATCAGCAGGGCGAGTACGGCGGTGGCGGCCAGGACGGCGAGCCAGTTGCGCAGGTAGGGCAGCGGCAGCAGCGAGGAGTTGCCGTGGTCGTCGTCGGCGCGCAGCACGGCCGGGAGTCCGACGGCGGTCACGGCGGCGGCCACGACCAGCCAGCCGCGCAGCACCGGTCCGCGGGCCAGGTGGGCGCCGACCAGGCAGAGCAGCGGGAGCCAGACCCCGTCGTGCAGGACCAGCGCCCCGATCCCCCAGACCAGGACCTGCGCCGGGTCGGTGAGGTAGACGTCGGTCAGCAGGCCGTAGAGGCCGTAGCCGATCAGTGCGAGACCGGCGGCGAGGGCGGTGCCGCGGAGCCAGCCGGTCATCGGGACACCTCCAGCCGGGCGACCCACTTGGTCTGCAGCACGCCGGGGCGGTTCGGCGCGATGACGCGCGCGGGGAAGCCGTGGTCGGCGTCCAGCGTCTCGCCGTCGACCCGGAGGGCGAGCAGGGTGAGCGGGTCGTCGACGTACTGCGCGGGCATCTCCATCACCCGGTAGGGGCCCTCCTCCTCCAGCGAGGTGACCCGCACGGCGGAGCCGGCCGGCGCACCGGCCCGGGCCATCAGCTCGGCCACCCGGACGCCGCCCCAGCGGGCGCTCGCGCTCCAGCCCTCCACACAGGCGATCGGCAGGACCGCCTCGTGCTGGGGGAGCCGGGCCAATTCGTCGAGACCGATCTCGTACGGCCGGGGGCCGTCCACCCGCAGCCGCCAGCCGGCGGGCACCTCCACCGTCCCGGCCTGCGCGGCGGTGCGGTTCACCGGGAGCCCCTGCGGGCCCAGGTCGGGCCGGCGCGGCGCCAGCAGGTTCAGCGGGCGCAGCCAGGGCACGCTCTGCCCGGCCGTGGTGAGCGTCACCGCGCCGACCGCCGCGGCGACCGAGGTCAGGAAGGCGCGCCGCCCGGGAACGGTGAGCCGGGGCCGGCGCCAGTTCCGGGCGATCAGCGGCGCCTTGGCCGCGAGGTGGACCAGCAGGCCGCCGGTGGCCAGCCAGCCGACCCAGAAGTGGGTCTGCCGGAACGGGAACGGCCACGGGTACCACTGGAGGGTGTTCAGCAGGCCGGTGAACAGTTCCAGCAGCAGGGCGGCCACCAGGACGGCGATGCCCAGCCGCTCCAGCGCGTGCGCCACGCTCCGGGCCGGCGGCCACTCGAACAGCCGCGGGTAGACCGTCCAGAGCTTGGCCCCGAGCAGCGGGACGGCGGCGATCCCGCTGACGACGTGCAGCCCCTGGGTGACGCGGTAGCCGTTCACCGGGCGCGCGGGCAGCAGGCCCGCGAGCCGGCCCGTCGGGTCCTGGAGCAGGTGGCTGAGGAGACCGGTCAGGAAGCAGACCACCAGCGCGGCGCCCAGCCACCGGCCGAGGACGACGGCGGTGCGCGGCTCGTGCAGGGCCGAGCGGAAGACGCCGTCCCGGAACGGGCCGCGGCGCAGGGACGCGGGCGGCGGCGGGAGGGCGAGGCGGGGGCGGCGCCGGGCGCCGGGGTGCTTGGAATCCACGCCCTCATCGAAGCGCCACCGGGCCCCGCGCGGCGGGTACGACGTGCTTACGGAAGTCGAACGGGGGCCGCCGCGGCCGTTCGCGCCGCCGCCGCGGTGGCAGGGTGAGCGGGTGGCCACTCGGACCCTTCTGCCCTGCACGCTCGCCCTCGCCGCCCTGGTGGCGGCCCTGGCGACGACCGTGACCGGCGGCGGCACGCTCGCCGACCGCGGCCCGCTCCACGGCTGGTACGCCCTCGACGCGGGCCTGTTCGTGCTGGCGCTGCTGCTCCTGCGGCGGGTGCCGGCCCGCCGGGTGGCGCCGCTGGTGCTGGCCGGGAGCGTGGCGGTCGCCGCCGTCGGACTGCTCGCACCGCCGCGGACCAGTGACGACGCCTACCGGTACGTCTGGGACGGCCGGGTGCAGGCGGCCGGCATCTCCCCCTACGCGCACGCCCCGGACGACCCGGCGCTGGCCCGGCTGCGCGACCCGGGTCTGTTCCCGGTGACGGACGGCTGCAGGGGGTGGGACGAGCGGCGGACGGCGGCGGGCGACTGCACCCGGATCAACCGGCCCGCCGTGCGCACCATCTACCCGCCGGTCGCGCAGGCCTGGTTCCTCGCCGTGCATCCCTTCGGGGGCGGGGTGCGCGGGGTGCAGGTGGGCGGCGCGCTGCTGGCGGTCGCGACCACGGGCGCGCTGCTGGTGGTCGGGCGGGGCGGCCGGCGGGCGGCGCTCTGGGGGTGGTGCCCCGGCATCACCGTGTGGGCGGTCAACGACGCGCACGTCGACACCCTCGGCGCGCTGCTGATGACCGTCGGGCTGGGCTGCGTGGCCGGCCGCCGGCCCGGCACCGGGGGCGTGCTGCTCGGCGCCGCGGTCGCCACCAAGCTGCTGCCGGCCCTCGCCCTGCCCGGCGCACTGTCGGGGGCGCTGTCGGGGGCGCTCGCCCGCCGTCCGACCCGCGGGGACGTCGCCGTCCTCGGCGCGGCGCTCGGGGCGTTCGCGCTGGCGTACCTGCCCCATGTCGCCGTCTCGGGCCCGGCGGTGCTCGGGTACCTGCCGGGCTACCTGCGGGAGGAGGGCTACGAGCAGGGGCACCTGGACCGGTTCGGGCTGCTGCGGCTGGCGGTGCCCGACCGCTGGGCGCCGTGGGCGGCGGCCCTGGTGCTGGCGGCGGTGGTGTGGCGGGTGCTGCGGCACGGCGACCCCCGCCGCCCGTGGCGGGGCGCGCTGCCGGTGACCGGGACGGCCCTGCTGCTCGTCGCGCCGGCCTACCCCTGGTACGGCCTGCTGGTGGTGGCCCTGGTCGCGCTCGACGGCGGTTGGGAGTGGCTGGCCGTCCCGGCCGCCGGGCAGGTGCTCTACCTGGTCGGCGGCGGGCCGGCGCAGCAGGCCGCGTACGGGGCCGCGCTGGCCTGCGTGCTCGGGGTGCCGGCGGTGCGCGGGCTCCTGCGCGCCCGGCGGTGCGGGGCCGGGGAACGGGCCTCGGCGGGCGCGCGGGAGATGACGAAAGCCTGACGGCTCGGCGTCGGGGCTGGTCGCGGGTACGGGCCGGCTGTTCCAATCGAGCCGTGGACAGTAGAGCGAAGCGATCCCGGGGCACCCCGGTGGGCCGGCGGGTGGTGCTCGGCCTGGTCGGCCTCGGCGCCGCCGGCGTGGCGGCCGGACCCTTTCTCCAACGCGCCCAGGACGCCCTGGCCGGCCAGGACCCGACCGGGCTCACCGGCCTGCTGCCGGGCGGCGGCGGCTTCCGGTACTACTCCGTGGTGGCCTCGGTGCCCTCTCGGGGCCCCGACACCTACAGCCTCACGGTGGACGGCCTGGTGGAGCGCCCCGGCAGCTACCGGCTGGCCGACCTCCAGGCGATGCCGCAGCGCCGGATCGTGCGCGACGTGCAGTGCGTGACCGGCTGGCGGGTGCCGAACACCCCGTTCGAGGGCGTGCCGCTGGCACACCTGCTGGACGCCGCCGGCGTCTCGGCGGGCGCCCGGGCGGTCCGGTTCAGCTGCTTCGACGGCGAGTACACCGAGAGCCTCACCCTGGAGCAGGCCCGGCGGGACGACGTGGTGGTCGCGCTCAAGCTCCAGGACGCCCCGATCTCCCACTCCCACGGCGGGCCGGTGCGCCTGTACGTGGCGCCGATGTACTTCTACAAGTCGGCGAAGTGGCTGTCGGGCATCACCGTGACCGACACCGTGGAGCCCGGGTACTGGGAGCGCAACGGCTACGACGTCGACGCCTGGGTCGGCCGCTCGAACGGACGTGACGATGCCCCGACCGCCTGACCTCCTGCTCCGCTTCGCCCGCGCCGAGCGCTGGGTGCACCGCACCACCGCGGCCCTGATGCTGGTCTGCCTGGCCACCGCCGCCTGCCTCTACCTGGCGCCGCTGGCCGAACTGGTCGGCCGCCGGCGCCTGGTGGTCACCGTGCACGTCTGGTGCGGGCTGGCCCTGCCGGTACCGCTGCTGCTCGGGCTCGCCTTCCGGGCGGTGCGGGCGGACGTGTCGAGGCTGAGCCGCTTCCACCCGGTGGACTGGGTCTGGCTCCGGGCGACCCGGGCCCGCGCCTCGTACCGCCCGGCGGGGAAGTTCAACGCCGGGCAGAAGCTCTACGCCCAGTGGACGCTGGGCGCGATGCTGGTGATCCTCGGGACGGGCCTGCTGATGTGGCTCACCCACCTGGCGCCGACGGCCTGGCGGACCGGCGCGACCTTCGTCCACGACTGGCTCGCGGCGGCCATCGCCGTGGTGACCGCCGGGCACGTCTGGATGGCCGTCCGGGACCCCGAGGCCCGGCGCGGCATGCGGACCGGGCTGGTCGACCGGCGCTGGGCCGAGCGCGAGCACCCGCTGTGGTCGGAGGAGCGCCCGGCGGCGGACGCCGAAGCGGTGCCCGTCAGCGGGGACGGTCCGCCCTCCTGAAGGCGAGGAACCGGCGGCCGAGGGCGGACCAGCGCTCGGTCTCGACCAGCCCGGCGCGCCCGGCCCGGCGGGCGGTGGCCGCCGCGCCGCAGCGGGCCCAGGCGAACGGCGGACCGAGCCGCCCGTCGTAGCCCTCCACCCGGACGGTGATCCGTTCGTCGATCTCCCGCGGATCCACCTCGACCAGCAGCACGCCCCCCGGCGCGAGGAGTTCGGCGCCGCGGCGCAGCAGCAGCCCCGGGTCGCCGCCGATGCCGAGGTTGCCGTCGGCGAGGAGCGCCCCGCCCCAGCGGCCCTCGGCGGGCAGCCGGTCGAACACCGAGCGGCACAGGGCCGGGCCGCCGAGGCGCCGGGTGCGGTCCACCGCCGCTCCGGTGATGTCGACGCCGAGCGCCGGCACGCCCAGCTCCAGCAGGGCCGCGACCAGCCGGCCGGGTCCGCAGCCGAGGTCCACCACCGGCGCGGTCAGCCGGCGGCAGCGCTCCAGCAGCCCGTGGTCCGCCCCGGCGGCGGGTGCGCACCAGCGCTCGACGTCGAGCGGGATCCGGTGGCCGTCCTCGCCGCGCAGCCAGAGCGGGCCCCGCCCGGCGCGGACGGCCTCGGCGAACGGGTCGTCCACCCACGCTCCGGCGGCGACGGTCATCGCGTCACCTCCGAGGTGGTCCCGCGCGCGTCGTCGGCCTGCTCCGGGCCACCGGTCCCGAGCGCGTCGGCCGCCTCGATCGCGTCGGCGAGCCTCATCGCGCGCAGGCGGGCCGCGAAGCCGCCGTGCGGAGCCTCGGCGGCGACCAGCCGCGCGTCGGCGACGGTGTCCACGTCGGTGAGCACCGGGAGGTGGTGGACGGCGAGCCGCTCGGCCGTCAGCCGGTCGAGCAGGGCGCGCCCGGTCTCCGGCGTGGACATCGGCAGCCCCAGCAGCAGCCGCCGGGCCAGCTCCCCGGTCGGCCGGGCCAGCCCGAGCGCCCAGAACCCGCCGTCGGCGGCCGGCCCGTACCAGGCGTCGGCGCCCCCGCGCCGGGCCGGCGACAGCGGCTCCGCGAGCAGCGCCGCGTCCACCTGCGGGGTGTCCATGCCGACCAGCAGCGCCGGCGCCTCCGGGGCGGCCTCGGCGGCGTGCGTGAAGGCGGCCGCCAGCCGTTCGTCCAGCCCGCCGCCCCGCTGCGGCACGACCTGCCAGCCGGGCGGGAGCCAGCGCCCGGCCTCGCCGTCCAGCACGAGCAGCCGCCGCCCGGCCGGCACCCGGCCGAGGGTGGCCAGGGTGTCGGCGAGCGCGGCCTCGGCCAGCGCCGCGGCCTGCTCGGGTGTGCAGGGCGGGGTGAGCCGGGTCTTCACCCGCCCCGGGGCGGGCGACTTGGCGATCACCAGCAGGGTGGCCGGCGGCGCGGCCAGCACGGCCCGCATGTCGCGGACGGCCTGCCGGGTGCCGCGCACGGTGCCGGTGACCTTGGAGCGACCGGTGCGCGGCAGGTAGTCGACGGGTGTCTCGGCGATCCGCATGCCCGCCGCCGAGGCGGCGAGCACCATCTCCAGCGGGTAGCCGGAGCGGCGGTCGCCCAGCCCCAGGGCCAGCAGCCGCTCACGGCGGGCGGCCCGCATCGGCCCGAGGTCGTGCAGCGGCGCCCCCGTCCGGGCCCGCAGCCGGCGGGCCAGCACGGCGTTGGCCAGCCGGGCGTGCGGCGGCCAGGCCCCGGCGGCCGCCGGCATGCGTCGGCCCAGCACGAGGTCCGCCGAACCGGCCAGGACCGGCGCGGCCACCCGCGGCAGCTGGGCGGGGTCCAGCGAACCGTCACAGTCCAGGAAGCAGACCAGCTCGGCGGTGGCGGCGAGCAGTCCGGCGTGGCAGGCGGCGCCGAAGCCGCGCCGCGGCTCCTCGACGACGGTCGCGCCCAGCGAGCGCGCCAGGTCGGCGGAGCCGTCGCGGGAGCCGTTGTCGACGACGATCGCCCGCCAGCCCGAGGGGATCCGCCCCAGCACCCAGGGCAGCGCCGCGGCCTCGTCGAGACAGGGCAGGATCACATCGGCGGACGGCGGTCCGGCGGACGGTACGGGGGGAGTCGGAGAGATCACGTCGGCCACGCTAAGGGCGGCCGGCCCGGCGGCGGCCGAACCGCGCCCTTACGAAAGTCCGACGGCGGGCACCGCCCCGGCCGGCGGCGCCCGCGATCTTACGAAACCCGAACGTGCGCCGGTGCGACCCGTCCGGCCCCGCCCGCGGCTCGTATCCTCGGCGAGGTGAACGAGAGCCCCGCCTCCGGCGGACCACCCGACCCCGCCCGCATCCTGGTGATCGACGACGACCTCACCGTGGCCGAGGTCGTCGCCGGCTACCTCACCCGGGCCGGCCACCGGGTCGACCGGGCGAGCGACGGGAGCCAGGGCCTCGACCTGGCGCGCCGGCACCGCCCCGACCTGCTGGTCCTGGACCTCATGCTGCCCGGGATCGACGGCCTCGAACTGCTGCGCAGGCTGCGCGCCACCGAGGCCGGTGCCGACCTGCCGGTGGTCATGCTCACCGCCAGGGGCGACGAGGCGGACCGCATCCTCGGTCTGGAACTGGGCGCGGACGACTACGTCACCAAGCCGTTCAGCCCGCGTGAACTCGTGCTGCGGGTCCAGTCCGTGCTGCGCCGCTCCCGGGCCGCCGCGCCGGCCCTCACGGCCCCCGGGCCGCTGGTGTCCGGGGACATCACGCTCGACCCGCAGGCCCGCCGCGCGCACCGCAGGGGGTGCGAACTCCTCCTCACGCTTCGGGAGTTCGACCTGCTCGCGTTCCTCCTCCGGCACCCCCGGACGGTCTTCGCCCGGCAGGAGCTGATGCAGCGGGTCTGGGGCTGGGACTTCGGCGACCTGTCCACCGTCACCGTCCACGTCCGCCGGCTGCGCGAGAAGATCGAGGACGACCCCGCCGCACCGACCCTGATCACCACCGTCTGGGGCGTCGGCTACCGCTACGACCCGGTGACGGCGGACGCGCCAGGGGCGACGACGGAACACGGCACGGACCGCAAGGACGGCTCGGAGTGAAGGACCTGCTGCTGATCGCCCTGTTCGCGGGGCTCGGCGCCACCGGTGCCGGTCTGCTCGGCTGGGTGGCGGTGCGACTGCTGCGCCGCCGCTCGATGGCGCTCTCGCTCTTCTGCGTGGCCGTCGTCACCGTCCTCGCGGTCACCTCCGGGACGTTCGCCGTCGCCCAGGCGATGTTCCTCTCCGGACACGACCTCGGGGTGGTGATCACCGTCCTCGGGATGGCCTCCGTGGTCTCACTGCTCACGGCCGCGCTGCTCGGCCGCCAGGTGGTGGCCGGCAGCCGGGCGCTCACCGAAGCCGCCCGCACCGTCGGGAGCGACGCCGGCTTCACCGCGCCGGCGCACCCGCTCGGGCTCGAACTGGCCCAGCTCAGCGAGGAACTCGCCGCCACCAGCGCCCGGCTCGCCGAGTCGCGCGCCCGGGCGCAGGCGCTGGACGCCTCGCGGCGCGAGCTGATCGCCTGGATCTCCCACGACCTGCGCACCCCGCTGGCCGGGCTGCGCGCCATGGCCGAGGCGCTGGAGGACGGCGTGGCCGAAAGGCCGGAGCAGTACCTCAAGCGGATCCGCTCCGAGGTCGAGCGGCTCACCGGGATGGTCGACGACCTCTTCGAACTCTCCCGGATCCAGGCCGGCGCGCTGTCCCTGTCGCTCGCCCGGGTGTCGGTCTACGACCTGGTCGACGACGCGCTGGCCGGCGCCCACCCGCTGGCCCGGCAGCGCGGTGTCCGTCTGGAGGGCCGGCAGGTCGCCGCCGAGCCGGTCGAGGTGGACAGCGGTGAGATCACCCGGGTGCTCGGCAACCTGCTGGTCAACGCGATCCGCTCGACGCCCGAGGACGGTGTGGTCGCCGTCTCCGCCCGCCGCGAGGTGGACGAGGTGGTGCTCTCGGTCACCGACGGCTGCGGCGGCATCCCGGAGCAGGACCTCTCGCGGGTCTTCGAGACCGGCTGGCGCGGCAGCGCCGCCCGCACGCCGCGGCGCGATCGCGGTGAGGGCGGCGAGGGCGGGGACAGTGGCGCCGGGCTGGGGCTGGCCATCGTCCGCGGCATCGTCGAGGCGCATGCCGGCCGGGCCCAGGTGCACAACGTCACCGGGGGCTGCTGCTTCGAGATCGCGCTCCCGGCGGCGCGCGGCTGACCGCCCGGGCCGGGCCGTTCTCGGCGCCGTTCTCGGGGGCCCCGAACGGCCCGGTCGGGCCGTTCGGGGCAGGCCCGGGGCCGGTCCGGGGCAGACCCGGTCAGACCCGCAGGGGCGCCGCCGCGAACTCGGCCATGCCCGCCCGGAACGGCACCCGGGCCCGCCAGCCCAGCTCGGCCCGGAGCCGGGAGGAGTCGGCGGTGATGTGCCGGACGTCCCCGAGCCGGTACTGGCCGGTCACCACCGGCGCCGGGCCGCCGTGGGCGTCGGCCAGCGCCCGGGCCGTCTCGCCGACCGTGCGCACCTCGCCGCTGCCGACGTTGTACGCCCGGGTACTGCCCGGCGGGCGGTCGCCGACGGACCCCAGGGCCGCCAGATTGGCCGCCGCGACATCGTCGACATGGACGAAGTCCCGACGCTGGCCGCCGTCCTCGAAGACCCGGGGAGCCTCGCCCCGGGCGAGCGCGGAACGGAACAGCGAGGCCACCCCGGCGTACGGGGTGTTCCGCGGCATGCCCGGGCCGTAGACGTTGTGGTAGCGCAGCGCCAGCACCGACCCGCCGCTCGCGCGGGCCCAGGCGGCGGCCAGCTGCTCCTGGGCGAGCTTGGTGACGGCGTACACGTTGCGCGGGTCGCCCGGCGCGTCCTCGGTGACCAGGCCCGGCCGCAGCGCGGCGCCGCACACCGGGCACGGCGGTTCGAACCGGCCGGCGTCGAGATCCTCCGGCCGCCGCGGGCCGGGTGCCACCTCGCCGTGCGCCGGACACGTGTACCGGCCCTCGCCGTAGACCACCATCGACCCGGCCAGGACCAGGCTCCGCAGGCCGGCCCGGGCCATCGCGGAGAGCAGGACGGCGGTGCCGAGGTCGTTGCAGCCGACGTACTCGGGCGCGTCGTCGAGGTCGAGGCCGAGACCGACCATCGCCGCCTGGTGGCAGACCGCGTCCACCCCGGCCAGCGCCCGTTCCACCGTCGCCGCGTCGCGGACGTCACCGTGGCGGAACTCCACGCCGGCCGGCAGTTCGGGCGCGGCCCCCGACGGATGGACGGCGGGCAGCAACGCGTCCAGCACGCGGACCTCGTGACCCGCCGTGACCAGGGCTCGCGCGACGGCCGAACCGATGAACCCGGCGCCGCCGGTGACCAGAATCCTCATGCCCGGCGACGCTACCGGCCGGTGACGGCCGGGGGAGCGACGCAGGGCATCGCGTCATGCTTCGGTAAGCACCGGCCCGGGCCGTGCACCCGCCACCCGTGCTCCGCCGTGTGCGTCGCGCGGGGCGACGGCCGGCGGGCCGGCGCCGCCCCGGGTCCGAGGCCGTGCGCGCCCGGCCCCGGGCCTGTCGGTCCGGGCCGGGCGGACTCCGCTGGTCCACAATGCTGGCAGTCACCGATGCCGACGGGCGGTGCGCCCGGACGGGGGAGCCCCATGAAGAGCGCCGAACTGCTCGCCGATGCCTTCGGCCGGATCCACGAGGCCGTCCACGACGTGGTGGACGGCCTCACCGCCGAGGAGTTGGCCGAGCGCGTCGACCCGAAGGCCAACTCGATCGTCTGGCTGGTCTGGCACCTGACCCGCATTCAGGACGACCACATCGCCGATGCCGCCGGGACCGAACAGATCTGGACCGCCGACGGCTGGTTCGACCGCTTCGCCCTCGGCTTCCCCGCCGCCGCCACCGGCTACGGTCACCGCGCCCGCGATGTCGCGGCCGTCCGCGTGGACTCCCCGGAGCTGCTCACCGGCTACCACGACGCGGTGCACGAGCGGACGCTGTCCTTCGTCCGCGGTCTGACCGGCCCCGCGCTGGACCGGGTCGTGGACGAGGCCTGGAGCCCGCCCGTGACCCTGGGCGTGCGCCTGGTCAGCGTCATCTCCGACGACCTCCAGCACATCGGCCAGGCGGCCTTCGTCCGCGGCGTGCTCCGGCGGGGCTGACCCCGGGCGGCCGCCGTCAGGCCTCGTCGAAGCGGTCGCCGCCCCAGCCGGTGAGGGCCGCGGTGTCGTGGTCGACGGTGGCGAAGTGCACGCCCAGCGACTTCCGGGGTTCGAGCGCCTCCCCGGCGGGCGCGTTCTCCACCGGGTCGAGGACCGGCGAGGTGTCGTTCACGGGCTTCCTTCCGTCGACTTCTCCAACAGCGCCGGCCGGGGCGGCGGGGTGACCGGCGGTCGGCCGCGGGCGGCGCAGCGGGAGTACCCACCGCGCCCGGTTCCATCCGCCGGTGCCGCCGATGTCGCCCGAACGAGTCAATCCGGCGGCGCACGGTGCGTACGCCCCCTCTGGAGGACTGCATATACCGTCTATCGACATATCGCGTCCGGCGACTTATGGTTCTCGTGGTGATCGTCAGCCGCGCGGTCCGCGTGACCCGCGCGTCCTTCGACCTGCCGTCAACTCCGCGACGGCGAATAGTCCGTGGGCGACTGACGAGCCGTCATCGGCCGTGGCACGCGTAGGTGCCACGGGCATCCGTTCCGCTGTTCACGGGAGGACCGCAGTGCACCAACGCTCTCGCACGCCCAAGGCGCTCGGCGCCGGCCTGGCCGCCGTTCTGAGCCTCGGCCTCGCCGC
Organism: Kitasatospora sp. NPDC086009; assembly: GCF_044540385.1. Taxonomy (NCBI): domain Bacteria; kingdom Bacillati; phylum Actinomycetota; class Actinomycetes; order Kitasatosporales; family Streptomycetaceae; genus Kitasatospora; species Kitasatospora sp. NPDC086009. The sequence goes on from NZ_JBITSA010000007.1 coordinate 334,520, forward strand.
ACCGGCCGCGCTGGCCGTTCCGGCCGCGCCGGCCGCCGACACCGATCCCGTCCCCACGCTGGTGGACGGCCAGGAGACCGCCACCCCGCAACTGGTCACCGGCCTCCATGAGCCGGCGCCGGGCAGCCCGGCCGACGCCGCCCGGGCCCACCTCGCGGCGCACCCGGAGCGCTACCGGATCGACCCGGGGCAGCTCACCGAGGTCGCCGCCGAGCGCGGCGCCGACGGCCGGAGCACCGTCAGGTTCCAGCAGTACCACGGCGGTGTGCCCGTGCTGGGCGCGCAGTACCTGGTCCACCTGACCGGTGACGGCGTCGGTCAGCGGGTCGAGTCCGTCGGCGGCAAGTACTTCACCGGGCTCACCGCGCCGACGACGGCCACCGTCCCCGCCGCCGTGCTGCGCGACCTGGCGCTCGGCGAGATCAAGGACCCGGGCGCCCGGGCCGGCGCCACCGTGGAGGACCACGGCGCGGTGGTCGTGCCCGGTGGCACCGGCCGGCTGGCCCGGCACTTCACCGTGCGGGCCGCGGACCCGGCGGGCGGCGGGCAGGCCCGCGAGGTCTACGTGGACGCGAACCTCGGGGTGGTCGCCCTCGTCCACGACTCCCGCTCCTCGGCCCCCGCGGGCACCACGGGTACCGGCGCCGCCAAGGGCACCGCCACCGGGGCGGCGGCCGGGGTTGAGCCCGCCACCGGCACCGCGCCGGACTTCTTCGGCCGCCCGGTCAAGGTGGACATCGGCCGCCTCCCGGACGGGAGTTACCAGTTCAGCGACCTCACCCGGCCCGCCGCCGTCACCACCTACGACGCGGCCGGCGAGGGGGTCGGGCCGGGCCTGCCCACCGACCTCGCCGTGGTCCACGCGCCCGGTCCGGACTTCCCGGCCGCCACCGGCACCGTCGGCGCCACCGACGCGCACGTCAACGCCGGTATCGTCTACGACTTCTACCGCGACCGGCTCGGCCGGGACGGGCTGGACGGCAAGGCCGGACCGATCATCTCGGTGGTCAACGCGACCGCGTGGGGCGAGCCGCTCGCCAACGCGTCCTGGGACGGCAGCAAGATGGTCTACGGCGGTGGCAACGACAAGTTCCGCCCGTTCTCCGTCGCGCTCGACGTGGTCGGCCACGAGATGACCCACGGTGTCGTCGAGAACACCGCCGGGCTGCTGATGGCCGGCCAGACCGGCGCGATGGACGAGGCGCTGGCGGACTACTTCGGCAACGCCATCGAGGTCACCGCCCGGGGCATCCCGATGACCGACCCGAAGGCGGGCCTGCTCGGCGAGAACCTCTGCCGGACCGGTACCCCGGAGGCCTGCGCGGGGAGCCGGCGGCTGGACAACCACCGGACCACCGTCGACGACTACCTCGGCGTGCCGACCGACGTCGACAGCGGCGGGGTGCACCTCAACTCCACCATCTTCAGCGGCGCGCTCTGGGACATCCGGCGGACCCTGGACCCGCTCACCGCGGACCGGGTGATCTACCGGGCGCTCGCCGCCTACCTCACCCCGCTGGACGACTTCGTCGCGGGACGCAACGCCGTCCTCGCCGCCGGCCAGGACCTCGGGCTCAGCCGGGCCCAACTGCGGACGGTGGCCGGGGCGTTCGACGCCCACGGGATCCGGGCCGGCTGGCAGAGCCGGATCGGCACGGACAGCCGCACGCTGCTGCGCGGCATCACCGGGACGGGCGCCCCGGCGGTCGCGGCCGGCCGCTGGGTGATGGCGAGCGCCGAGCGGCCCGGTGCCACCGAGGCGCTGTACACGGGCCCGATCACCGGAGGCGGCGGCCCGACCCGGCTCAGCCCGGAGGACGGGCGCGCGCACGGCTACCCCGCCACGGACGGCACGTCCGCCGCGTGGATCTCGCTCGGCGGCCAGGGCCAGGACAGCTGGAAGATGGAGGTGCTGACCCGCTCGCTGGCCGGCGGCCCGGTCCGTACCCTCTACTCCTCCCCGTCGCGGCTCCCCGCCGACGTCCGGGTGTCCGGCGGCGACATCGCGTTCCGGGCGAGCGACCCGAGCGTCAACCTGAACCGGGTGTTCCTCTCCCACGACGGCGGACCGGCGGTGCCGCTGCCGCTGCCCGCCGGCCACGACGTGCTGAGCGTGACGCTCAAGGACGGCGTCCTCGGCTGGACCGAGCGCTGGGTGGGCGACCAGGGAACCGACGTCTACGCGCCGACCGTCTACTCGATCGCGCTCGGCAAGGTCACCGCCCAGTACGTGGTGCCGGCCTCGAAGGCGAAGGTCGGACCGGCCCTGCTCACGGGCGGGCGGCTGGTCTGGACGGAGACCTCCGGCGACGGCGGCAGGCGCACCTCGATCCGCTCCGGCGCGGTGGACGGCTCCGGGGTGACCGACGTGGTGTCCGGTGACGGGCCGAACGCCCCGTCGAACGGGACCCTCACCGCCTCCGACCGGGCCGTCACCTACCAGGTGGGCACGGACGAGCAGCGGGGCGAGTGGAGCAACGCCGCGCTGCCCAAGCTCTGGCAGGTGCCGCTCGCCGGCGGCACGCCCGAGCGGGTCTCCTGCAACCGCGGCGGCCAGTACCGGCCCGCCGCCGAGCAGGGCACCCGGGTGGTCTGGGTGGACGCCACCGCCGGCCGCAGCGACCTGGTGGTCCGCGACCGGCCGGCCGGCGGCTGCTGACCCCCCGCGCACTCCGTGCCCGGCGGCGGGCCGCACCCTTCGTGCGGGCCCGCCGCCGGGTCGGGTGGTTTCGCCGCCGGGTCGGGCGGTTCCGCTCGGCCGGGCGTCCGGTCACGGCCCGGCGCGGCGGCCGACGAGGTCGGCGAAGTACTGGCGGTCCCGCAGGGCCGGGGGCAGCGGGTGGCCGAGCAGGACGTGCAGGTTGCACGCGGCGAGGGTGTAGGCGTGGAAGAGCAGGTCCGTGGTGGTGTCGGCGCCCAGCTTGCGCAGCACGGTCGGGGTGCCGCTGCTGCGGCGGGCCAGGTCCTGCCAGGCGGCCCGGCTCCGCGGGTCGTCGCCGAGCGCGTCCAGCACCTCCTTGGCGCGGGTGGCGCGCTCCGGCCAGCGGTCCCCGGCGGCGGCGTACGCGTCGGCCACCCGGTACGGGGACTGCGCGATGTGGACCAGCGCGCTCACCGGGGCGCCCTCGGGTGCGGGACGCTCGGACCACCGCACCAGGGTGTTGCGCCGATGGCTGGTGGTGACGTCGTACATCACGCTCTTGATCCGCAGCAGGGCGGCCAGTTCGCCGACCAGCGGGAGCCGGGACCGGGGGAGCGGGCGCCAGGTCATCCCGGCGGAGGCGTTGACCACGACGATCTCGTCGACCTCGTACTGCGCGGGCGGCCGGTCGGCGCGCCGGGCCCGGTCCGCGAGCGCGGTGAGCCACTGGTCGGCCATGTTGTCGTAGACCCCGCCGTCCGTCAGCACCAGCTCGGCGGCGGTCGCGGCGGGATCGCCGCCGCCCGGACCGGCGGCGGACCCGTTCGGACCGGCCGCCGCGTAGTGCCGGGCGGCGGGGAGACGCCGGACGGCGAAGGCGCCCGGCAGGCAGGCCGAGACCTGCACCGCGGTGGACAGCGCGAGGTCGCCCGGGCCGCCGGTGCCGAAGCGGTACCCGTAGGTGAAGGCGGGCGAGAGGTAGAAGTGGTCGCCGCTCTGCAGTTCGGTGGCGCAGAAGACGTGGTCGACCGAGCGCCGCACGTCGCGCAGCCCGGTGGCGACGCCGTCCCGGTTGAACAGCTCGCGCGCCAGGGCCGTGTCCACGACGGCGCTGCGCCGTTCGAAGAACAGCAGCGCACCGGCGGACAGCAGCAGACCGGCCACCAGCAGGAGGCCGGAGAGGAGCCGGACGCCGTCGACCGCCGCGACGACCACCCCGGTGAGCGTGACCGCGGCGGCCGCGCCGCCGAGCACGAACAGCGAGCGCACGTACGCGTTGGTCGACGGGCCCCAGAAGAACAGCCCGGTGTGGGCGCAGTGGCGGATCAACGGGCGGACGCGGTCGGTGAACTCCGGGCCGGGGCCGTCGCGGTAGTCGGTCTCGTGGGCGACCACGCCGTTGGCGACCGAGCCGCCGGACACCGAGGAGATCGCCACCACCTCGCGGTGCCGGCCGACGTCGGCCAGGTAGATGAGGGCTCCGATGCCCCACATGGTGGCGCGGTAGCCGCCACCGGAGAGGGCCACACCGATCTTCGCCATGTCAGACCTCCACGGTCGTGCCCGCCGCCGGAGCTGCCGGGGTCGCCGGGCCTGTCGGGCCTCCCGGGCCTGCCGGGGTCGGCGGGCCCGGCGCGTCCGGCGGGTAGACGGCGGTGTAGCCGAGCGTCCGCTGCCGGTCGGGGTCGGCCCACGGATCCGTCGTGGGGCTGCGGTAGTTGAACACCAGCTCCGGCGGCCCGGGGGTCCGCTCCGGGGTGCCGATCAGGCGCAGCACGGCGGCCCGGTCCGGGTGCTTGAACTTGTCGCCGTTCGTCGAGATCAGGAAGCGGCGGGTGGCGAGCAGCGCCAGCAGCTCGTCCGTGGTGTTGGCGGCGCTGCCGTGGTGCGGCACCTTGAGGGCGTCCACCGCCAGCCGGTCCGCGCCGCGCTCCGGACCTCGCTCCGGACCGCGCTCCGCCAGGAGCCGGGTCAGACCGCGCGCCAGAACGTCGCCGTGGCCGTCGCCGGTGAGCAGGACGCGGTGGTCGCCGACCTCCAGCAGGAACGCGATGCTCGATCCGTTGGGGACCGAGCCGTCCACCCGCTCGCCGCCGAGGAGGTCGTCGGCCAGGCCGCGCAGGTCCTTGCGGCGGGCCAGCCGTTCCAGCGCCTCCCCGGGGCGTCCGGGGGTCACCCCGAGGCCCTTGAGGACCTTGGTCCATTCCTTGCGCAGTGCGAGCAGCTCCGCCCCGCCGGGGGACACCACGGTGACGCGGGCGCCGCCCGGCAGCACGGCCGAGGGCAGCGGTCCGCGGGCCGGGACCCGGACGGCGGGCGCCTCCACCCGGGCCGTGCGGAACGCCGCGTTCCAGGCGAGGTGCTGGCTGCCGATCAGGGCCTGGAGCATCTCGCCCTGGTCCGCGCCGAGCAGGTCGGCGTCCTGGGTGAGCTGCGGCCAGCCGTTGAACCAGACGTCGCCGATCGACAGGCCGAGCGCGGTCCGGTCCTGGAGGAGGCGTACGACGCCTTCGATGTGGTCGGCGTCCACGTGCGTCACCACCAGCACGTCCAGGTGCCGGTCCGGCTTCGGCAGCGCCGAGACGCGGTCGAAGACGGCCCGGTAGGTGGTGTTCGGTCCGCCGTCGACGAGCATCCGGTGGACCTCGCCGCCCGGCCCGGGCCACTCGATCCACAGCGCGTCGCCGTGTGCGGCGGGCAGCAGTTGCACGGTGATCACGGCGTGCCTCCCACAGGGGTTCCGGCCGCGTTCGCGTTCGCGGTCGTGCTGATGGCCGTGCTGCCGGCCGGGCTCTCGACGAGCCAGCGGGCGTCGCCGAAGGCCACGATCGACATGGCGAGGGTGAACCCCCGGGCGAGCAGCAGCCGGCGGATGTCACGCACCAGCTCGCCGATGCTCTTCCCGTCGCTGGCCCGGTCGGCGAGCGTCGCGGCCCCGATGCCCGCCATCACGGCGGCCTGCCGGCCCAGGGTCGGTACGAGGGTCGCGACCACCACGGGGGCGCTCTCCTGGAGGAACTTCGCCGCGACGTTCTGCCAGCGCACCTCGGCCTGCGCCATGGTGCAGCCGAGCAGCATCACGACCGGGCCGGTGCCGCTGTCGTGCCGGTCGGACAGGATGTACCGGCGGTCGATCAGCACGGCGGCGAGCCTGCTCGGCCGGTTCGTCTTGCCGATCTCCAGCACGGCGGTGCTGCCCTCGTCGCTCGCGTTGTGCGGCAGGGCCACCAGCAGGGGCGGGCCCTGGGCCCTGACCACCTGCCGCCAGGCTCGCCAACTCGCCGCCGTGTGCAGCCCGTCGGCGCCGAACGAGGTGCGGAGCAGCGCCGCCGTCGCCGTGCGGTCCTGCGCCCGGACCTTGTCGCTCGCCGCGAAGAGCACGCTGTCGACCGGCCGCAGCGCCCGGCCGCGCTCCGTGGCGTCCGGCTCGACGACGGTGCCGGTGAGCCGGTCCCGCTCCACCCGCCGCTCGATCTCCATGCGCAGGCCCCAGAACCCGAGTGGGCAGATCGTCCGGCGGCCGGTGCCGTCGCTGCTGCCGGCGCCGCGGCGACAGGAGCAGGTGCCGGTTGCCAGGGCCTCGCGCCAGTGGGCGCAGAGCGTGGCGCCGTCCCGCGGGTAGCCGTAGTCGTAGACGAACTCCACCGGCCACAGTTCGGCCGCCTCGGCGGAGACCACCTGGAGGAAGGTGACGTCCTTCAGGCTCCCCAGGCCGAGCGTCGCCAACTGGTCGAACAGGGTGCTGCCCTGCTGGGCGAGGCCGCGCAGCAGGGCGTCCGGCGGCGGGAGTTCCGTCTCCGGCGCGCCGAGCTGCCGGTCGAGGTCGTCGGTGAGGAGCTGCTGGATCAGGGCCCTGAACCGGTCGAGGTCGGCGAGCCGCACGGGGGTGCTCGTCCCGTTCAGGCGGATGTCGGCCCGGTCGTCGCCGTCGATGCGGATGACCGCCGCCCGGCGGTCACCGGTGCCCGCGGTACCGGCGGTACCGGCGGTGCTGGTGCTGTCGGTGCTGTCGGAGTTGTCGCTGAGGGAGCTGAACACCTCGCCGTGCACGGTGATCTCCCGACCGGCGACGGGTCGGTCGGCCGCTCCGACCGGGCCGGTCAGCTCCAGCCGCTGCAACAGCCGGTCCCGGTGGTAGACGCGGGCGCCGCAGCGGATCTCCCGCTCGTCCGGCCCCACCGCGACCGGGAACACGGCCTCGCTGGACGCGCCCCGGTCCGGCAGGACGATCGCCTTGGAGGTGTGGCGGCTCGCAGTGCTCCGCTCCTCGTAGAACTCGACGACGAGGCGCGCCCCGGTTCCTCGGAACGTGAGCCCCTCCTCGGGGAACTCCTCGGTGGCCGCGTGCCATTCGGGGCTGCCGGGCCCGACGCGGAGGTGGATGTCGTGCACGGCGCCGGGCAGGAACGCCTGCCGGCGCGGTTCGCCCGTCGCTCGGACGGCGACGAGCGCTTGGAGGAAGCGGGCATCGGGCCGGCCGGGCGCCGGCCCGGCCCGGCGGGGCACCCGCAGGGCGGGGGTGACGGCGCGCTTGAAGCGGCCACCGAGGTGTCGGAGGGCGCCGGCCCGCGTGACAGGGCGGATCGTCACCCGCTCCGCCGGAGCGGGCGGCGAGGGCGGTGAGATGTTGTCTGCCTGGTGAACCGCCTCGCTGGCTCCCCCGGGCCCGGCCGGGTACGGCAGTGCGTCGGACAGCGCGCGGCGCTCGACCAGCCCGGGGCGGGCCACCGTCAGCCAGGAGCCCGCCCGGGCCGCCGCCTCGTCCAGTGGGCGGTCGTCGAGCAGCCCGCGGACCAGCAGGCGGAGCCAGTCGGCGGCACCGGTCCCGGAGAGGTCGGCGACGATCCAGCCAGAGGCCCCGAGATCGCGGGCCGCGCCGTCGAGCCGGGCCAGTTCGGCCCGCCCGGGCGGCTGCGGGGCGCACCACAGCACGCAGGTGGCGCGAACGCCGTCGCGGTGCTGCTCCAGCAGGGCGAGCCCGGTCGCATCGGAGACCACCAGGAGGTCGTCCGGCTCACCGGGGGTGTAGGTGTCCGCGATTCTCGGATCGGAGCGCAGGCCGTCGAAGAGTTCCCCGGCCGGGTCGGCCCCCACGGCGCCGACCCGTAGGGGCCGGTGCCAGGGCGGATCCGGTGCCAGGCTCACGTCCGCGACGAACACCGCGCCGACGGCGGGCCGCAGGGTGGATAACCGCTCGACGAGCGCGCGCCGGTGGGTGGGCGGTACGTCGTGCAGGGCCAGCCGGACGGAGGCGGCGCCCGTGACGGCCTCGCCCCAGGCACGGGTCAGCTCGTCCTGGAGCCCGGTGTCGCCAGCGATCCGGGCGCGGGCCTCGTGGGGCAGCCGCCATGCCCACGGCTCCCGCTCCGGCACGCTGAGCGCGCCGAGTTCCCCGCTGGTCGGGCCCGCACCCTCCCCACCCACCAGGCCCGCGGCCGCCAGGGCCGCCGGCGCGATGGAGAGGATCTGGCTCAGCTCAGCCATGGGAGACCTCGTCACCGGCTCCGCCAGGAGGCCACCCACGACCAGGTCGGTCTCCCGACCCTTCCACTCTGCCACAGACGGGGTGGTCCCCGGGGGGTACCGTCCGCGGGCAAGGACTGCGGTCTCAAACGTTGAACCGTCGAGCAGTTGACTCTCCGGTGGCGCGCGTCAGGCGCGCGGCGGCGATCCCACAGCGGCGAGGAGCTCGGGGAGCGAGCCGTCGTGGCCGGGCAGAAGCTCGGCCGCCGTCCGCCAGAAACCGGGGCCCGCCGCTTCGGCGGCCCGCCCGACCAGTTCGGCGCAGCAACTGGCCCAGGCGTCGCGTCCGGGGGCCCGCCGGGGGAGGTGGTGGCCGTGGCGCAGGGCTTCCCGGGCGGGCCGGATCGCGGCGAGCAGTTCGCGGTCGTCGAGCACCGCCGCCCGGCGGACGCGTTCGATCAGGTCCGACGCGGTGGAGGTCGTCCGCAGGTCGGCGAGTGCGGCCCGGGCGGTCGCGGGCCCGTGCGGGGCCAGTTGGGTCAGCCGCTCGCGGGGTAGGGCACGGGCCAGTTCGTCGGGGAACCCGGCGCGGTCGGCGAGCACGCACAGCACCGGCTCGGGCAGCGGGGTCCGCGCGTGGGCCCGCACCAGGTCCGCCCACGGCGGGCCGCCGCAGGCGTGGCGGCTGCCGTCCAGCACCGCCTGTGCCTCGACCGGCCCGGCGCACCGCCGGAGCCGGGCCGGGAGGTTCGCGGCGGGTGGCTCCGGCGGCCGGCGCTCGGCCAGGAGGCGGCGCAACTCGGCGTCCGTGTGGGCGAGATGGTCGATGAACTGGTCCAGCCGGTCGTCCAGGCCGTGGAGCCAGGCCCGGATCGCGGTCGCGTCCCCGTTGCCGTACACGCCCAGGGCCCAGCGGGCGAAGAGCGCCCGGGGCGGCACTCCCGCCCGGTGGAGCCGGTCGAGGACGGTCCAGGTGAAGTACTCCCTGGTCCGGAGCCGGCGCAACGGGTGCTCGGCCATCGCGGCCAGTTCGTCGTCGCCGAGCCGCCCGACCAGCGCGGCCAGCACCTCCGGCGGCGCCTGCACGAGAACCCGCAGGTCGGGCCGCCCGGTGGCACCGGCTGCCGGGCGGCCGAGGCCCCGGAGCAGGCCGCGCAGGCTGCCGCGGTGGCCGGGGAACCGCTCCGCGGCGGTGCGCCAGGCCCGAGGATCGGCGCCGGTCCCGGCCCGCAGCGCCACGCCGACGGCCTCCCAGAAGCCGTGGACCTGCCGGTGGTTGTGGTCGTAGCCGTCGACGGCCGCGACCAGCAGGTCGACCCTCGGGGTGGCGTGCAGCAGGTCGGCCGCGTTCTCCCCGGTCAGCACGTGGCGCAGCAGTGACGGCCGGAGCTCGCCGATCCGGGCGAGCCCCGGTCGCCAGGCCCAGGGCGGCAGCTCCTGCTGCCGGACCACCAGACGGTTCGCCACCGCCGGCTCCCAGGGGGTGAGCAGCTCGGCGGTGAACGCGTCGGGGCAGTCCCGGCGCGCGATCAGGGCGCGCCGCTGGCGCCGCTCGAACGGCTCCCGGCGATGGGCGGCGGCGAGCGCCGGCCAGTCCACGGGGGCGGCGGCCAGCACCGCGTCGCACTCCAGCACCGACCGGGCCGCGCGCAGCCCGGCCGTCGGACCGCCCGTCCCGGCGGCCACCGGACCGCTGTCGGTACGGGCCGGACGGTGGCCCGGCCCCCGCACCCGCGCGGCCTCGGCGGCCACGTGCTCGGCGTCGCCCAGTTCGGCGATCGCCCGGCGGTGCGCCTCCGGTGGCAGCAACGAGGCGACCCAGCCCAGCAGTTGTACCGCCTGCGCGGCGCGCCACCGCTCCTGTCCGTCGCCCACCGACCCCACCGTCCTACGCCCCCGCCCCGCCCCGGGGCACGGGCCACTCTGACACAGCGGCCCGGGCCCGTGCGTCCCGGCGGTGCCGGTGGCCCGACGGTGTGCTGCCGCCCCGGAGTGGGGAGTCGGCCGGTCCGGAGTGGGGAGTCGGCCGCTCCGACGTCCCCCTCCGACGGTGACGGGGAGGTCCCGTTCCGCAAGGCCCTCGTCCGGGACCCGCGGGTCGTGGACCGGGTTCAGACGGGCTGGTGGTCCGGCTGGGGATACCCGATCTCGGCGATGTCCTGGGCCAGCTCGCCCAGCTCGACCTCGGGGTTGAGAAGGGACACGAGGTCCTGGCCCAGCGGTCGCAGCGCGAACACCCGGCTCACCGCCGCCAGGTCCACGGCGGTCTCGTAGTAGTCCTCGGCGAACCGCTGGTAGGCCTCCGGCGAACGGTCGAGCAGGAGGGCGAACAGGCCCGCCGACCCGTCGGGATCGGCGGTGTCCCCGGGGAAGTCGATCGACCCGTGGTGCCACCGGTCGTCCGCCGGTCCCCGCCACAGGCAGGCGGTCACCACGGGCACGCCGTCCTCGTCGGTGAACGCGGGCTCCTCGACGAAGCGCCCGAAGGGCTCGGGGACGCCGTCGACCACTCCCGGCCAGGGCTCGCCGTCGTTGCCGTACGGGCTCATCGGCGATTCGTGGGCGAAGCCGCGCACGTAGACGCCGGCCGCCGAGAACACGATGGAGTACTCGTCCCCGGACCCGTCGCGCATCGAGGCCATCTCCTCGCCGTCCGCCCAGCCTGCGTCGAAGGAGTGGTACCGGCCCTCCCAGTCCGGGCTGAGGATCGCGTCCAGCATCGCCAGCGAACGGCACAGGTCCCGCAGGTCGGCGCCGGCGGGGAGGCGGCGCGCCACGTCATGAACGGTCATGCGCTCATCGAACCCGATGCCACCGACACTCGGCCGCGCAGGCCGTCGGTCCGCGTACCGGCGGCAGCCTCCAGGGCCGTGGAGTGGGACGTCGGCCCGGCCGAGCCAGCGGTACCACTTGGCGCGGGTGCGGCGCAGCTGGTCGTCGGTCAGCGTGGTGATGTTG
>NZ_JBITSA010000007.1:345591-403241 GCF_044540385.1 Kitasatospora sp. NPDC086009
CCCTAAATCAGGGTTCTGCCCATCTCCCCCCCGGACCCCCCCCACAGGCGGCGGGCCCGGCGGGGGGGGGGGCCGGGGGGGGCCCCCCCCCGGGGGGGGGGGGGGGCGGGGCCCCCGCCCCCCGCCCCACTCCACGGCGTACGGCGCGTCAGCGGTGGACGCCCCAGGAGAGGGTGTCGGTCAGGGTGGCCCGGAGCTTGGGGTCGATCACGGCCGTCGTCGGGTCGGTGGCGACGGCGGAGAGCCGGTGGCGCAGGCCCTTCGGGCCGAAGAGGGGCAGGTCGGCGAGGGTGACCGCGGTGCGGTCGCGCCAGGTGATCAGCTCGAAGCCGTCGAGGTACCAGCGCAGCCGGGTGCCGGGGGCGGGCAGCTCGACGGCGAGCCGGTCGGCGGGGGTGAGCGGGGTGGTGGTGGGGGTGGGGCTGCTGAGGGTGGTCGCGTAGCGGTAGAACCCGGCGATCATGGCCTCGCGGCCGGGGAGGTTGAACTCGCGGCCGAGCGATCGCATGATCGAGTTGTCGGTGGGCCGGTAGAGGCCGGTCGGGTAGTAGCCGCCGCCCTCGTACGCGCCGACGGTGCCGCCGTCGGGGGAGGTCCGGCCGAGCCAGCGGTACCACTTGGCGCGGGTGCGGCGCAGCTGGTCGTCGGTCAGCGTGGTGATGTTGGCCTCGGTGGGTTCGTCGCCCTCGTAGCTGCCCTGGCCCTCGTAGGAGTACTCGTCGGCGAGGAGGCCCAGGGAGTGGCCGGTCTCGTGCACGGCCACCTGCCCGGAGCGGTCGTTGCCGCCCGAGACCGTGGCGATGCCGGAGTACCCGAGCGGGGAGACCACGTCGTTGTAGCCGGCGCCGCCGTACTTGGCGCTGTTGGCGACCACGAGGACGAGGTCCGCCTTCGGCGCCTTGGCGGCGTAGCGGTCGACTGCGGCCGTGTCGACGCAGAGCAGGCGTTCGACGTCCTCGCACCAGAAGTAGGAGCCGAGGGCGGTCTGCCGCACGGTGGCCCGGTCCGGGTCGCCCGTGATGCCGGACTCGGTGGAGACGGCCTGCACGGCCCAGACGTTGAAGAGTGAGCGGTAGGTCGTGTAGGGCTCGACGCCGGTGATCTCCTGCCACTTGGTGGCGGCGTCGGCGAGGAACTTCTGCTGTTCGGCGGCCGTGTAGCCGTCACCGATCACCACCACGTCGAGCTTGCTGTCGGTGCTGCCGTTGCTGACCAGCGGGGTGACGGTGCCGTCGCCCGCCGGGGGCCCGGCCAGCGACTGCGGGGCGACGAACGGCGAGGCGGCGGGCACCCGGGCGCGGCTGATGCTGCCGTCCTCGGCGAACGCCTCGACCTGGTGGGCGCCGGTTCGCGCGCCGGTCACGGGCGCGCCGGTCGCCGGCGGGGTGGCCGGGGCGGCGGTGGCCGGGACGGCCCAGGAGCAGAGGGCTGCCAGGGCCGTGACGCCGGCCAGGGCGGTGGTGGCGAGCCTGCGGTGACGCACGGGGACCTCCGGGAGGGGCGGGGGTGGGCGGGGCGGGGGCGGTGCTGGGGCAGGGTGCGGCGGAACGCCGGCGGGGGTGCTTAAGTGTCGAGATAATCGGACTGAAACAGGGAGTTAATCTAAGCCACTGTCACGTCCACGACAATAGAGCGGGACGAGAACGGGCCGACACCCGACGGAAGGGGCGCACATGACCTCGGAACAGGACCCGGCCGACATCGGCCGCCGCGTCCGACAACTGCGCAGGGAAAGGCACTTGACGCAGCGCATGCTCGCCGAGCCCGCCTACACCGCCGCCTACGTCTCCACCGTCGAGGCCGGCCGGGTACACCCCTCGGAGGCGGCGCTGCGCCACCTGGCCGAGCGCCTCGGCGTCACCTTCGACGAACTCGCCACCGGCCGGCCGGCCCACCTGGCCACCGAGCTGGGCATCGCCCTGGCGGACGCCCAGAGCGCCCTGGCCGACGGCGACACCGCCGAGGCGGCCCGCCGCTTCACCGCCGTCCAGGACCGCGCCGACCACTACGGCGTCGAGTCCGTCCGCCCCGCCGCCCTGCTCGGCCTCGGCGACTGCGCACTGGAGGCCGGCCGCCTCGACGACGCCCGGGAACATTTCGAGCAGGCCGAGCGCCTCCTGGCCGACGAGCCGCTGCCGCGCCGTGCCGCCGCGATCCGCGGCCGAGCCGTCGCCCACCTGCTGGCCGGCGAACTGCGGTACGCCTGCTACCTGCTGGAGACCGCCATCGACCGGCTCAACGCCGGCGGCCTGCACGACCCCGACGCGCTGCTCCTGCTGTACTCGGCCGCCATCGGCCCCTACATGGACATGGGCGCCCACGCCCGCGCCGCCCAGGCCGCCGAACTCGCCCTCGCGCTGGCCCCCGACGCCACCGACCCCGCACTGGTCGCGGGGCTGCACCGCAGCGTGGCCCGCACCCTGATCGCCGACGGCCGGGCGGCCGAGGCCGACGCCTCCCTCGCCAAGGCGCAGGCGCTCTACCAACGCCTGCGCCTCACCTCCGACCTGGCCAAGTGCCACTGGATGCGCGGCTACGTGCACGCCCAGGCCGGCGACCTGGCCCGCGCGGAGGACGAACTGCGCACCGCCCGCACCATGCTGGCCTCCCGGCAGGCGGAGCTGTTCACGCACCAGGTGGACGTCGAACTCGCCGACGTCCTGCGCCGCCGCGGCCGGCACGAGCAGGCCGACGACCTGCTGCGCAGCCTCCTCGACCGGATCGGCCCGGACCGCGGCACCGTCCACGCCGCCGGGGCGCGCCGGCTGCTCGGTCTCATCGCCGAGGACCGGGACGACCCGGGCACCGCCGAGCGGCACTACGTCGATGCCCTCGCCCTGCTCGAACGAGCGGGCGCGGCGGGCGACCTCGCCGACCTGTGCCGCCTCCTGGGCGACCTGCTGCGCCGCACCGGCCGGGTGGAGCGCGCCCTGGACGTCTACCGGACCGGCCTCGGCCACCGCGCCGCCCCGGGCACCACGACCCTCGGCCCGGCCCCGGCCGCGCCGCCGATCCCGACGACGCCCGGTCCGGCCACGCCCGGTCCGGCCACGGCGGGCCCGGCTACGACGGGCCCGGCTACGACGGGCCCGGCTACGACGGGCGGGTAGGCGGCCGAGGGGGCGGACGGGTAGGCAGACGGGCAGGCGGGCGATCCTCCGGGCGTCGGGTGCGCCCCGTCAGTCGTGGAAGTCGCTCGGGCGGACGCGGTAGACCTGGAGGTTCAGGCCGTAGTACTTACCGGTCTCGCCGACCCACTCCATGCCGAGCCGCTTCGCCATCGCGATGGCGCGGGTGTTGTTCGGCCGGGCGACGGCGAACAGTTCCTCGGCCTCCTGGGTGAACGCCCACGCGATCAGGGCGCGGCCGGCCTCGGTGGCGTAGCCCTTGCCCCAGGCGTCGGGGGCCAGCTGCCAGCTCATCTCCAGGTCGTCCTCGAACGGCGGCAGCAGCCGGATGCCGAGGCCGCCGACGACGGCCCCGTCCTCCTTGCGCTGCACGGCCCACCGGCCCCGAGGGGGCGGCAGGTTCGGCTGCGCCTCCTGCCAGGCCTGCAGCACCGACCGCATCGCCGCCACATCGGCGACGCGGTCCATCGCCGGGGTCAGCCAGTGGGCGACGTCCGGCGAGCCGTAGATCGCCAGAGCGGCCTCGGCGTCGTCCGGCGACCAGTCCCGGATGATCAGCCGGTCGGTGGTCAGCGAGATGTCCATGGGCCGGAACCTCCTCGCGCTTCCTGAAGCACATCATCCCCCCGCCCGCCGGTGTGTGCGCGAGGAGCCCGCGGTGGCCGGGACGAGGAGCCCGCGGCAGGGGTGCGGCGCCGGGTGAACCGCCCACCCGTGCCGTGCCGGGTGCCCGTGCCCGGACCCCCCGGACCGGTGCGGTTCGGGCGGATTTGGTGGATGCCGGGTCAGCGGGAGCGGGGCGGGGTAGACCGGGTGGGGGACAGCCACGCGTGGGGGCCGCCGAGGTCCCGAGGGGGAGACATGGCATATCTCGTCGAGCTGCCGGTCGGTGCGGCGGACGGCCGGTCGGACATCGTGAAGGTCGAGATCGAGCAGGCCGCGGAGGGCCTGGTGCAGGTCGCCCGGCCGGGGCAGGTGGTGGCCCGTGCCACCCGGTCCCTGGGTGAGCTGCTGGCCGGGGTGCGGCCGGTGGCGCAGGACTTCGTCGACGGGTTCCGGGGCATGGTCCACGCGCCGGACGAGATCGGCATCGAGTTCGGACTGTCGTTGTCCGCCGAGGCGGACGTGATCATCTCCAGTACCTCGGCCCAGGCCAATTTCAAGGTCTCGCTGACCTGGCACCGGTCCCCGGTCGACGAACCGGGCGGGGGTGTCGAGCCGGCGGCGGAGCCCGCGCCGTGACCGGGCCGGGCCCCGGACCGGGCACCGGCCCCGTCGGAGGAACGGGGCCGGGAACGGGACCGGTGCCGGGAACGGGAACGGGGAGCGGGGCGAAGGCGCTGGACGCGGCGGTGCTGCGGGTGCACGACGCGCTGGCCCGACCGGTCGGTGCGGGCTTCCTGGTCACCCCCGAGCTGGCGCTCACCTGCGCGCACGTGGTCTCGGCGGCGCTCGCCGGTCAGGGCGTGGAGGCGGGCGTCGGGTCCTGGGTCTTCGTGGACCTGCCGCTGCTGCCCAGGTCACCGGCGAGGCCCGCGCCGGACGGGTCGCACAGGGTGGACGGCTCGCCCGGGTCGCCCGGCCCGGACGGTTCCCCCGGCCCGGAGGGCCCCGACGGGCCCGCCGTGGCGGGAGCGATGGCGGTCGTCGTGCACTGGGTGCCGCGCGCCTCGGACGGTAGCGGGGACGTCGCGCTGCTGCGCCTGGCCGCCCCGTTGGCCGGCGCCCGTCCGGTCCGGCCGGTGGAGACCAGGTCCGAGGACGTCTGGGGCAACCCGGTGCGGGTGTTCGGGTTCCCGGTCGGGCGGTCGGACGGGGTCTGGCACTCGGGCGTGCTGCGGGACCGGCAGGGCGGCGGGTTGATGCAGGTCGACCTCGCCGCGGGCGGCTACCGGGTCTCCGGAGGGTTCAGCGGGAGCCCGGTGTGGGACGACCGGCTCGGCGGAGTGGTCGGCATGGTGGTGGTGGCCGAGGCGGGGGACCCCGCGGCGAGCTACCTGATCCCCACCGACGGCCTGATCGCGGCCTGGCCGGAACTGCGGGCCGTCGCGCTGGCGCCGTCGCCGTTCCGCAGCCTGACCTCGTTCAGGGAGTCGGACGCGCACGTGTTCCACGGCCGGCGGGCCGAGAGCGAGGAGGTGGCCCTCCTGTCGGCCCGCGAGCGCTGGGTCACCGTGGTCGGCCCGTCCGGCTCCGGGAAGTCGTCGCTGGCCATGGCCGGGGTGGTGCCCCGTCGTCGTGCCTCCGGCGCGCTGGCGGTGATCCTGCGGCCGGACTCCGGCAGCACCCCGCTGACGGCGCTCGCCGCCGCGCTGCTGCCGCTGCTGGAGCCGGAGCTGTCGGAGACGGAGCGTCTGCTGCGGATCCCCGACCTGGCCGCCGTGCTGGCCCGGCCCCAGGGCATCGCCGATCTCGCGCCCCGGCTCCTGGAACGGCACGGCGCCCGCCAACTGCTGCTGGTGCTCGACCAGTTCGAGGAACTGCTGGCGTTCGACCGGGCCGCCGTCGACGAACTGGCCGCAGCGCTGTTCACCGACACCCTGCCGGGCACCGTCCGGATCCTGACGACCCTGCGGGCCGACTTCCTGGAGGCGGCCCTCGCCCATCCGCGGCTCGGCCCGGTGATCAGCCGGCAGGTCTACGCACTGGGGCCGATGAGCCGCGAGCAGCTGTCCGAGGTCGTCACCGCCCCGGTCGAGGCCGTCGCGGGGGTCGGCTACGCGCCGAACCTGGCCGAGCGTCTGCTCGACGACACCGGAGCCGAGCCGGGCGCCCTCCCGCTGCTGGGCTTCACCCTGGACCTGCTCTGGCGCGACCAGAGCGCCGGCCTGCTGACCCACGAGGCGTACGAGGGGCTCGGCGGGGTGAAGGGCGCCCTGGGCGTCTACGCCGCCGGCGTCCTCCGGCGGGAGGTGCCGGCGGAGGACGAGCAGGTGGCCCGCCGCCTGTTCACCCAGCTCGTCCGGGTGCCGATGGGCGCGCTGTCGGCCACCCGGCGGACCGCGCTGCGCACCGACCTCGGCGAGGACGAGTGGCGCATCGCCCAGGCCCTCGCCGCCGACCGCCTGCTGGTCACCGGCCGCAGCGCCGAGGGCGTCGAGACGGTGGAACTCGCGCACGAGGCGTTGATCAACGCCTGGGACAAGCTCCGGGGCTGGGTCGAGGAGGACCGGGCCTTCCTCGCCTGGCGGGAGGTCCTGCGGCACGACCGGGACCGCTGGGAGCGCAGCGGGCGGCCCCGCGACCTGCTGCCGACCACGACGGCACTGGCGGGCGCCCAGCCCTGGCTGCGCGGCCGGCCCGGGTACCTGAACGAGGCCGAACGGGACTACCTGGAACGCGGGCGGGTCCACCGGCGGTCGCGCAAACGGCGGTGGCGGTGGACGGCCGCGCTGCTGTGCGTCCTGCTGGTGGCCGCCACGGCCGGGGGAGTGCTGGCCGAGCGGCAGTCGGACGCCGCCGCCCGGCAGGCCGCGATCGTCCATTCCAAGGGCCTGGCAGCACGCGCGCAGACGCTCGGCAGCACCGATCCCGGGCTGGCCGCCCAGCTCGCGGTCGCCGCCTACCGCGCCTCCCCCACCCCGGAGGCCTCCGCCCAGCTGTTCGACCTGAGCAGCACCCTGCTGAACAGCGTCGTCGGCGAGGCCGGGGGCCCGGTCCTCATCCTGGCGACCGCCCTGCACGGGACGCTGGCCGCCGCGCTGAACGAGGACGGAGCGGTGCGGATCTGGGACCTCGCCGATCCGTCCGCCCCGGCCGTCCGGTCGACCGTCGACACCGGCATGGTGGGCATCGCCCTCACCCCGGACGGGTCCCACCTGGCGGGCGGCTGCGGCGGCGAGGGCCTGTGCCTGTGGAGCCTCGCGGACCTCGGCAAGCCCGTGATCGCGGCCCGGCTGCCCAGGCTGTTCGACCCGTCGGACCAGCGGGTGACCGTCCCGGCCATGGCCACCAGCGCGGACGGCACTCTGCTGGCGGCGGCCGGCGGGAACGGCGACACCCTGCTCTGGTCGATCGCCGACCGCTCCGCCCCCAAGGGGCTCACCCGGCTGCGCAATCCCACCGAGGAGGGGCCGACCGCCCTCGCGGCCGTCGCCTTCGCACCGCAGGGCAACCTGCTCGCCTCCACCGTCCAGGGCGGCAAGACCCAGGTCTGGGGCCTCGCGGACCCGGCGGACCCGGTCGGCCTCTCCGCCCTGGAGACCGGGTACAAGTCGATCGCGTTCAGCCCCGACGGCACCCTGCTGGCCGCCGGCAGCCAGCGGGAGGTCGGTCTCTGGCGAGTAAAGGATCCGAGCGCTCCCGATCCGATCAGGGTCGGTATGGACGGCTCCGCGAACGTCAGCGGGGTGGCCTTCGGCCGGGACAGCGACCTCCTCGCCTACGGCGGGACGGACGTCAAGGATCCCAAGGGGGACCTCTGCTTCGCCTCCCTGTCCCCGCAGGACACGGACCTGGGTTCCACGAAGTCGAGTTGTACCAAGACCGCCTTCGGCGTCTACGCCATGGCCACCGGCGGGGCGGGCGGGCTGCTGACCGCCGGCGCCGACGGTGTGGTGCGCCGGTGGCGTTCACCGGGGCGGCAGGTCGACCAGGCCCGGCAGCCCGGCGGCCCCGCCTCCTGGTCGTTCAGTCCGGACGGACACCTGATGGCCGCGCCCCAGCAGCCCCCGATGCAGATGCCGCCCCTGCAGACGCAGTCCGTCGGGATCTGGGACATCTCCGAACCCGAGGGCCCCGTCCTCGTCGCGACCCTGCCGGTCTCGGTGCGGGGCACCGCGTTCATCCGTGAGCGCGGACTGTTGACCATCGGGTGGGAGGGCGAGGTCCAGCTCTGGAACGTGAGCGATCCGCACCATCCGGTCAAGGCCGGCTCCCTGGGTCCCGCCGAATTCCCCGCCACCTCCTTGGGAACGATCCTGACGGTCGGAGTCACCTGGTCCGCCCCGGGCGCCGTCATGGCGGTGATCGGCGGCGGGACACTCCACCTGTGGCGGGTCGGGGACGCGCTCGACGCGGTGGAGGTCGGTTCGATCCCCGCCCCCGACTCCGGGAGTTACGACGCCGGCGTCCTGGACCACGGACGCACGGCCTACCTGGCGAGCAAGAGCGGGTTCGAATGGTGGGACATCGGCGACCCGGCGAAGCCGAGGCGCGCCGGCTCCTCGACGATCAAGCCGCCGGACGCCGCGGGCGACTCCGGCGACGGGTGGAACATGGGTTCCGCGGTGTCCCGGGGCACCGCGGCCGGGGCGGTCATGGCCGTCACGAGCACCCCGGACCTCACCTGCAAGTGCTCGTCCCTGGAACTGTTCCGGTTCACCGGGGGAGGTGAACCGGCCTCACGGGTCACCCTGCCCGGGGCCTTCGGCAACGCGCTCGGCCTGAGCAGGGACAGCCGGTTGCTCGCCGCTGCGGGGAACAGCGGCAGCACGGTCACCCTCTGGGACATCACCGATCCGCAGCACCCTCGACCCCGGACCTCCGTCCAGACGCTGCAGGACGTCGAGGGCATCGAGTTCGCCGAGAACGGCGAGCTCATGACCGTCTGGAACAGCACGGCCCTCGAACTCTGGGACGTCCGAGACCCCACCGCTCCCGTCCTGACGGCTCCCGTCGCCAACCCGAGCGGCGGATCGATCCGCGCGGTCGCGCTGGTGGCGGCCGGCCCGACGCTCCTGGTCGCCTCCAACCAGCGCGTCTCGCTGCTCGACACCGACCCCGCCCACCTCGCCGCCCGACTGTGCTCCTACAGCACGGGTGCCATCAGCCGCTCGCAGTGGGAGAAGTACGTACCCGAAGTCGCCTACCGGGAGCCGTGCTCCGGTCGCTAGTCGCCGAGGCCTGACTCGGCGGGCTGCTATTCGGCGGGGATGCCGCGGAGGAGGAAGGGGAGGTGGGCGCCGCGGGTGAGGGCGTCGAGGGCTTGGGTGACGTGGTGGTGCTGGTCGGGGTCCATGGTGTCGGCGAGGTGGTCGGGGTGGATGAAGTGGAGGCCGGTGATGTGGTGCGGGGGGCGGTGGTGGGTGGTGGTGGCTTGTTGGGCGCGGGTGAGGCGGCCGCCCCAGTAGACGAAGTCGATGGCTTCGGGGAGGAGTCGGGCGTCGGTGTAGTCGGTGGCGAGGATGCTGCGCAGGGGGAGGACGAGGCCGGTTTCGGTCTCGGTGTGGCGGCGGGCGGCGAGGTGGGGGAGTTCGTTGCGTTCGGCGCTGCCGCCGGGGAGGGTGAGGCCGTTCTGGTAGGTGGTGGCGACGAGGAGGACGGCGCCGTCGGGGTCGAGGGCGAGGGTCTGGTGGCCGAGGCGTCGGCGGGGCGGGTTGGTGAGGATGTCGGGCAGGGGGTAGAGCACGGCTTGCTCCTGGGGTGGAGGGGGTGGGAGTCGCCAGGTGTGGGCGGTGGGGAGTCCGGCGACGACGCCGGTGGTGAGGATGAGGCCGAAGACGAGGAGTCGGGGTGTGAGCGGCCCGTCGCGGATCGGCCGGCAGGCGAGGGCGGCCGCTCCGGCGCTGAGTGCGGGGATCGTGAGGGTGATCGCGAGGAGCCTGGCCGCCGGGCTCACGCCGCGCTGTTCGCGCGGGGCGGGCTCGGGTGCTGGACGGGGATGTGGCGGGGATGGTCGAGCCGCTGGAGGTCCTCGGGCCGGGTGGTCCACTCGCAGCCGCCGGCTTCGGGTCGGAGGTAGGCGGCGCCGCCGAGGGTGTCCATGTAGACGCCTTCGGCGGGCTGCCCGTCGGGGGAGCGGTGGGCCCGGTCGCGGACGACTTCGCCGACCTTCGGCTGGTAGGCGGGCGTGCGGGGGCGGCTGGGCATGCGGGCTCCATTGGTTGCTGTGAGTCCCCGAGTTGTTGCGGGGTGTAGCCATGGTGGCCCGAGTGGCTCTACGATTGCCAGGGTCTAACCTTGACTGTTCCGTCTGGTTACGGGGGGCAACGCTCATGCAGAGCAACGAGATTGACGCAGCGGCATCGCCACTTGCACGCTTCGGCGCAGAGCTCCGCAGGTCGAGGCGGGCCATGCGATGGTCCCAGACCGAGCTGGGGCTGCGCATGGGCTACTCGAATGCGATGGTCTCGTACGTCGAACGAGCGAAGAAGTCCGTAACTTCTAACTTTGCGGTTAGAGCTGACGAGGTATTCGAGACCGGAGGTACCTTCTATGAACTCTGGTGCCGATACTCCAAGGCAAGCCTGCTGGAGGGCTTCCCCGAGTTCGCCGACGCCGAGGCGCGGTGCCGCCGTCTGCGGGAGTTTGCCCTCACCATCGTCACTGGACTGTTTCAAGTGGCCGAGTACGCCGAGGCGCTGGCCTTCGCGGCCGTACAGCGAGGTGCGATCACCCAGTCTGCGGCGGAACAGCGGGTCGAGTTCCTGGCCACTCGTCAACGGGTACTCGATCGGAAGACTCCGCCGAGGATCCATGCCGTGCTGGACGAGAGCTGTCTGACCCGACTGATCGGTGGTCCGGCCGTCATGGTCAAACAGCTGGACCACATCGCGGAACTGGCAACCCGTCCGAACGTCACCATCCAGATGGCGCCGTTCGATCTAGGGGAGCACCTGCCGTTCAAGATGCCGGTGACCCTGCTGGATCTTCCGGATGGCTCGGTCGTGGGCTATGCCGAGTCACATGCTCGTGGTCATCTCGAACGAACCCGTGAAACGGTCTCGACATGGGAGAGAGAGTACGATCAGCTGGTGGTGGAAGCGCTGCCCAAGGCGGCGTCCCTGGCACTGATTCACAAGGCTCGGAAGGAGCTAGCCCCATGAACCCCGACCTCTCCGGCGCGTCCTGGGCCAAGTCGTCGTACTCCGACAACGGCGGTCAGTGTCTGGAGGTCTCGGCGGACTTCCCGGGTGCTGTCCCTGTGCGTGACTCCAAGGACCCCGAGGGTCCCGCGCTCGTCTTCCCCGCCGATGCTTGGCAGTCGTTCATCGCCGGTGTTCGGACGGGTGAGTTCGGCGCCGTCTGAGCTTGCCTGCGTGTGAGGGCCCCGACCGGCGACCCGGTCGGGGCCCTCTCCACCGGGTGTCCCGGGTGCGAAACCCCAAGTTGTTGGGGTACCGGGGGTCCGGGCGGCGTCCAAGACTGTGGCTATGGACACCATCGAGCAGACCCGAACCACAGACAACCGGGAGATCGTGCGTGCCTTCATCGACGCACTGTTCACCCAGGGCGACCTCGCGGCCGTCGACGAGTACCTCGCCGAGGACTTCCTCAACCACGACCCGCCGGTCGGCACCGACACCAGCCGTGAGGGCATGCGCGCGGCCGCCGTGCTGTTCCGCGGCGCGTTCCCCGACTGGCACGCCATGCCCGACTTCCTCGTCGCCGAGGGTGACATGGTCGTGGAGCACTTCAGCGCCAGTGGTACCCAGCGTGGCGAGATCTTCGGCGCGCCGCCTACCGGCCGTACCGTCACGCTGCGGGGGATCAACATCTTCCGGCTCCGGGAGGGCCGCATCGTCGAGCGCTGGGGCCGGCTCGACGAGCTGGGGCTGCTGCGCCAGCTCGGACTCGTCCCGGGCCCGGGGTAGTCGGGCGGCGTACGCTGATGTACGTGGTGGCAGGCGCGGTCGTGGAACGCCGACTCGCCGACATCGAGCGACGGTGCCGCAGCGGGCTGGACACCGCCGCGCTGGGCACGGAGATCGTCGGCCGTCTGCGCCGGCTGGTGCCGGCGGAGGCGGCCTTCTCCGCGACCGTCGATCCGGTGACGCTGCTGTTCACCTCGGCGACCGCCGAGGACCCGCTCGGCCCCGCGACGGCGCTGTTCCTCGACAACGAGTTCGGGCAGGCGGACGTCAACAAGTTCGCGGGCCTCGCCGGGGCGGCGGATCCGGTCGGGTCGCTGGACCGGGCCACCGAGGGCAGCCGGACGGACAGCGCCCGCTACCGGGAGATCATGGCCCCGCTGGGGCTCGGCGACGAACTGCGCGCCGCTCTGGTCACCGGGCACCGCTGCTGGGGAGTGCTCTGCCTGCACCGGGAGGCCTCCTCCCCGGGCTTCACCGATGAGGAGACCGCCCTGGTCCGACGCGTCGCTCCGGTTCTGGCGGCCGGTCTGCGCACGGCGGTGACCGCGCTACCGCCTCCGAACGCCACCACCGGCCCGGACGGGGTGGGCCTCATCCTGCTCGACTCCGCGCTCAGGACGGTGTCCATGAGCCCCGAGGCCGAGCAGTGGCTGACCGACTTCCCCGACGGCGACCGGCAGGACGCGGGTCTGCTCCCGGTCAGCGTGCTCGCGGCCGCCGCCGGGCCGGTGCCCTCGACCGTCCGCGTCCGAGGGCGCTCCGGCCGGTGGCTCGCCCTGCACACCAGTCGCCTGGGCGCGCAGATCGGCGTGGTGGTGGAACCGGCCCGACCGGCGGAACTCGGCGCGGTCCTGCTCAGCGCCCACGGACTCACCGACGCTCAGACCCGGGTCGCCGCCCTGGTCATCCGGGGGCGGTCCACCCGCCAGCTGGTCGACGAACTCCACATCTCCGCCAACACCGTGCAGGAGCACCTGACCGCCGTCTTCGACAAGTTCGGTGTGCGCAGTCGCCGCGAGCTGGTGGCCGTGGTGCTGGCGGACCTGTCCGGGTTCGCCTAACGACCGGTCCTCGTGGCGGGTGACGGCTTCGTCGGGGCCGAACTGCGGTCGACCGCCTCAAGGAGCCGGCGCAGTGCCGGGGGAGGCGGGCCGCTGCGCACCGCGAGCGACGTGGTGACGGTGAGGCCCGCGAGTGGGCGGTAGGCGATCCGGGGGACCGGGGGCAGGCCGGACACCCGGTAGAGGACCGTCCACGAGGGCGCGTCGTCGGCGATCTCGGTGAGCGTCTCGCGCAGCGTGGTGAACGGCGGCCCGGTGACCGGTGTGCCGAGGTCGGCCGCCTGCCAGGCGGCGGTGATCAGGTCGTGGAAGGGCGGGTTCCGCGCGCGCGGGGCCAGGCGCAGCGGCAGGTCGCGCAGGTCGGCCGGGCGGAGCGGATCGAGCGCGGCCGCCGGGTGGTCGGCCGGCAGGGCGGCGTACAGCGGGTCGCTCCAGAGCGGGAGCAGCTCCAGCCCGGGGACGGCGGCCGGGCCGCGTACGAAGGCGGCGTCCAGCGTGCCCGAGCGGACTTGGGCGAGCCGTTCCGGCGGCGCGGCCCGGGTGAGCCGGACGCGGAGCTGCGGCGCGAGGTCCGACAGCGCGGACAGGACGTCGTAGAGCCGGTCGCCGGGCCCGTGGACGGCGCCGAGCCGGAGTACGCCCTCGGCCCCGGCGGCGATCTCGGCCGCCACCCGGCGGGTGCGGTCGGCCGCCGCGAGGACGGCGCGGGCCTCCGGCAGCAGGCGCTCACCGGCGGCGGTCGGCCGGACGCGCCGGGTCGAACGGTCGAAGAGGATCACCCCCAGCTCGCGCTCCAGCCGCATGACCTGCTGGCTGACGGCCGACTGCACGATGCCCAGTCGATCGGCGGCGCGCCCGAACCCGCCCTCGTCGGCCACCGCCACCGCGTAGGCCAGTTGCCGGAGTTCCATGCTCCCCGTCCGTCGTCGTCTTCCGCCGCGTCCCCGACCGATCGCGATCACTGATCGGTGTCATCGCCAACTGCTCCTGGTTCGCCCGCTATTCCCGCGTTCGAATGGATCCGATCAGTCGCTTACCCACGAAGGACGTACCGATGCCGACCCCGTACCCCACCACCCCCGAAGCGATCCGCGAGCCGCTGCTCGTCCGGGCGGGCGACGCCGAGCGCGTCGCCCTGTCCGCGGGCAGCGCCTTCCACCTGCTGGCCGACGGCGGCGGCAGTGGTGCCGACGCGCCGGGCGGCGGAGCGTTCGGCGTCAACCGCCTCGTCCTGGCGGAGGGGGCGGACGGCGCCCGGCCGCACTACCACGCGCGGTCCTCCGAGCTGTTCTACGTGCTCGGCGGCGTCGCGGACTTCCTGCTGGGTGACCGGTCCAGGACCGCCGCCGTGGGCGACCTGGTGGTCGTCCCGCCCGGGCTGCCGCACGCCTTCGGCGCGGCACCCGGCCGGACCGCCGTCCTGCTCGTGGTGATGACACCCGCGGTGGAGCGCTTCGGGTACTTCCGCCATCTCGGCCGGGTCGCCGCCGGGCTGGACACCTTCGACCGGCTCCTCCCCGAACAGGACCGCTATGACGTGCACTTCACGGATCCCGCGCTCTGGCAGCAGGCCCGGTCCCGCGCCTGAACCGGACACCTGGGCCGGCGTGTGGTCTCGGCGGTGTGGTCCCGGCCGCTGTCAGTGCGGCGTGAGAGGCTCGCCGCATGGCGATCACGGTCGAAGAGGTGCGCACCCTGGCCCGGTCCCTGCCGCGTACCGAGGAGGCGCTGGTCAGGGACCGGGTCAAGTTCCGGGTCCGGGGGATCGTCTACCTGGCGTTCTCGCGGGACGAGACGGTCATGGGCTTCGCCTTCCCCAAGGAGGAGCGGGCGGCCCTGGTCGCGGCCGAGCCGCACAAGTTCCTGATGCCGGAGCCGGCGGACGAGCGGTTCAACTGGGTGCAGGTCCGCACGGACGCCGTCGACGCGGCCGAGATGCGTGAACTGGTCGTCGAGGCCTGGCGGATGGTCGTCCCGAAGAAGGTCGTGGCCGAGTACCTGGGGGAGAGCGGCGCGTCGTAGCGCTCAGGCCCGTGCCGCGGGCCGGTGGGTCCAGAGCCAGTGGCCGGAGGCGCCGGTGGCCAGCAGGCCGGGCCCGCCCTGCCCGCCTTGCTGTCTTCGGGGCGTGGTTCGGTAGCAGCCGGATCACGATGTCGCCCTTGTTGGTCGTCAGCGCCGCATACAGCTCTTGCGCCATGACGAAACTTCGATGTAGGGCCCTGTCTGACCGGGCCAGTCCTTCGGTGGTCCGGCGAATCCCCGGGCGATGACACGGAACGCGGGCCGACCTGGACCGAGAGCCGACGCCTTTCGGTCCACACCACTGGCGACCCGTGCTCCGGTGCGCCTCCACCGCGGCCCGCCACTCCTCGATCGCGCACCCGGCCCGAAACCGCCGGGCGGGGTGCTATCCCGGGATGAAGCCGTCGTCGGAGAGCATCGCCCTCACTTCGTCGATCGAGGCGTCGGAAGCGGGGAGAATCAGCTCCGACGGCTCCAGGGCATCGTCCGCCAACGGTGTGCCAAGCCTTCGTACAGCGTCCAGCAGTTCGCCGAGCGCGCGCCGGAATCCCTCGTCGTCCCCGCTCTCGATCTCGTTGAGAAGCTCATCGTCCAGCCGGTTCAGCTCGGTGAAGACGCTGTCCGCCAGCTTCACCTGGCCCTCGCCCTGGATCCTCGCGATCATCGGTGTCTCCCATGTTTTCCGTCGATCTCCGTGGACCGTCCCGCCCCCACTGCCACCGCGTGTCGTGCCGGCCCCTGGTCGTGCCCCCCGTGTGCCGGCCGCTCCTCCGTACGTGGCCGGCGGCGTGGGCCGGGTCAGGGAAGGAGCCGGGCGTGGTGGACGGCGGGGGAGCCGGGTCCGGGTGCGAGTGGGCCCGGCACCGGGGGGCCGGTGACGCTCTTGGTGTCATCGTCGTCGTCCGTGAACGTCGACGTGATCGAGCCCGCGGCCGAGGAGAGCAGGCCGATCACGAGGAACGCCACCAGCAGGCCGCGCCCGCCGCTGCTCAGCACCAGGGGGTGGGTCCCCGACACCGGCCCGCTCGGCGCGGTGGTCGGCTCGTCGCCGAACAGCCGCTTCGGATAGGCGGAGGTGAGCATCAGCAGATACGCCAGGTACCGCATTCGGTAGCGCAGGATCGCCGCGGTGGCCTCGAACAGGGCCTGCGGCATCCGGCCCAGGATCAGGACCACCAGCCAGCTGATGAAGGCGACCGTCCACCAGCCGCTGTACAGCACGGCCTGGATGATCATCGCGGGGATGGCCAGGATGATCCGGAAGAACACCGCGAGCCGGTTGAGCTCACCGGGCCGCAGTTCGACCTGTACCGGGTAGCCCGGGGTCCGGAACGCGAAGGGCGGGTAGCGGTCGTGGGTGAGCAGCAGGTACGCGTTCACCCGGGTCTCGTAGGGGACGTACCCCGACAGGTAGTCGGCGGCGAAGCCCGGTAGCCGACCGAGGAACAGCGCACCGAACCAGCCGATCACGGTGACGAAGAACGCCACCACCGACAGCGCCCAGACCACGATGAACTGCGGGATCAGCAACAGGATCCGCACCAGCACGGTGAGCCGGTTCTGCGGGCCCGGCGGGGACATGTCCAGCACCGGCAGCCACTCGCTGTCCGAGGGAGCGGGCGCGGGGGGAGCCTGCCACATCCGGGCCTCCAGGTCTCGACACCAGGCACGGCGGTACACCGCCGTGTGCTCCGAAGATCGCAGCCGCCCGGCGCCTTCGCGCGCTGCGCTGGGCCGCCCGGGCGACCGCCGTGCGGCGCGGAACGCTGTCGCCCGGGCCGGCCCGCGCCCTCGGGTGCCCCGCCGGGCGCGGCTGATTCGTACACTTCCGATGGTTTGGATGATCGAAATCGCGCTTTGAATGGTCTCATGTCGATCAGGGTCGATCAGTTTCTGGCATCGAGCCTCTCGCCCCGGTGTCGGGAGGAATGATCGCAACGGCGGTCGGCCGTGCCGCTGCTGTGTCATGTCTCGGCCATGCAGTGCTCATGTGTGGGGGTACCCGGTTGCCAGCCATCGACGACCACGACGACCACGACGACCGCTTCTGGGGCCGTGACGGGCAGGACGGCCATCACCGACGTGCCGACCGTTTCGACTTCGACGACCACGCGGACCGTCGCCATGCGGACCGTGTGCACGCGGGCCGCGACCGCGAGGACCGTGAGGACGACGACGGTGCCGAGCACGACGCCCTCGCGGACTTCGACGAGTTCCTCCGGATCTCCGCTGGCCTCACCGGCTTCGACGAGGGGGAACTGCGCGCCACCGGCATGGCCCACGAGCACCACCGCACCCTGCTGGCCCGCCGGGTCCGTGACGAACACGCCCTCGTCCACCTCTGGTACGTCGGCGCCTGGCCCGGCGAACAGCCCTCCTCGCCCCGCGCCTACGACCGGGGCCTGATGTGGCGCACCTTCCAGGGCGCCGCCCCCGGCACCGCCGCGCCCGGACACGGCAGCTGGGCCGAGGCGCCGCAGTACGGCGGCGGCCGATGAGCGCGCGCTGGGACGCCGTCGTGGTCGGCGCGGGCTTCGCCGGCTCGCTGGTCGCCGAGCGGCTCGGAGCGCAGGGCTGGCGCGTCCTCGTCCTGGAGGCCGGGCACCCCGCGCGTCCCGCCGCCGCCACCGCGACGGCCTACCGTGCGGCCGGCGGCGGGACGCCCACCTCCCCGTACCCGCTCAGCGAGGACGCGCCGTCCCCCGACGTGGGCGACCTCGCCGGGCGGCCGGACGGCGGCTTCGACGCGACCGGCTACCTGGTCCAGCACGGACCCCTGCCGTACGCCAGCGGCTACCTGCGGGTCAACGGCGGCACCGGGCTGCTCTGGACCGGACTCGCCCCGCGCATGCACCCCGAGGACTTCCGCACCGGCGACCTCGGTCACGGCCGCAACTGGCCGATCGGCTACCACGACCTCGAACCGTACTACCGCCTGGCCGAGCGGGAGCTGGGCGTGGCCGCCGACGCCGACCAGCAGCGCGAGGCCGTCGGCCTGCCCATCCCGGACGGTTACGCCTTCCCGACCCGCGCCATCCCCGCCAGCTACCTCGACCGGCGGCTGGCCCGCGCGCTGGACGGCCGCACCGTCCGCGACCCCGCCGCCCCCGAGGCGGCGAGCCTCTCCGTCGTCCCCACCCCGCACGCCCGCCACGGCCTGCCGAACCCTCGTGCCGGGGACGTGCCGCACGAACCGGGCTCGCCCTGCGCGGGCAGCGCCAGCTGCGTCCCGATCTGCCCGAGCGGCGCCAAGTACACGCCGCTGCGCACCCAGGCCCGCTGGGCACCGACCGTCGAACTGCGGACCGACGCCGTGGCCGCCCGCGTGCTCGCCGACGGCACCGGCCGGATCACCGGGGTCGACTACCTCTCCGGGGGAGCCACCCACCGGGTCGAGGCCGACCTGGTCGTCCTCGCCGCCCACGCGATCGAGAACGCCCGGCTGCTGCTCCTCTCCGGCCTGGCGAACCGCAGCGACCAGGTCGGCCGGAACCTGATGGACCACCCGGCCCTGCTCACCTGGGGGCTCATGCCGGACCCCGTCGGCCCCTACCGCGGCCCGGGGTCGACCAGCGGGCTGGAGGCGTTCCGCTTCGGGGGCGGCCGCACCCGCCGCGCGCCGTTCCGGGTCGAGATCGGCAACTGGGGCTGGTCCTGGGCCGCCGGTCCGCCGCAGGTCGAGGTGGCCGAGCTGCTGGCCGCCGGAGTACGCGGGAAGGAGCTGAGGGAGCGGCTGGGCGACCGGCTCGGCCGGCAGTTCGCCCTCCAGTTCGAGCTGGAGCAGCCCGCCGACCCGGCCAACCGCGTCACCCTCGACCCGGACCGCCGGGACCGGCTGGGGCTGCCGCGCCCCGCCCTGCACTACGACCTCTCGCCGTACGTGCGGCGTGGCATGGCCTCGGCCCGCGCCGTCTCCGACCAGCTGTTCGCGCTGCTCGGCGCCGAGGACCACACCCGTTACGAGGCCGGGCCGCGCTGGCCCGGCCGGCTCGAACACGAGGGCCGCCCGTACGCCTACCGGGGGGCGGGCCACGCCGGCGGCACGCACCTCATGGGTGATTCGCCGACCGACTCCGTCGTCGACCAGTGGCAGCGCTGCTGGGACCACCCCAACCTCTACGCCGTCGGCTGCGGATCGATGCCCTCGCTCGGCACCTCCAACCCCTCGCTCACCATGGCCGCGCTCGCGCTGCGCAGCGCCGACCGGATCCACCGCGACCTGCTGGCGCTGCACGGACCGGTGACGATCGCCGAACCAGCCGCACCGACGGCGCCTGCCGACCTGCCCGCGCCGGCCGACCTGCCCGTGCCCGCCGACCTGCCCGTGCCCGCCCGACGACCGACGGAGTCCCGATGACCGCACTCCCGCTCCCGCCCGTCCCCGAGCCCTACCACCTGCCGTTCCACTACGGCGCGCTGCACAACATCGGGGTGGACTACCTGGTCGCCCCGGGCCCGTGCCGCGACCTGCTCGCCAAGCGCCACCCCGGCCTGGCCGTCGCCCTCTTCGACGGCATGGCCTGCGTCTCGCTGAACTACCAGCTCTACTTCGCGCAGTACCCGGGCGGCGGCGGGATCACCCAGGAGGTGGAGATCAACGTCATCGCCCACCCCGCGTTCGCCGAGGACCGCCTCCCCGAGCTGAACTACGGCCAGTACGTCCGCGGTTACGACCAGACCAAGCTGCTCGGGATCGCCCGGATGCACGTCCTCTGCGACAACCCGCTCGCCATCGACGCGGGCCGCAGGCTCTACGCCGAGCCGAAGCGGCCGGGCTGGTTCGAGGCGGAGCTGCCCTCGCTCAACGCCGCGTCCGTGCGCGAGCGCTGGTCGGTCTCCTGCCGCCGCGCCGCGCTCGGTCCGGACGGGCTGAGCCGCGAGGACGGCGAACTGTTCGCCGTCGAGGCCGACCTGGTGGGCCTCACGCCCGAGGCGGTCAACAACACGCCGATCACCGGCTACGGCACCGACGAGGAGGGCCGGCTGCTGGCCGGGCCGCTCGACGTCCATGACACCTACCGGTTCTACGCGCTGGACGACCGCACCGCGGAGCGGGTCCGGCTCACCCTCGGCGAGCGGCCGGTAGGCGCTGGCGGGTCCGAGTCGGCCGACGAGGCGGTCGCCGACCTCGACCGCCTGATCGGGACGGCGCCCGCCGCCGGCGTCTGGACCTACCAGTCCCCGCCGGTCGCCGCGCACAACCGGCCCTACTACGTCCGCTGAGCCGCGCCCACGGCCCGCACCTCGCCCCGGAGGCCGGGCGGGCGAACCTGACCGGCTGACTCACCGTCCGGCCACCCCGCCCGCCCCCGGAGCCGCTGTCAGACTCCCTGGATGACGGTCATCTCGGAACAGCAGCCGCGCAGCTTGTCTTGAACGTCCGGCTCGAACGGGCGGGCCCGGTGATCATTCGTCCGGTGTACTTGGGACGGCGGCACGGGTACCGCGTTGAACTGACACCGGATCGTTGCCGCGATCCGGCTCTCACCAGCAAGAACGCCCTCAGGCTCTACATACGATCACCCCTGTGAATGAAACGCATGGCATAGCCCAATGGATGATCCACCTGCTCTGGGAAGACACGGTCAAGAAGCTCGGGGTTGTTGCTCTCATCGTTGTCGGGATCGGCTCCCTCGCCCGGATCGAGCGGGCACGACGAGCAGCGGGGCGCTGATCCGTCCAGGGCGCGACCTCCCGGGCGGAAGTGTGTGGACGGCGATGCCGCGGCACGTCGTCGGCGACGCCGGCCCGGCACCACCCCCCTCCCGCGCGCACCACCCCGGCGGGCCCCTGAGGCAACCGGCCCGTCCCGGCCGGGGCGGCCTTCCTCAGGAGGTGTGGTCGGGCCAGGGGATGTCGGTGGCGACCGGGGCGGTGTAGTCGAT
Source organism: Kitasatospora sp. NPDC086009 (assembly GCF_044540385.1). NCBI lineage: Bacteria > Bacillati > Actinomycetota > Actinomycetes > Kitasatosporales > Streptomycetaceae > Kitasatospora > Kitasatospora sp. NPDC086009. Next base: position 366,222 of record NZ_JBITSA010000007.1, read on the forward strand.
GCCGGGCACCGAGAAGCCGTAGAGGCGGCGGACCTCGGCGCGGAACCAGTCGAGGTCGGCCAGGTCGGCGATGGTCGCCGTGGTGGCGCTCTCCCAGCGGGCCGCGACGGAGGCCTGGACGTCGTCGGTCAGTTCGAAGGTGTCCAGGCGGACCCGGCCCTCGTCGTCCAGTGCGAGCGGGGCGGTGCCGGTGAGCTGGTCCCACAGGGCGGCGAGCTGGTGGATCGGCGGGACGAGGCCGCCCCCGAGGACGCCGCGCAGCAGGCCGGTGTAGAGGGCGATGCCGGGGATCGCGGTGGAGGACTGGGTGACGGCGGCGCCGTTGACGGAGGTCACGGCCCGCCCGCCCACCGTCCTGCCGAGCCGCGCGTCGAGGGTGCGGGCGGTGGCCTCCAGGTGGGCCTTGGCCGCGCCGATGGTGCCCTGCCGGTAGATCGCCGCCGTCAGCGACGAGCCGATGTAGGAGAGCGCGGCGGTGCTGAACCCCTCGGCGAGCAGCCCCCGCCCGGCGAGGTGGTCGATCCAGCGTTCCCAGTCGGCGCCGCCCATCACGGCCACGGTCTGTGCCACGTCGTCGCCCTCGGCCGGCCCGGTCTCGACCTCGCGGACCTCGGGCACGCCGTCCTCGTCGAAGACCAGGGTCTTGGTGCGGTTCACCCCGCCGATCGGCTTGAGGACCGAGGCGTAGATGGTGCCGGTCTCCGGGTCGGTACGCCGGGGCGCGGCCACCGAGTAGATCAGGTGGTCCAGTCGGCCGCCGAACCGCTGCTCCACGAGATCGGCGACCTGCTCCTTCATCGCGTCGGAGAACGCGTCACCGTTGAGGAAGACCATCTCCCGCCCGGCGGCGCGGGCCAGGTCGGCGGTGGCGGCGGTGCGGTACCAGCCGGCCGTCGCGGTGCGGCGTGCGGTGGGGGCCTTCTCGAAGGACACACCGATACCGCGGATACCCGCCCGCTTGAGACCGGCGAGCGTGGCCGCCAGACCGTACCCGGCGGAGGAACCGATGACCAGCGCCACCGGCCCGTCGCCCTCCGGCGGAGCGGCCGGGGCGGGGCACGCCTGCCACATGTCGGCCACCAACTGCCCGCACCCGGCCGGGTGGGAGTCGAGAAAGAGGAAACCCCGGTTGCGGGGAGTGAGAACACGCTCGTTCACGATGGCAGTCCTTGGGTCGGCCGTGACAGGAGCGCGGCGGCCGACCGGGCCACCGCGCCCTGCCAGTCTGTTCCAGGTCGCATGCGGGCCGTGGGCCCTGCCAGGAACAATGATCGCGAGACGATCTTGGAGTGTTTCCACCATGTACAGCCGGGCGAGGAGCGGCCCCGACCTGCTGGCCAGGGCCGCCCGGGGGGAGTTCCGCGCTCGCGCCCGGTGGTCCCGGCGGGACCGGGTGGACGTTCTCGGGCAGCGCTCGGTGGACCGGTCAGTCCTGCGACCGGCCGACCGGGAGCGGCTCCTCGCCACCGGACACCGCGGCCTCCGACTCCCACTCGGCGTGGACGCCGCTCTCCCCGCCGGCGGCGGCCGGCTCCTCCTCGGAAGGGTCCGGAGCCCGTGACCAGCGGCCGGCGAGGAGCGTGCCGGCGATCAGCTGGAGCTGGTGGTACACCATCAACGGCATCACCAGCAGCCCGGCCTGCGGTCCGAACAGGACGGTCGCCATCGGCAGGCCGTTCGCCAGGCTCTTCTGTGAGCCGCAGAGGACGGCCGCGATGCCGGACGCCCGGTCGAGCCCCAGCAGGCGGGCGCCGAGCCCGGTGAGGGCGAGGGTGGTGGCGAGCAGGGCGAGCAGCACCGCCAGCAGGCCGAGCAGGGCGGTGGGGGTGGTCGTGCTCCAGATGCCCTGGGCCACCGCCGCGCTGAAGGCGGTGTAGACGACGAGCAGGATCGACCCCCGGTCCACCGGGGTGAGGAGGCGTTTGTGCCTGGTGAGGAACCCGCCGATCCTCGGGCGCAGCGCCTGCCCGAGGAGGAACGGCGCGAGCAGCTGCGCACCGATCCGCAGCAGGCCGTCGGCGGACAGGGCGGTGCGGGCGCCCAGCAACCAGGCGGCCAGCAGCGGCGTGAGGAGCAGGCCGGCGAGGCTGGAGTAGGTGCCCGCGCAGATGGCAGCCGGGACGTTGCCGCGAGCGGCGCCGGTGAGCGCCACCGAGGACTGCACCGTCGACGGGACGAGGCAGAGGAACAGCACGCCGGTCTGCAGCTGCTCGGTGAGTGGACGGGGTGTCAGGGCGGCGGTGGCGAGCCCGAGCAGGGGGAAGAGGACGAAGGTGCAGGCCAGGACCAGGCCGTGCAGCCGGAGGTGGCGCAGCCCGGCCAGCGTCTCGCGGGCGGAGAGCCGGGCCCCGTACAGGAAGAAGAGCAACCCGACCGCGAGGTCGCAGGCCAGCTCGGCCCCCCGGGCGGCCCGACCGGTGGCGGGCAGCAAGGTGGCAAGCAGGACGGTACCCGCCAGCGCCGCCATGTACGGGTCGAGCCCGCGCAGCCGGAGCCCGCGTCGAGCCGGAGCGGGCCCGGGCGGCGCGGCCGCGCCGCCCGGCCCCGCACTCGGGCCCGCTGCCACGGCCTCCGGGCCGTCCGGCCCCGCAGCAGCCCGATCCGGCGGGCCGGGCGGGCCCGACGAACCTGGCTGATCCGGCGTACCCGGCGGGCCGGCACCGGGCCCATGAGCCCGGTGCCGGAGCCCGCCGCTCATTCGTCGCTCCCTGCCGACGAGTCGACCGCGGTGACCGGCGCGATCCCCAGCACCGTGCCCACCAGGGCATTGGCCGGCCCCTGGTCACTGCCCGCCGTGCCCTGTCCGGACTGCAGGTTGCCCGACTTGTCGATCTCCAGGAGCGAGTCGGTGCTCACCAGCGAGTCCGAGTGGGAGTTGTCGATCACGGTGATCAGGCTGCCGCCCGCCACCGCGGGCGAAGCGGCCCCACCGAGCAGAACGCAGGCGCCGAACAGAGCGGCGGCGGCCGAGCGCCACAGGGCCGGAGGCCACAGGGTCCGACGCCTCGGAGATACCTCCCCGGCCGACACCGGTGCGCGATTCGGTGCCGGCCCGCGCGGGACCGAACGGCCCCGCCGCGAGTCGCCCGACGCCGAGCCCCCCGACACCGAGCCGTCCGCCGCCGGGCCGTCCGACGCCGAGCCCCCCGACACCGAGCCGTCCGCCGCCGGGCCGTCCGACGCCGGGCCCGGCCGCGCCCCGCCGCGCGATGCGGACGTCACGCTCCTACCGCCTCGCGCCGGCGCGGGCGGGCGATGTTCCGCTCCAGTAGCTCGGTGGACTCCCGGACCCCGATCTGGGGGCTGTCCTCGGCGGCGGCCGGGAGTCGGCCGTCGGCCACCTTCAGCCCGGCCAGCGCCTCGTCCATCGCGCGGTGCGCCGCGAACAGGCAGGGGGTGCTGTAGATGGCGACGTCGACGCCGAGCTCGCCCAGCTCGGAGAGCGAGAGCCGGGGGGACTTGCCACCGGCGATCTGGTTGAACAGCAGCGGCTTGTCCCCCACGACCTGCCGGATCCGGCGGATCCACTCCTCGCTGCGCACTCCGTCCACCAGGACGATGTCGGCGTCGGTGGCCGCGAGCGCCTCGGCCCGCAGCAGGATGTCACTCTCCTCGGTGGCATCCGTCCGGGCCACCACCACGAGGTCGGTGCGGGCGGCGAGGACCTGGTCGAGCTTCTCCAGGTACTCCTCCAGCGGCAGGACCTGCTTGCCGTCGGCGTGGCCGCAGCGGCGCGGGCGCTTCTGGTCCTCCAGGATGACGCCGGAGGCGCCGATCCGCTCCAGCCTGCGCACCACGTGGCAGGCCACCTCCGGATCGACGTAGCCGTCGTCGATGTCGACCAGGAGGTGGTGCTGCGGGAACGCGCCGCGCAGCCGCTCGACGAAGGCCACCATGTCGGGCCAGGCGATGAACCCGATGTCCGGCAGGCCGTAGTAGGACGCCGCGAAGCCGAAGCCCGAGACGAACATGCCGTTGTAGTGCTCGGCCGCGATCGAGGCCGAGTACATGTCGTAGACGCCGATGAGCGGGGTCGTCCCCTGGGCCGCGACGTCCTCGCGGAGGCGCTGCCCGTAGCCCGGCGCCGTGTCTTCGTGAAGCATTGCCTTCTCCTCACCTGCCGAGGTGGGGCGCGGCGCGGCGGGCGGCGGGACCGGCTGACAGCCGGCTACCGCCCGGGCGCGACGCGCACCGGACTTTGCCTGAACTTGGCCATCACTAGGGCCAAATGAGGCACTCTCACTATGCGGCCTTTAATGTTCCGTGGGCAAATCTTTAAATGAAGTTCCCCCGTGTGAGTGATGCGCAGTCATATCAATCGGAATGGCGTAGGAGAATCCGCCGTGGGCGCGCAGGGCACGCCGGGGCCCGGCCTCCGGATCCCTCCGGGCCGCTCCACGCCCCTGGGGCCGTGTCGGTCCTGACCGCCGGTCAGGCGTCGTCCTCGCCGAGCACGTCGTCCTCGCCGAGCCTCAGCCACCCGCCGACGACGTACCAGTGGCCGCCCGCGCGCAGGTGGTCCACCAGGGCCCGCTGGAGCGGGGTGTCCCGGGGCAGCGACTCCAGCGGCCGGCCGCTGTCGCCGAAGACGTAGCGGAGCGGGTTGTCGTCCGCCGGCTCGCCCGGCGGACGCAGCGGGGTGAACCGTTTCTGGAACCGGACGATGTTGGAGTCCTCCGGCAGGTGGCGGCGGAGCTGAGGGTCCAGCAGCCAGGAGGAGATGAACGCCGTCGCGTACGGCTCGGTGGGGAAGTGCCGGGCGAAGAAGTCGCGGGCCCGGGCCAGCGCACGGTCGCAGGCCTCGGCGGAGAGCGGTCCGCTGTGGTCGGGGATGTGCAACTGCAGGCTCCACGGGCCGAACCCGGCCGCGGCCGCCGATTCGGCGTCCGCCCCGGTGAGCCGCTTGCGCTGGAACTGGAGCCGGCCGAGCTGGTACAGCTCGCCCCGGAAGTGCAGGGTCAGCCAGGAGGGGTTGCCCAGCCCGCCGGGGTGGCCCCGCCAACGGCTCACCACCAGCTGCCGGCCGAGGTCGGCCAGGGTGTTCCTGGTCACCGCCGGGCCGATCCCGAGGGCACGGTGGTACGCCCGGGCGTGCGGGGCGAGGGCGACGAAGAGCAGGGTCAGGAGGTGTCCGTCCGCCTCGAACCCCGCCGGCCGGCTGCCATGGAGACCGGACGGCCGGCCGAGCGTCCCGACCGCCGCCACCTGCTCGCGCAGGGCCTCGTCGAACGCGGCCCGCAGCCCGCCGTCCCGGGCCAGCCGGGTGCGCGCGGCCAGGACGGCGTTCACCTCCTCGAACGGGACGGCGAGTTCGAGCAGCGCCTCGGGCAGCTGCTCCGCGTCCGGCAGCGTGACCGGCTCCAACGCGACCTCCTCAGGGCCCGACGGCGACCCGCCGACCCTATCGGTGCGGTGCGGTGCGGCCGCCGAGTCCGGGGAGGGGCCAAGCGCGGGCCCGGGGCGGGCCGAGGGAGGGCCGGGGCTCAGCGCAGCAGCGCGAACACCACGGCGCAGACACCGCCGAGCGCCGTCCCGGCGAGCACCTGCGCGGTCGTGTGGGCCTTCAGCACCAGCCGCGACCAGCCCACCGCCACCGGCGCGGCCGCCGCGACCGGCAGCGCCGCCGGGCCGAACGCCAGCACCAGGATCATCGCGGTGCCCCCGGCCACGGCGTTGTGCAGGGATATCTGCCACCAGACCGTGACGGCGAGCGCCGACACCAGGCCGGCCAGCATCGCCACGACCAGGGCGGCGACCTCCGCCGGGGCGTCCAGCGCGTACAGCAGGGCCACGCCCGCCACCACCGACAGCAGGCTGGCGGCCATCGGGACGACGCGCTGGCGGCGGACCCGGATGTGTTTGTCGGTCAGCGCGCCGCGCCGCACCCCGAGGGCGATGATGCCGAGCGGCACCGCGCCGCAGAACAGCGCGGCCAGCAGGCCCCAGCCGGCCCCGGACCAGCCCTCGGTGCTGTGCGCGCCGACGAGCAGCAGCAGGGCGATGACCAGATGGGCGGGCGCCAGCGATTCGGTGAGGATCCGCGCGACCCGTTCGCGTGGTGAGGCGGTGGCGAAGGCCGGCGGCTCGGGAGGCAGGAAGACGCTCATCCGGGCAGCTCGGAGGGGGTCGGCGTGGTGGTGGTCCGGTGCATCGCGACAGCCTACCGAGCGGGATCGATGCCATCCGCCCGGCCCCGGCGGGAGGGGCGGCCGGCCCTGCCCGTCCCGGCCGGGGGCCGCCCGTCCCTCCCCGCGAACGCCGGCGCGGGACCAGCCGGTACGGGATCAGCCGGCGCGGGACCAGCCGGTACGGGATCAGCCGGTACGGACCACCGGCCGGCCCGCGCGGCGATCGCGCAGCGCCTGGAGCAGCCGCCTGGTCGCGCGGGTGGCGACCGGGGGCAGCAGGTCCAGCGCCAGGCGCCGCGGGGCCGAGCGGTGCGCCTGGGCCGCGCCCGGCTTGACCGCGTACTTCAGCCGCACCACCCGCGCACCGGCGATGGCGTCCTCGTCCACCGTGTAGCCGCCGGCCCGCCAGTCCCGGCCGAGCAGCACCCGCTGGAGTTCCTCGGCGTCCCCCCAAGTCCCGTAGAACTTCATGGGGGTGAGCAGCACGGGCCGCAGCCCGCCGGTGAACACCGCCTGCCAGACCGCCGCCGAGACGCCCGGGGTGTGCTCCGAGCGGTAGTCGTCGAGCGCGACCAGCCCGTTCTCGCCCAGTGCCGCCCGGGCGACCTCGATGTCCCCGGCCACGTGCTCGTAGAGGTGCGAGGCGTCGATGTGGACGAAGCGGCAACTGCCGTCCGGGATCCGGCGGTCGGCCAGTACCGAGGTGGGGGCCTGCACGATGACCGGCAACCGCGGGTGGAACGTGAGGTAGTTGGCCTCGAAGGCGCTCCTGGTCAGGGTCTTGCGGTAGGACATCGTCATCTCGGCGGCGTTGTCGGCGTCGCCCGCTTCGGAGTCGAACAGGTCGCAGACGGTCAGCTGCTCGCCGGGCCGGAGGTGGTCCCCGAGCAGGACGGCGCTCCGGCCGAGGTAGGTGCCCAGTTCGAGGATGTCGCCGGTGTGCCCGGCCGCGCTCTGTTCGGTGAGGAAGTGGGCGAAGGCCTCCTGGTCGACCTTGAAGAACCAGCCGGGGATGCCGTCGCGCGTCAGCTGCTGCGGGCGGGCGGTTCCGGTGTCGGCAGTGGGCACGGCGGCCTCCAGGGGTGCGGGCAGGGCCCGGCGCGTACGGTTCACCCCGCGGCGGCGCCATGGTGTGAGGCGGATCATCATAGCGACGACACGCCCCAGTTGCGCCAGGCCCGGTACAGGAATCGGCGGACCGTTTCGCACCCTTGTCCGGGGGCCCGAGCACGCCCCGGGCGCCCGCGGGCGGCGGCCCTTCCGAGCCCCTCCCACCGCCCGCCTCAGGACGCCCGGCCGCCCTCCAGGTCGGCGATCGTCCCGGCCAGCCAGGCCCGCTCGGCGGCGCCGGACGCGCGGGCGACCAGCAGCATGCCGCGCCGGAACGGGCTGGACTCCTGCTCGGCCGCGACCGGCCGGCCCTGCGCGTCGTAGAAGAAGCTGCTCGGTGCCTCCAGGAACGCCAGCCGGCGCCGCAGGACCGCGGCCTGCGCGACCGGGTCGGTGAGGCGGTCGAGGAAGGCGGCCACGGTGAAGAAGCGGATCTGGTCGGAGATCTCGGCCTCGGCCGGGTCGGCCAGCCGGCGCTCGAGTTCGGCCCGGCCCGCCGCGGTGAGCTCCAGGACCTGCCGCGGCGCGGCACCGCTGCCGGGCTCGCTGCGGCGCTCCAGCAGTCCGGCCTTCTCCAGACGGGCGATGGCGGGGTAGAGGGCGCCGTCGCTGACCGGCCGGGCGTGGCCGGTCAGGCCGGTGATCCGTGACTTCAACTCGTACCCGTGCAGCGGCTCGTCGTACAGGAAGCCGAGGATCGCGAGGGTGAGCACCGGTGAAGCCCTTCCGTCGTCGCACGCGCCGTTCGGGCGTCATGGTACCTCTTGCCGATATGCCTCTAAACGATGTATCTCTGTTCGAGACACCAAGAGACACCAAGAGACACCAAGAGACACCAAGAGGGCGGCCGAGCGCTGCCGACGGAACCGGGGGGCGACGTGCGAGGACATCTGCCGAGGCTGATCGGATTGGCAGGGCCGGTCTACGCCGGACTCCTGTCCGGGGTGATCGCCTCGGTCATCAGCACGTACTGGGTCGGCGGGCTCGGCGCGCCCGCCGTCGCCGCCGTCACCCTCGCGGGCACCGTAGAGAACCTGCTGCTGGGCCTGGTCCTGGTGGTCGCCTCCGGCACCACCGTCCGGATCTCGCACGCCGTCGGCGCCGGGGACCGCGCGGCGGCCGGCCGGACCGCGCGGGCGGCCTGGCGGCTCTGCGCCCTCGGCAGCCTGCTGCTCGCCGTCCCCGGCTTCCTGCTGCGCCACCCGATCGCGGACGCCTTCCTGGACGGCCCCGCCGCCGGACTCGCCGCGGACTACTTCGCGATCGCCTTCCCCGCCGCCGGACTCTTCTTCGGCCAGCGGGTGGCCGACGAGCTCTTCAAGGGCACCGGCGACACCCGGACGCCGATGCGGCTCGCCCTGCTGACCAACGCCCTGCTGCTCCTCCTCGACCCGCTGCTGATCCTCGGACCCGGACCGTTCCCGGCCCTCGGCGTGAGGGGCGCGGCGCTCGCCCTGACCACCGCGCGCGCCCTCACCTTCGCCGTCACGCTGCTGCTCCGGCGCCGGCGCCGCCGGACCGCGCCCCCGGCGGGCGGGCTCCTGCCGGAGGCCTGCCGGATCGTCTCCGCCGGAGCCTCGTTCGGCCTCGACTTCACCGCCCGGATGGGCGTCGGCACGGTGCAGCTCGCCCTGGTCGCGTCCTTCGGCGTACCGGCGGTCGCCGGCTACGGCGTGGGCTACCGCGTGATGCTGGTCGTGACCATGGCCTTCTACGCCGTACGGCAGGCCGCCGCCATCGAGGCGGCCCGGCTGACCGGCGCGGGCGACACGGCGGGGCTGCGCACCCTGGGCCGTGACACCGCCCGGCTGGCCGGCGCCCTCGGCGCGGGCGCCGCCGTCCTCTGCGCGGCGCTCGCGGTGCCGGTGACCGCGCTCTTCACCCGGGACGACGCGGTCGCCGCCCAGGCCGTCGGCTACCTGCGGATGGCCGGGCTCTACGTACTGCCCTACGCCCTGGTGGTGACCCTCGGCGGCGTGCTCCAGGCCACCGGCGCGGGCCGCCGCCTGGTGACGGCCAGCCTGCTCGGACTCGGCGTCCAACTCGCCGCCGGTGTGGCCCTGTCGGTGCCGCTCGGGGTGAACGGCCTCTGGACCGGCATGGCGGTGGGCGCGCTGACCCAGCTGATCCTGATGCGCCTGCCGGCCCCGAACCGCCGCCGAACCCCCGGCCCGGTGGGCGAGCCCGCCGCGCCGGTCGGCGCGGCCGAGCCCACCGGGCAGACCCCGCTTCGGGCCCCGGTGGAGTGACGCCCACCCCGATGCGCGGGCGAGCAACCGGTCTCCATGGCGCGACGCCGTCCATCGGGTACGTGGAGACCGCCGAAGTCGTCGACAACTCGACGGCGTGAAGCGATCGACGGGCCCGAGGGCACCGACCGGGACGACGTACGCCCTTGCGGGGGAGTGACCGGTTCAGTGCCCCGGCCGCGTCGCCTCCACCACCCCCGCCGCCCGGGCCCGGGTCGGGAGGCGGGTGGCGAGTAGGACGCCGACCGCCGCTGTGGCCGCGAGGACCAGCAGGGCCGGGCCCATGGCGGTCACGAGCGGACGGCCGGCGGTGAGGGTGGTCGCGGCGGCGGTCCCCAGGGCCGGGCCGATGTTCATCACGGTCTGCTGGAGCCCGCCGGCGACGCCCGCGTCCGCCACCGAGGCGTCGCGGACGAGGGCGGCCGTCGCGGTGACCATCACCGCCCCGAACCCGCTGCCCAGCAGGAGGAAGCTGCCGCCGATCGCGACGGCCCCGGAGGACTCGTCGAACCGGGCCGCGAGCAGGGTGCCGAGCGTGAGCAGCAGCATCCCGGCCCCGGCGGTGGCCCGGGCCCCGTGGCGGCGCATCAGCACCGCGGCGGCCGGGGCGGCGGCGACCATCGTGACGGCCAGCGGCAACGCCCGGACGCCGGACTGGAACGGGTCCAGCCCGAGCACGTCCTGGAGGAAGTAGGTGGCCAGGAACAGCGTCCCGAAGAGCGCCGCGGACGCGGTCAGCAGCACCCCGAGCGAGGACGCGACGGTGGGCGAGGCGAACACCCGCGGCGGCAGCAACGGGTGTGCCGCGCGCCGCTGTTGGTGGACGAAGGCGGTGCCGAGCAGGGCCGCGGCGAGCAGGCCGAACACGGTGGCGGCCGGCCGGCCGTCCTCGGGCACCCCGACGAGCGTGTGCACCAGGCAGACCAGCGCCGCCGCGAGCAGGGCGGCGCCCGGCAGGTCGAGCGCGCGCAGGGCGCCGGCGGACCGGTCGGTGGGTGGCTGCGGAATCCGCACGGCCAGCGCGGCGAGCCCGGCCGCGACGGCGGGGAGGACGGTGAGGAAGAAGACCGCCCGCCAGCCCAGTTGGGCGGTCAGCGCCCCGCCGACGACCGGTCCGGCGGCGGCCGCCAGGCCGATCGCGCTGGTGCGCAGGGCGATCGGCATCGCGAGCCGGTCGGCCGGGTAGGCCGCGCGCAGCATGCCCAGGGTGGCGGGCTGCAGCAGCGCGCCCGCCACGCCCTGGGCGACGCGCAGGCCGATCACCCAGCCGATGCCGGGCGCCAGGCCGATCCCGGCCGAGGCGGCGGCGAAGCCCAGCACGCCCACGGCGAAGACGCGTTGGTGGCCGTAGCGGTCACCCAGCCGGCCGGCGAAGACCAGCAGGCTCGCCACCGCGATCAGGTAGGCGGTGCTGGTCCACTGGACGGCGGTGAAGGAGGCGTTGAGGTCGTGCTGCATGGCGGGCCGGGCGACGGTGAGGACGGTGCCGTCCAGGGCCACGATCGAGGCGCCGGTGATGCTCCCGGCGAGGGTGAGGCGCCGGCGCGCGGGCGATTTCACCGTGCCTCCGGGCCCAGGTGGGCGGCCAGGGCGGCGTGCAGCAGTGGCTCGATGTCGTCGCTGCCGGTGGCGAGTTGGAGGCTGCCCCAGGCGCGGAGCTGGGCGAGCCCGTGCAGGTTGGCCCAGAGTGCGGCGGCCGCCGCCGCGGGCTCCGCGCCGCTCGGTGGCCGCACCTCGGCGACCAGGGCGGTGAAGGTCCGGAAGAGCGGGAGGCTGGTCTGCCGCAGGCCGATGCCGCTGCCCTCCAGCAGGTCGTGGCGGAACATCAGCTCGAACATGCCGGGCTGGGCGGCGGCGAAGCCGAGGTAGCCGCGGGCGAGTGCGGCGAGCCGCTCGCGCGGGCCCGGGCCCGCGCCGGCCGTCGCCCGGGTGAGGCCGGCGGCCAGCTCGTCGAAGCCGTGCCGGGCGATGGCGGACAGCAGCTCGACGTGGGTGGCGAAGTAGCGGCGCGGCGCGCCGTGCGAGACGCCGGCCTGGCGGGCGATCTCGCGCAGCGAGAGCGCGTGGACCCCCTGAGCCGTCACCAGTTCGACGCCGGCCGCCACCAGCCGGGCGCGCAGGCCCGAACCCTGATCAGTCATAGACACTGTCTACCAGGAGCGAGTAGACAGTGTCTACTCGCCGTCGCGGGGGTGAGCCGGGCAGAATCGGCGGTATGGACGAAGGCGGCGAATCGGCGTGCTGGCTGGACCGGGTCTGCCCGGAGTGCGGCCGGCTGCGCGAGCGGGCCGGGCGGCAGCCCTGCGAGAACTGCGGTGCGGTGCCGGACCCCGAGCCCGGCCGCCGGCCCGGGTCGGGCCGGGAGCCCGGCCCCGGGGCGGACCGGTCCGACTGATCCGCCCCGGGGCCCCGGCCTCAGCGCGGCAGCCCGTTGGCCGGCTGCTCCTGCGCGAACCCGTCCTGCGCGAACTCGTCCTGCGCGAACCCGTCCTGCGCGAACCCGTCCTGAACGAGCTCCGCCGGCTCCGGCCCCTCGAACGTGATCGCCTCCGGCACCGTGGCGGCGTCGCTCGCCCCGGCGTCGGGCAGCCGTTCGGCGCCCGGCGAGACCCGGGCCGCCGGAGCCCAGCGCCCGCGCAGCGTCCCGAGGCGCTCCACCGCGGGCTGGGTGTACCGGGCCGCGAGCGGGCCGGTGACCACCAGGATCAGCACGTACGCGGTGGCGAACGGCCCGAGTTCGGGCTCGATGCCCGCGGTGACGGCCAGACCGGCGATGACGATGGAGAACTCCCCGCGCGAGACCAGCGCGCCGCCGGCCCGCCAGCGGCCGCGTTCGCCGATCCCGGCCCGGCGGGCGGCCCAGTACCCCGTCGCCACCTTGGTGAGCGCGGTGACCACGGCCAGCAGCAGCGCGGGCAGCAGGACGGGCGGGATGCTCGTCGGATCCGTGCTGAGCCCGAAGAAGACGAAGAAGACCGCCGCGAAGAGGTCCCGCAACGGGCTGAGCAGGGTGTGCGCGCCCTCGGCGGCCTCGCCGGAGAGGGCGATGCCGACCAGGAACGCCCCGACCGCGGCGGACACCTGGAGCTGCTGCGCGAGGCCGGCCACCAGCAGGGTCAGTCCGAGGACGACCAGCAGCAGCTTCTCCGGGTCGTCGTGCGAGACGAACTTCGAGATCACCCGGCCGTAGCGGAGCGCGACGAAGAGCACGGCGCCCGCGGTGGCGAGCGCGATGGCCAGGGTGAGCGAGCCGGCGAGCAGGCCGGCGCCGGCCAGCAGCGCGGTCAGGATCGGCAGGTAGACGGCCATCGCGAGGTCCTCCAGCACCAGGATGCTGAGGATCACCGGGGTCTCCCGGTTGCCGAGCCGGCCGAGGTCGCCGAGCACCTTGGCGATCACCCCGGAGGAGGAGATCCAGGTGACGCCGGCCAGCACCACGGCGGCGACCGGGCCCCAGCCGAGGAGCAGGGCGGCGGCCGCGCCGGGCAGTGCGTTGAGCACGAAGTCGACGGCACCGGCCGGGTACTGGGCCTTGAGGTTGGTCACCAGGTCGGCGGCGGTGTACTCCAGACCCAGCATCAGCAGCAGCAGGACGACGCCGATCTCGGCGCCGGTGGCCACGAACTCCTCACTGGCGCTGAGCGGCAGCAGGCCGCCCTTGCCGAAGGCCAGTCCGCCGAGCAGGTAGAGCGGGATGGGCGAGAACCCGTACCGGCCGGCTATTCGGCCGAGCAGGCCGAGGACCAGGATGACCGAGCCGAGTTCGATGAAGACGCTTGCGGTGTGCATCCGATCACTCCCTGCCCAGGATCGCGGCGGCGGCGTCCACGCCCTCACGGGTGCCGATCACGATCAGGATGTCCCCGCCGGCCAGCCGGAAGTCGGGGGTCGGGGAGGGCACGGCGCCGGTGCGGCGCAGCACGGCGACGATCGAGGCGCCGGTCTCGGTGCGCATCCGGGTCTCGCCGAGCACCCGGCCGTTCCAGTGCGAGGCGCCCTCGACGGGGAGGCGTTCGGCGACCAGGCCCAGGTCGGTGGTGTGCAGCAGGCCCGGGTTGTGGTGAGCGGGCGTCAGGGCGTCGACCAGGGCGGTGGACTCCTCGGCCGTCAGCCGGAACGCCTGGGCGCAGGCGTCGGGGTCGTCCGAGCGGTAGACGTTGAGGCTGCGTGAGCCGTCCCGGTGGGCGATGACGGACAGGTGCCGTTGTTCTCGGGTGGTGAGGTCGTACTGGACGCCGACGCCGGGCAGGGGAGTGGTCCGGACACGGGGGATCGACACGACGGCTGTCCTCTCGTCAGGGCTTCCCGCTGGCGTGCGCGACGTCCGCCGGAACAGGGCCGGCCGTCCGCCGGAACTGGGCCGGCCCGGCGGGGCGGCCGCTCACCCGGACGGGTGAACGGCGCCGCGCCGTGTGCGACACGCGGAAGCGCTACCGTGCCAATGGTAATGACTGTGTAAAGCCCTCCTGGTGGGAGGGTCCCCGCGGGCGCCCGTACGGTCCGAGGGGAGCGCCCGTCCGGCCGTGGACGCGCGGTACCCCGGCCGGGTGCGCGCGTGGTCGCGCTCACCCGGCCGGGGTACCGGACCCGTGTGTCCGGACTGCGTCGGCGGGCTACTGGGGAGGCTGGTCGCGGAACTGGTCCTTGACCTTGTCCTGGGCCGTGTCGACGTGGCCGCTGTACTTGCTCTGGGTCCGTTGGTCGACGGTGTCACCGGCCTTGTCGACGGCCTTGTCCGCCTGGTCCTCGTGGCCCTTCAGCATCTGCTTGATCTTGTCGATCATGGACATTCGGTCACCCTCCTGGATGAGACGGCCCCTCCCCTCCAGGATCACCGCGCCGCCGGATGTCCGCATCCGGTCAGCTTTCGCGGCAGGGTTGGCAAGGTGGCCCGGAGCATGTCAAATCGGGATCTCCATGGACTCTCGGAAGGACCTGCCGTGAATGCTCGGACCCGCCGCCCGACCGTCTCACCCCGCCCGGGCGCTGCCCGGACCACCCGGGTCGCGAGCTCCGCGCTGGCGGTCGCGGCCCTGGTGACCCCGCTGCTGCTGGTCGGCGCCGGGAGCGCCGCGGCCGCACCGGACCCGGGCCGCAAGGGAGCCAAGCTGGCCGCCCGGCTCGTCGAGGAGAGCAGCGCCGGCAGCGCCCGCCGGACGCTGGCCGCGCTGCAGCGGATCGCGGACCGCAACGGCGGCAACCGGGTGGCGGGCTCCCGCGGCCACGACGAGTCGGCGCGCTACGTCTACGAGCAGGCCCGCCAGGCCGGTCTGAAGGTGTCGAAGCAGGAATTCGAGTACACCTTCTTCCAGGCCCTCGCGCAGAAACTGACGGTGGTGTCCCCCCAGGCCGAGGATGTACCGGTGATCGCCATGACGTACTCCGTCGGCGGCCCGGCGGCCGGTCTGACCGCCCCGCTCGCGGTCGTCCCGGCGGACGACACCACCGGCTGCGAGGCGGGGGACTACGCGGCCGGCGCGTTCGCCGGCCGGATCGCGCTGATAAAGCGCGGCGGCTGCAGCTTCGCCGTCAAGGCGGCCGCGGCGGCGGACGCCGGTGCGACCGGCGTCCTCGTCTACAACAACACCGACGGCGACCTCAACGGCACCCTCGGGGAGCCGACCGCCGGCCGCGTTCCGACCGGCGGGATCAGCAGAGCGGCGGGCGAGGCGCTGGTCGCCAAGGCCGCCGCCGGGCCGGTCACCGTGGGCCTGGACATCCGTACCCTCATGGAGAAGCGCAAGACCTGGAACGTCATCGCCGAGACCCGCGGCGGCGATCCGGCGAACACCGTCGTCATCGGCTCCCACCTGGACTCCGTGGTGGCGGGCCCGGGCATCAACGACAACGGCTCCGGCTCGGCGGGCGTCCTGGAGGTGGCGAAGAACCTCGGCGACCGACCGGTCAGGAACAAGGTCAGGTTCGCCTGGTGGTCGGCCGAGGAGTTCGGCCTCAAGGGCTCCGAGGCCTACGTGGCGTCACTCTCCGAGGCCGAGCAGAAGAAGATCAAGCTCTATCTGAACTTCGACATGATCGCCTCGCCCAACTCCGCCCAGTTCGTCTACGACGGCGACGACTCCGACCACGTCGGCTCCGGCCCCGGCCCGGACGGCTCGGCGCAACTGGAGCGGCGCATCACCGACTACCTGGACCGCCGGGGCCTGCCGCACGAGGGCACCGACTTCACCGGCCGCTCCGACTACGGCCCGTTCATCGACGCGGGGATCCCGGCGGGCGGCACCGACACCGGCGCCGAGGTGATCAAGTCCGCGGCGCAGGCGGCGCGTTACGGCGGCACGGCCGGGGTGGCGTTCGACACGTGCTACCACAAGGCCTGCGACAACCTGGGCAACCTCGACCTGTTGGCCTTCGACGTCAACATCGACGTGATCGCCGACGCCGTCGGCACCTACGCCTGGGACCTCTCCTCGCTGCACGCGCCGGTGGCGCCGCAGCACACCGAGGGCCAGGCCGGCAGCGGTGGCGGCCTCCACGAGGGCCACACCCACGAGGTCTCGGCCTGACCGCCCGGGGCCCCGCCACCGGGCGGGGCCCCGGCGCCGCCCCGTTCCCCGCCGTTCCCCGCTGCGCCGCGCCCTTTCCCCGCCGTTCCCCGCTGCGCCGCGCCCTTTCCCCGTCGCGCTCCCGGGCCGCACCCGGACGGCGGCCGATCGGCCGGGGCCGATGAGTGCGCCGCCCGGGCTGCTGACACCATGGCACCGAGATCACGTCACCGTGACACCTTCGGAGGAGTCAGCATCATGAGCACGCACTACGACGTCGTCGTCCTCGGCGCGGGTCCCGGCGGCTACACCGCCGCCGTCCGCGCCGCCCAGCTGGGCCTGCGGACCGCCGTCATCGAGGCCAAGTACTGGGGCGGGGTCTGTCTCAACGTCGGCTGCATCCCCTCCAAGGCCCTGCTGCGCAACGCCGAGCTGGCGCACATCTTCACCAAGGAGGCCAAGACCTTCGGCATCAAGGTCGAGGGCACGGTGAGCTTCGACTTCGGCGAGGCGTTCCGCCGCAGCCGGACCGTCGCCGACGGCCGGGTCAAGGGCGTCCACTACCTGATGAAGAAGAACGGCATCACCGAGTACGACGGCCGGGGCACCTTCGTCGACGATCGGACCCTCCAGGTCGCGCTGAGCGGCGGCGGCTTCGAGGTCGTCACCTTCGACCACTGCATCATCGCGGCCGGCGCCACCACCCGGCTGCTCCCCGGCACCAGCCTCAGCGAGCGCGTGGTCACCTACGAGGAGCAGATCCTCACCGAGGAGCTGCCGGGCAGCATCATCATCGCGGGCGCCGGCGCGATCGGCGTCGAGTTCGCGTACGTGCTGCACAACTACGGCGTGAAGGTCACCATCGTCGAGTTCCTCGACCGGATGGTGCCGCTGGAGGACGCCGAGGTCTCCGCCGAGCTCGGCAAGCAGTACCGCAAGCTCGGCATCGAGGTGCTCACCTCGACCCGGGTGGAGTCGATCGACGACAGCGACCCGGCCGCCAAGGTCAGGGTCACCGTCACCCGCGACGGTCAGCAGCAGGTGCTGGAGGCCGACAAGGTGCTCCAGGCGATCGGCTTCGCGCCCCGGGTGAACGGCTACGGCCTGGAGAACACCGGGGTGAAGCTCACCGACCGCGGCGCGATCGACGTCGACGGCCGGGGCCGCACCAGCGTCGACCACATCTTCGCGATCGGTGACGTGACGGCCAAGCTGATGCTGGCCCACGCGGCCGAGTCGATGGGCGTGATCGCCGCCGAGACCATCGGCGGGGCCGAGACCATGGAGCTCGACTTCGTGATGATCCCGCGCGCCACCTACTGCCAGCCGCAGATCGCCAGCTTCGGGTACACCGAGGCGCAGGCCCGCGAGCAGGGGTACGACGTCAAGGTCGCCAAGTTCCCGTTCACCGCTAACGGCAAGGCGCACGGGCTCGGCCACCCGATCGGCTTCGTCAAGGTGATCAGCGACGGCAAGCACGGCGAGCTGCTGGGCGCCCACCTGATCGGCCCCGAGGTCACCGAGCTGCTGCCGGAGCTGACGCTGGCCCAGCAGTGGGACCTCACCGTGCACGAGGTGGCCCGCAACGTGCACGCCCACCCGACGCTCGGCGAGGCGGTCAAGGAGGCCGTCCACGGCCTGGCCGGGCACATGATCAACATGTGACACGGGCCCGCCCGGGACCACGGTCAGGACCGCGGTCAGGGGTGCCGGGCGGGCGGCGCGACCGCCCGCCCGCCCGGCACCAGGCCAATCACCTCCGATTGGCCATGGCGACCCGCCGGGGCCACCGCTATCGTCCCCGCCATGCGCATTCACGTGGTCGACGCCTTCACCGACCGTCCGTTCGCCGGCAATCCGGCCGGCGTGTGCCTGCTGCCCGCCGGGGAGTGGCCGGACGACACCTGGATGCGGCAGGTGGCCGCCGAGCTGAACCACTCCGAGACGGCGTTCGCCCTCCCGCTGCCCGGCGGCGCCGAAGCCGACTGGGCGATCCGGTGGTTCACCCCCACCGTCGAGGCCACCCTGTGCGGGCACGCCACCCTGGCCACGGCGCACACGCTCCGCACCGAGCGGGGGATCCTCGGCACGGTGCGGTTCCGCAGCCGGTACCACGGGGTCCTCGTCACCCACACCGACGAGGCCGGCGGCGTCACCCTGGACTTTCCGGCCGCACCCGGCACCGAGGTCCCCGTCCCCGAGGGGCTGGCCGAGGCGCTGACCGTCGAGCCCGAGTCGGCCTGGCACACCGGCAGGCTCGGCGACCTGCTGGCCGTCCTGCCGGACGAGGCCGCCGTGCGCGACCTGACGCCCCGGCTGGACGCGCTGGCCGCCCTGACGCTCCGCGACGACCTGCGCGGCGTCATCGTCACGGCGCCCGCGGCCCGCGGCGACGCCGGGTACGACTTCGTCTCCCGCTTCTTCGCCCCGGCCCGAGGGATCCCGGAGGACCCGGTCACCGGCAGCGCCCACACCGCGCTCGCCCCGTACTGGACGGCCCGGCTGGGCCGTGACCGGCTCGCCGGCCTCCAGGTCTCCGCTCGCACCGGCCTGGTCCGGACGGCCCTCCATGGCGACCGCGTCCACCTCTCCGGCACCGCCGTCACCGTCCTCGACGGGACCCTCCACCTCCCGGGCGCGTAGCGGCCCCGGGCTTCGCCGGGGCGTCGCACCGGCGGAGAATGCCCGGGTGACAGACCTGACCCTCAACCTCTGGCGGCAGCCGCTCGGTGCGGTGCCGGAATCCGTCTGGGACCGCACCGACCTGACCGTCCTCATCCTGGCCGAGACCGGCTTGACCGAACTGCCGCCCGCCATCGGACGGTTGCGCCGTCTCCGGACTCTCGACCTCGGGCACAACGCGCTCACCGCCGTGCCGGAGGAACTCGGTGAACTCACCGCACTGCGCGACTTCCTCTACCTGCACGACAACGCGCTCACCCGGCTGCCGGACGCCCTCGGCCGGCTCGGCGCCCTGCGCTACCTCAACGTCGGCGAGAACCGGATCGGCGAACTGCCGGACGCCCTCGGTGGGATGACCGACCTCGTGGAGCTCCGGGCCCAGCACAACCGGCTCACCCGACTGCCGGACACCCTCGGCCGGCTCGGCGCCCTGCGCGAACTGTGGCTGCGCGGCAACGCGTTGACCGCTCTGCCGCCGTCCGCCGCCGGACTCGCCGCGCTGCGCGAGCTCGACCTGCGGGACAACGCCTTCACCGAGATCCCTCCGGTGCTCGCCGGGCTCCCGCTGCTGCGCCGGGTGGACCTGCGGAGCAATCGCATCACCGAACTGCCGCACTGGCTGGCCGGATTGCCGGCCCTGGAGAAGCTCGACCTGCGGTGGAACGACGTCACACCGCCGCCCCGGCTGCTCGCCGCCCTCGGCGAGCGGGGCTGCGCGGTGCTGTACTGAGGACGCCCGCTCCCGATCGGCTCCGGGGCGCGGGCGAGCACCGGAAACGGATCGCCGGGAGCGCCGCCGCCCTGTTACCGTGGGAGGCATGAAGCGCGCTGCAGCCGTCCTGACGACGACGCCGGAGAGAGTCCCGGTGCGCTGACTGCTGACCTAGTCCGAAGCCCCGGGGCCGAGTGCCCCGGGGCTTCGTCGTTCCCGCCCACTCGGCCCAGGAGCGCCGCCTGCGGAGAGCCCCCCGCAGGTGCCACCCCGCAGACCCGAGTGGAGACCGCCACCATGCACGACCACCGCCGCCTCGGCCGTGAACTCGACCTCTTCGACACCGACCCGCTGATGGGCGCCGGCCTGCCGTACTGGCTGCCCGGCGGCGCCGCCGTCCGGCACACCCTGGAGGAGTTCGTCCGGGGGTGCGAACAGCGGGCCGGCTACCGCCACGTGTACTCGCCGGTGCTCGGCAAACGCGAGCTGTACGAGATCTCCGGCCACTGGTCGCACTACCGCGACGACATGTTCCCGCCGATGGACCTGGGCGCCGAGCAGATCGTGCTGCGCCCGAGCCTCTGCCCGCACCACGCCCTCATCTACCGCTCCCGGGCGCGCAGTTACCGCGAGCTCCCGCTGCGGATGGCCGAACTGGGCGGGATGTACCGGTCCGAACCGTCCGGCGTGCTGGGCGGGCTCACCCGGGTCCGGGCGATCCAGCTGAACGACGCCCACATCTTCTGCACCCCCGAGCAGGCGGCCGACGAGGCGGTGGCCGCGCTGGAGCTGATCCGCGAGGCGCACCGCGCGCTCGGGATCCGCCCCGTCCGCTACCGGCTCTCGCTGCCCGGCGAGGGCGGGAAGTACGTGGCCGACCCGGCGCTCTGGGAGCGGGCCACCGCGCTGCTGACCGAGGTGCTGGAGCGGTCCGGCGTGCCCTTCGAGGCGGTCGAGGGGGAGGCGGCGTTCTACGGACCGAAGGTCGACGTCCAGATCGCCGACGGCGCCGGTCGCGAATCCACCCTCTCCACCGTGCAGATCGACTTCCACCAGCCGGAGCGGTTCGGCCTGCACTACATCGGCGCCGACGGGGCCAGGCACCGCCCGGTGATGGTGCACCGCAGTGTCATCGGCAGCGTCGAGCGGGTCGTCGCCCATCTGATCGAGCTGTACGGCGGCGCGTTCCCGGCCTGGCTGGCACCCACCCAGCTGGTCCTGCTGCCGGTGTCCGAGGGGGAGGCCGACCAGGCCGGGCGACTGCGGCAGCGCTGCCTCGACCAGGGGCTGCGGGCCGAGGTCGCCGGGCCCGAGCACGGCACCCTGGGCGCCCGGATCCGGGAGGCCCGGCTGGTCCCGTACCAGGCGGTGATCGGGCCGAGGGAGGCGGCCGACGGCCTGGTGGCCCTGCGCCTGCGCGACGGCCGCCGGCTCGCCCCGATCCCCGCCGACGAGGCCCTGGCCCGGATCCGGTCCCTGGTCGGGGCGGGCAGCCCCGACCTGTGGGAGCCCGCCCCGGCCGGGGAGTAGCCGGCCGGCCGGGGGCGGCGGTCAGTAGGACTGCAGCTCGATCAGGTGGCCGTCCGGGTCACGGAGGTGGGCGGTGCGCAGGGTCGGGCCCCACGCGGGGCGGTCGGTGGCTTCGGCCGCCACGCGGGCGCCGTGGCGGAGGCAGAGGGCGAGCGCCTCGTCCACGTCGGTGACGCGGACGGCCAGCATCGCGGAGTCCTGGGCGGCCGGCGGGCGGGGCGGGAGCCGCTCGGTGCCCAGGACGGCGGCCATCATCGCGCGGTCGTACAGCGCGAGCACGGTCCGGCCGTCGGCCTCCCAGTTGGCGTACGGGCCCGCCGCGTCGCCCTTGCCCAGGGCGGCGCCGGTGAGCGGGGGCAGGACGGCGCGGTAGAAGGCGAAGCACTCGGCGAAGCGGGAGACGAGCAGGCGGGTGTACAGGGCATCCACGTCGGGACTCCTGGGCTCGGGGCGGCGGGCGGCCCACCGCAATTAGTAGGTGCTGACCCACTATAGGGCCGGACCCTAGACTGATGGGGTGACCCCCGAGAGCTCCACCCCGCCCACCCTGCTGGACCTCAGTACCTACCTGCTCTCCCGGACCGGCAGGGCCGCACGGAGCCGGCTGGCCGAGCGGCTGGCCGGGCGCGGCCTGCGGCTCTGGGACATGGCGGTGCTCGCCGCACTGGCCGACTTCGGGCCGCACGCCCAGCGCGACCTGGTCCGGCGGCTCGGCGTGGACCCCAGCGACATGGCCAAGGTCGCCGACCGGCTGGCCGCCGCCGACTGCGTCGAGCGCATCCGTGACACGGCGGACCGCCGGCGCGTCTCGGTGAGCATCACCGGGACGGGCCGGGCGGTCCTGGCCGAACTGGAGGCCGAGGCCCGCGCGGTGCAGGACGAGATCCTCGCCCCGCTCGACCCGCGGGAGCGCCGCACCCTGCACGACCTGCTGCGCCGGGTCCACCACGACCTGCCGGGGGCGCTCTGAGAGCGGGCGGGCCGGCTCCCGGTCGCTTCCGCTCGCTCAGCCGAGCGGCAGCGGGCGCCGGGCGCCGGCGAACTCGGCCGCCCAGCGCGGGTCTTCGAGGACATCGGGCAGACGGGTGACCAGGGTGCCGGTGCG
Source organism: Kitasatospora sp. NPDC086009 (assembly GCF_044540385.1). NCBI lineage: Bacteria > Bacillati > Actinomycetota > Actinomycetes > Kitasatosporales > Streptomycetaceae > Kitasatospora > Kitasatospora sp. NPDC086009. The sequence continues at coordinate 388,241 of NZ_JBITSA010000007.1, forward strand.
TTCGGCGTGGATCATCGCGCCGTCGCCCGCGTGGACGCCGACGTGGTGCAGCGGCGCGTCCGCGCGCGAGAAGAACAGCAGGTCGCCGGGGAGCAGGTCGGCCCGGGCGACCGGCTCGGAGCGGTGGTACTGCGCGACGGTGTAGTGGGCGAGGTCGACGGCGCCCCCGCTGGCCCGGTACCAGCTGTAGAGGGACAGCCCGCTGCAGTCGAAGCCGACGGTGTGCTCGCCGAGGCACTGGCCGTCGAGGTAGCCGTTCTCCTCGTCGCAGAACCCGATGCCCGCGCCCAGCCGGTCGCCGCCGCCCCAGGCGTACGGCACGCCGATCTGCGCGGCCGCCACCTCGGCGACCCGGCGGCCCAGGGCGGCCGGTGGCAGCGGCGCCGCGGCCGGTGCCGCCCGGGCCGCGACGGTCGCGAGGACGGGTACGGCGCTCGCGCCCAGGGCCAGCCCCAGGATCCGGCGGCGGCCGACACCGCGGCCGGGCAGTCGAAGCACCATCGCGGAACCCCTTCGTTCGGTGGGGCACCAGGATCGCCGTCCGGCGGGGCGACCCGCCATCACCCGCACCGGTGAACCGGGAGTGCGGGGGCGCGGGGGCGCGGCGGGAGGAGCGGGCGGCGGTTAATGGTTTGACCGGTGATCAGGCGGCTGTCGAGGATGGGGAGCAGACATCCGTTCGACCTTCGGAGCCCCCATGAGCGGTACGGTCCGGCTGATCCGCAACCACCGGCTCACCCAGGCGGTGGACTACGCCTACGCCGCCTCCGTGGACGCGCCGGTGCGCTCGCTCTGGCTGGCGGGCGCCTGTCCGCTCGACGCGGAGGGGCGGACGGTCGCGGTGGGCGACTTCGGGGCCCAGGCCCACCAGGTCATGCGCAACCTGATCACCGTGCTGGAGGACGAGGGCGCCGCCCTGACCGACCTCGTCCGGACCACCGTGTACGTGGCCTCCTCCCGGCAGGAGGACCTCGTGACGGCGTGGGAGGTCTACCGCTCCTACCTGGGGAGCCACGACGTGCCCAGCACCCTGCTCGGCGTCACCGTCCTGGGCTACACCGACCAGCTCGTCGAGGTCGAGGCGGTCGCCGTGCTGTCCTGAGCGACCGCCCCCGTGGCGGCGGCGGCGCGCCGGGGTCAGCCGGCGGCGAGGAGCTCGTCCAACTGCTCGTAGCCCTCGATCACGCCGCGGTCCATCCCGCTCGCCATGATCGCGTCGCGGGTGGCCAGGCTGTCGACGAGGGAGAGCGAGCTGACCCGGGTGCGGCCTTCGCCGACCGGCTCGAAGACCACGGTCTCCAGTGAGACGCCGTCCGGTACGCCCTCGAAGGTGAAGGTCTGGACGAGCCGGCTGTCCCGGCGGACTTCGTGGAACGAGCCGTAGAAGGAGGCGATCACCTGACTCGCCGGCCCGTCCCCGGCCAGTGCGGAGTAGCGGTAGCTGCCGCCGGTGCGGGCGTCCCAGGTGTCGATCTTCATGACCTGGTCCCTGGGGCCGAGCCACCGCGCCACCAGCTCGGGCTCGGTCCAGGCGCGGAACACCCGGGCCGGTGGGGCGTCGAACTCGCGGACGATGCGGATGACGGGGAGTGCCGGGTCCGCCTCGATCGTGGTCCGGCGGTCGTCGCTGGAGGTCATGACGCTGCTCCTTCGTGCTCTTCGTGCTCTTCGTGCTCTTCGTGCACTTCGGGGGATTCCGGGGCCGGGACGGCCGCTCCGGGCTCGTCGCCGTCCTCCATGGCGGCGAGGACGGCGTCCAGCCGACCGAACCGCTCCTCGGCCTGCCGGCGGTACCGCTCGATCCAGACCGTCATCAGATCGAGCACCTGGGGCTCCAGGTGGCACGGCCGGCGCTGGGCGTCGCGACTTCGGCTCACCAGCCCCGCCTCCTCCAGCACCTTGAGGTGCTTGGAGACGGCCTGCATCGACATGGCGTAGGACTCCGCGAGTTCGCCGACCCCGGCGTCGCGGACGGAGAGCCGGGCGACGATGTCGCGCCGGGTCGGGTCGGCCAGGGCGACGAACGCCCTGGACAGCGGATCGGCGGCCATCAGCGCACCTCTGCTTCTCTTCGCAACCGTTTGGTTGAATACGAGGCTACTCCGTGCCGCGCGCTTGTTCAACCAGTGGGTTGAGTAACCGCGAGGCGCGCCCCGGAACGCGCCGAGGGCCTGTGGCGGTCTCCGCCACAGGCCCTCGGGTACACCCGGGCCGGGTCACTCCTGCTTGATCGCCGAGATGTCGAACTCCAGCACCACCTTGTCGCCGACCAGGACGCCGCCGCCTTCGAGGGCGGCGTTCCAGGTGATGCCGTAGTCCTTGCGGCTGATGGCGACCGATCCCTCCAGGCCGACCCGGAGGTTGCCGTACGGGTCCCGGGCGTTGCCGGTGTACTCGAAGTCGATGGTGATCGGGCGGGTGGTCTCCTTGATGGTCAGCTCACCGCTGACCCGGTACTCGGCGCTGTTCAGCTGCTCGACGCCCGTCGAGGTGAAGGTGATCCTCGGGTGATTCGGGGCGTCGAGGAAGTCGTTGGTGCGCAGGTGCCCGTCGCGCTGCTCGTTGCCGGTGTCGATGCTCTCGGCGCTGATCGACACCCGGGCGGTGGAGCGGCTCGGGTCGGTGCCGTCGAGGTGGGCGCTGCCTTCGAAGGTCTGGAACGCGCCGCGCACCTTCGTCACCATGGCGTGGCGTGCCACGAAGCCGATCCGGGTGTGCGCCGGGTCCAGGACGTAGTCGCCGGTGAGATCGGCCAGCGGGGTCGTCGTGGTCACGGGGATCTCCTGAGGGGAACGGGGGCGGAGCCGGAGGGTCGGAGCCCCGCGGTGCCGGTCGCGCCCGTCCGGGGAGGGCGGCGGGCCGGGCGGGGTGCCCTGGGCCACGCTAGGCGTTCCGCCCCGGTGCCGCATGCGCTGTTCACCCGGACGGGCGGACCGGCCCGGAGGGTCCGGCGGTGCCCGATGCCGAACTCCGGGCCGGTGCGACCGTGCACTACGGGTGGGTCCGGCGGCTCACTCCGAAGCGGTCCGACGGCTCCCGGAGGTCGCGCGGGGGAGCAGGGTGCCGTGTCCTGCCGTGCACCGTCAGATTGGCCAGAACGCGTGTCTCGCACCGTGGTTGACGCGGGTAGCATCCCTGCACCGGCGCTGTCGACCGGTCCGTCCGGCCCCGTCGCCGGCCGGTGGCACCGGCGACGCCGTCCGGACGCGCAGCGAGTGGGGTGACCTCTTGGACGAGGCCGCGGAGCACCGCGCGGACAGCGCCGCGCGGTCCGTGCCGGGCGTCGCCGGGCCGGATGCGCGGGACGTGCCGGACGTGGCGGACGCTGCCCCGCCGGACATGCCGGGCGTGGTCCGCAATGAACTCTCCGTCGGGACGGCGGTGTCGATGTCGGTGGTCCAGGCCGGCCTCGTCATGGGCGGGGTCCACTACCACGTGACGTTCCCGGGTGGCCCCTCCATCGCGCCGCGACTGCCGCCGCCGCCCGACCCGTTCGCCCTGCCGGAAGGGCTGCTCACCGAGGAGCAGGCCCGGGAGGCCTACGAAGCAGCCTGCCTCCTGGAGTTGGAGTGGAGCGGCGGGGACGGGACGCAGAACCTGCCGAGGATCGAGCAGCTCCACCGGCTGGCCGCCGGGGCCGGGAACGCCGACGCGATGGCCCGGTTGGGGCTGATCGTCGAGGGCCGGATGCGGGCCAGGCTGCGCGGGGAGCTGCCGGAGGAGCCGTCGGCCGCCGACGCCGAGCTGGCCATGCACTGGTACCGGAGGTCCGCGCAGCTCGGCAGCGCGTTCGGCGCGCTCTTCCTGGGGACCCTCTACGAGGAGTGGCTCGGCAACCCGAGCGAAGCGCTGCGCTGGTACGAGAAGGCGGCCGACGCCGGTCACCAGATCGCCCGGTCCCGGTACGACGGCCTGCAGAAGCGACTCACGCTCGGGCTCGGCGCGCTGGCCGGCCGCAGGCGTTTCGACGACGGGGAACCGCGGAGCACCGATCGACAGGACCGAGAGGGAGGGCAGCCGGTGAACAACGGGTCGGCTTTCGAGCAGTGGCTGGAGCGGGAGTGGCGGGGCAGCGAGGCGATGGCCGTCGCGGCCTGCCTGTCCGCGCTCGCGGACGCGTGCGGCGGCCCGCACGGTGAGTGGGGAACGCTGGACGAGCAGGAACAGGGCGTCGTGCTGGCGCACTTCAGTACCCTGCAGCCCACCCGGGTCACCCTCCCGGCCGTCGCCCGTGAGTACCAGGGGAACATCGGGGACGGGAACCTCAGGGCACTGGCCACCCTCCTGCGCAGGAATCCGCGCTCGGCCCCGTCCGCCCGGGAGCTGGCCCCGATCTGGTGTCAGAAGGTGCGTGAGAACCGGGTGGAGACAAGGGAGTTCACCTATCTCGTCGAGCTGGACTACCACGACTTCGACCGGATGAAGGCGCTGCTCGACCTGCTCGCCGAGCGGCTGCGGGCGGCCCCGCCCGAGGGGGACCGGCTCGCCGAGTACCTGCTCGACCTCCGGATGATCTCGGACGAACTGGCCCAGGCGCGCAACCGTGCCGTCCCGGCCTACAGCGGGCCCGACCGTTGGGAGTTCTCGGTCATCCTCACCCCGGAGTACCTGGAGGTGCTGAAGGCGCACTCCGCCCAGTACGCCGCCGACCGGGCGGCTCCCGCGGACTTCCGGGCCTTCTGGAAGCGGGTCGACGACGCCCTGAACGCGGCTCCCGCCACGCCGTTCCCGTAAATCCGGCGGGATCCCGACGCCTCGCGGTGGGCCAGGGGCGCGCCGCAGACCTCCCGATATAGCGGCTCTCGATATACCGCACGGTCGGTTTCCTGACCCCCGAAGCGACCGCTGGCCCGGAGAAAACCGCAGGTTCGGTACGGGATTGCCTGCCGGTTAAGATACGGGCTGTCTGGTTTTGTTCGATCGGTGCGGTGGGCGGGGTGGTCGTGTGGTGCGGCAGGAGCGGGCGGTGCGGACGCGCCGGCTGATTCTGGAGGCGGCGGCATCGGTCTTCGACGAGTGCGGGTACGAGGCGGCGACGATCGGTGAGGTGGTGGCCCGCGCCGGCGTCACCCGGGGAGCGGTCTACTTCCACTTCGCGTCCAAGCGGGACCTCGCCCAGGGGGTGGTGGAGGAGCAGTTCGCCCACGACTCCGTGCCCGAACGCGCCTGCAGACTGCAGGAGTTCGTCGACACCGGTATGGTGGTGGCCCATCTGCTGCCGCGTGACACGGTGCTGAGCGCGGGCGCTCGGCTGTCGCTGGGCCAGGACGGCCTCGGGGACCTGGGCGGGGGCGCCGTCCCCAGGTGGATCGCCCGGTTCGAGGCGCTGCTGACGGCGGCGGGGGAGCGCGGCGAACTGCTCCCGCACGTGGTGCCGGCCGACACCGCCTGGCTGGTGACGGCGGCCTGGGCGGGTGTGCAGGTCCAGTCGCAGAAGCTCGCCGGCCGCGCGGACCTGGAGCGACGCGTCGCGGGCCTCTTCCAGCACCTGCTGCCGAGCGTGGCCGTGCCCGGGGTGCTGGCCTCCCTGGAGATGGATGCCGACCGGGGCGCCAGGGTGGTCGCCGAGGTCGCCGCCGCCCGCGCGGCCGCGGCCTGCTGAAGACCCGTCCGCCGGGGCCCTGGCCGTGTCACACCGAACCGTACAGCGCGTCCGGTTTGGCGGCTGACAAACCGCTCGTCCCGTTTCTTGCGCTCCGATGCGGGGTCGACGCCTGTCCGGCGCGGGGCCGGACGCGGGGCCGCCACGGCCGTGCCCACCCTCCGGCGGCCGGCCGCCCGGCCGCCCGGGCAAACCAATGTGCCAAGGATGCGTCGGCAGATCACCGGAGGGGTTACCCGGTGACCATCAGTCACGGCATCGTCGACGCGCGGGAGTTCGGGCGACCGCTGGCGGTCGGCCGGGGTGTCGCGGTGGGGCGGGGACGTCCCACCGGCGGCGCGACGACGGTCCGGCGCGGACCTGGCCGGCTCCCGCGGAACGGGTGACGGACGGCGGCTGTCGCCGGGTCGGTCCCGGCGTGGTGCGGGCGGGCGGAATGGAGGGCCGGTTGGTGCAGGAGAGATCGGAGCGGACGCGCGGGCGTCTGGTCGCGGCGGGAGCGGAGCTGTTCGACCGGTCCGGCTACGCGGGCGCGACGCTCGCGGACATCGCCTCGGCGGCGGGGGTGACGAAGGGCGCGCTCTACTTCCACTTCAGCTCGAAGGAGGAGCTGGCGCGGGCCGTGGTGGAGCACGCCGAGCGGGCGCTGCGGGAGGCCTGCTGCGCGCTGCGGACGGAATCCACGTCCGTCCAGGCACTGATCGACGCGGGCTACTGGCTGGTGGCCTCGCTGGAGTCGGATCCGGTGGTCCGGGCGGCGTTCCGGCTGGGCCGCGAGGACGGGGCCTGGCAGGGCGAGGACGGGCCGGTCGCCGGGGTCCGCGGCTTCCAGGGCGTCTGGGCGGGCGCCGTCCGGGAGCTGCTGGCGGGCGCGCGCCGGGCGGGTGAGCTGCGCGAACGCGCGGGCGGGGTCGGTCCGGAGTCCCTGCTGGTGGCCGCCGCGTGCGGACTGGAGGTGCTGGGCGGCGCGGCGCGCGGCCGGGAGGAGCTGGCCGGCCGGCTGCAGGCGTTCTGGGACTGGCTGCTGCCCTGCCTCGTCCTCCCGGAGGCGGTTGACTCCTACCGGACCGCGGCGCCGGCGGCCGGCTGACCCCGGTCGCGGCGGACGCCGTCCCGACCCCGGTCGCCGGGGACGGAAAGCCCGACGGTCCGCGGGCCGGTGGGGCGGCCTGCCCGCCCCGGCCGTCCGGAGACACCCGCGCCCGGCGGTCGAACGGCCCTGCGGTCGCATGTCAGTGCCGGGAGCCATGATGGCGGTATGAAGGACGCAGCCACCACGGCCTCTCCCGCTGCCCTGGCCTCCCCGGACGCCTACGCCGACGCCGTCTCCACGGCGGTGCGGGCCGCTGCCGCGTACTACGCCGACGGCGCCACCCCGCTCGGCGACGACGAGTACGACGCCCTGGTGCGAGCCATCGAGGCGTACGAGCGCGAGCACCCGCAGGAGGTGCTCCCCGACTCCCCGACCGGCAAGGTGGCCGGCGGCGCGGTCGTCGGGGACGTCCCGCACTCGGTGCCGATGCTCTCGCTCGACAACGTGTTCTCCGCCGAGGAGCTGGCCTCCTGGGCCGAGGGTCTGGAGCGCAGGCTGGGCCGGCCGGTGGCCGGCTGGTGCGTCGAGCCGAAGCTGGACGGCCTGGCGATCGCGGCCCGCTACCGGGCAGGTCGCCTCGCCCAGGTGCTGACCCGCGGCGACGGCCTCGCGGGCGAGGACATCACCCACGCCGCCGACGCGGTGCTCGGCCTGCCCGCCCGGCTCGGCGAACCCCTGGACATCGAGCTGCGCGGCGAAGTCCTGCTCACCCAGGAGCAGTTCGACCACGCCAACGCCGTCCGCACCGAGCACGGCGCCACCCCGTTCGCGCACCCCCGCAGCGGCGCGGCCGGCACCCTGCGGGCCAAGGACCGCGCCTACCGCGTCGAGCTCACCTTCTTCGCCTACGGCGCCATCGGGCTGCCCGACCTCGGGCACGGCGAGCTGCTGGAGCGCCTCGCCGCTCTCGGCGCCAACACCGCCGCCAGCACGGCGGCCCACCCGCAGCGCTGTGCCACGATCGAGGAGGTCGGGCAGCGCGTGGACGAGATCGCCGCGCTGCGCGCCGCCCTGCCGTTCGGCATCGACGGCGTCGTGGTCAAGGCGGACTCCGCCGCCGACCAGGAGCAGGCCGGCTCCGGCTCGCGCGCCCCGCGCTGGGCGGTGGCCCGCAAGCTGCAGGCCCAGCACAAGGTCACCCGGCTGCTGGGGGTGGAGTGGAACGTCGGCCGGACGGGCATCATCGCGCCGCGCGCCGTCCTGGAGCCGGTGGTCATCGACGGTGTCACCGTCACCTACGCCACCCTGCACAACCCGGCCGACATCGAGCGCCGGGGCCTGATGATCGGCGACCAGGTGTTCGTCTACCGGGCGGGCGACGTCATCCCGCGCGTCGAGGCCCCCCTGGTGGACCAGCGCACCGGCGCCGAGCAGCCGATCGCCTTCCCCGAGACCTGCCCGCGCTGCGGTGACGCCATCGACACCACCGAGCAGCGCTGGCGCTGCGTGCGCGGCCGGGCCTGCCAGGCCGTCGCCTCGATCATCTACGCCGCCGGGCGCGACCAGCTCGACGTGGAGGGCCTCGGCGGCACCCGCGCCGTCCAGCTCGTCGAGGCGGGGCTGGTCGCCGATCTCGCCGACCTCTTCACGCTCACCAAGGAGCAACTGCTCACCCTGGAGCGGATGGGCGACACCAGCGCCGACAACCTGCTCGCCGCCATCGAGACCGCCCGCACCCAGCCGCTCAACCGGGTGTTCTGCGCGCTCGGGATCCGCGGCACGGGCCGGACGATGTCGCGCCGGATCGCCGCACACTTCGGCAGTATGGCGGCGATCCGCGCCGCCGACGCCGAGGCGCTGGCCGGGGTGGACGGCATCGGCGCCGAGAAGGCCGCCGTCATCGTCACCGAACTCGCCGGGGTGGCACCGCTGTTGGACCGGCTGGCCGCCCTGGGGGTGGGCACCGCCGTCACCACCCCGACCGCGCCCGTCGCGTCCGCCGACGGCGCGGAGGGGGAGGCGGCGGCCGGTGCGGTGGCCGGCGGTGCGGTGGCCGGCCCGCTGACCGGTGAGAGCGTCGTCGTCACCGGAGCCATGACCGGTCCGCTGGCCGAGCTCTCGCGCAACGCGGTCAACGAGCTGATCGAGCGGGCCGGCGGCAAGGCCTCCTCGTCCGTCTCCAAGCGGACCACCCTGCTGGTCGCGGGGGAGAAGGCCGGTTCCAAGCGGGCCAAGGCGGAGGAGCTCGGCATCCGGATCATCACCCCGGAGGAGTTCGCCACCCTGGTCGCCGACCACCTCGCCTGAGGCCCGGTCACCCCGCCCGAGGCCCGAGGCCCGCGCCCCGGCCGACGGTCCACCGGCCCGGGGCGCGCGGGCCGTCGAACAGCGGGGCGAGCGCCCGGCGCAGGTCCTCGGGCTCGCGGTGGAGCAGCCCCGTCATCCCCAGCCCGGCGGCGTGTCGAGTCGGGTCACCTCGTGCTGGTCGAAGAAGCGGACCACGCCGTCGATGTCGCACAGCACGGCGTCGAACGGCGGCTTGTCGGGTGTGGCGGAGGAGCGCATCGGACCTGGATGCCACCGGGGGGCCCTCGCCACGATGCCTTCCGGGTGCGGAGCGTGCGGTAGGGTGGCGGCGCCGAACAGAACCACGACCTCGGGAGGTGAGACCCATTACCGGTATGACGGAGCGGGTGCTCCCCGGGAACGGCTGTGAAGACGTGGCACCGAGCGCGTAGTGGCGCTCTGCCGGTTCGGCGGCGGTCCCTCTCGGGGAGTCCTGGCGGATTGATCTTTCGCCTGTGTCTTTGATGGGGTTCTTCTGTTGTCTGTCTTCTCTTCCGCACTGTTGCGTTCCTCGGTGACCTCCCGCCTCCGGGCGGCCGGCTGTGTCTTCGCCGAGGACGAGGCGCGCATCCTGCTCGACGCCGCCGCCACTCCCGCCGAACTCGCGGCGATGGTCCGCTCCCGCGCCCAGGGCCGCCCGCTGGAGCACGTGGTCGGCTGGGCGGAGTTCGGGGGTCTGCGGATCGCCGTCGACGCGGGCGTCTTCGTGCCCCGGCGCCGCAGCGAGTTCCTGGTCGAGACGGCGCTCGGGCTGACGCCCGCGCACGCCCTGGTGGTGGACCTCTGCTGCGGGAGCGGCGCGCTGGCCGCCGCCCTCGCGGCGGCGGCCGCCCACCCGGTCGAGGTGTACGCGGCGGACGTCGACGCGGCCGCCGTCCGGTGCGCCCGCCGCAACCTGGCGGGCGCCGGCGGCCGGGTGTTCGAGGGTGACCTGTTCGATCCGCTGCCCGTCGAACTACGCGGCCGGGTCGACGTGTTGCTGGCGAACGTGCCCTACGTACCGACCGCCGACATCGCGCTGCTCCCCGCCGAGGCCCGGGTGCACGAGGCGCGCCCGGCCCTGGACGGCGGCGCGGACGGGCTGGACGTGCTGCGCCGGGTGGCGGGGGAGGCGCCGCACTGGCTGGCCCCGGGCGGGGCGCTGTTCTTCGAGACCAGTGAGCGCCAGGTGCCCGCGGCCCTCGCCGTGGTCGGCGCGGCCGGGCTGGACGGCGCGGTCGCCTCGTGTGAGGACCGCGACGCGACCGTGGTGACCGCGACCCGGCGCTGACCGCGACCCGGCGCTGACCGAGGGCGGCCGGGCGGCCGGGGCGAGGAGAGCCGACCCCGGCCGTCCACCGGCCACCGGCCACCCACCGGAATTCCGATTGCCCCGCAGCTCACCGGGATGATGGAGTGCCCGGATGACTACCGATCACGACACCTTGCTGGCCCTCGTCGACTCCCGGATGCGCCGAGGCATCTCGCGCGAGACCCCGGCCGCGCGCATCGAGCGGTCCCCGGGAATCGTGCGCCAGAGCGGTCCCGAGAGCGTCTGGAACGGCATCGTCTGGTCCGACCTCGATCCCACCGGCGCCGACGCCGTGATCGCCGAGCAGGTCCGCCACTACGCCGGTCTCGGCCAGGACTTCGAGTGGACCGTGTACGGCCACGACCGCCCGGCCGACCTCGGCGAGCGCCTCACCGCCGCCGGCTTCACCCCGGAGGAGCCGGAGACCCTGATGGTCGCCGAGCTCGGCGACCTCACCCGCCGGATGGCGGACACGGCGGAGCCGGCCGGCATCGAGCTGCGCGAGGTCACCGACGAGGCGGGCGTGGCCCAGGTGGTCGCCGTCCACGAGGAGGCCTTCGGCACCGACGGTACCCGGCTCGGCCGCCGCATCCTGGCCCAGCTCACCGAGAGCCCGGACACCTTGAAGGTGCACCTCGCGATCGCCCACCACGAGGGCCGGGAGGTTCCGGTGTGCGCGTCCCGGATGGAGCTGTACCCCGGAACGGGCTTCGCGGGGCTCTGGGGCGGCGGGACGCTGGCGGCCTGGCGCGGCCGCGGCGTCTACCGCGCGCTGGTGGCGCACCGGGCCCGGATCGCCGCCGGTCTCGGCTACGAGTACCTGCGGGTCGACGCCTCCGACCAGAGCCGCCCGATCCTGGAGCGGCTCGGCTTCGCCGTCCTGACCACCATGACGCCCTACCAGTACGAGCACCGGGCCCGGGGCTGACCGCGCACCTCAGGGCCGGGCCATGGTGACGGGGCCGTTCAGGGGATGCGCGGCGTGTGCCACCGGCCCGGTGCCGGGCGGGCCCGGATAGTGGGCAGGTCCGTTCGGCACGGGGCCGGGCGCAGGAGGGAGCGGACCCATGGCCGGAACGTCCGGGGAGCCGGACGGCGGGTACTCCCCGCAGCGGTGGACCGCGATGACCGGGATGTGCGTCGCGGCCGGCATGGTCTGGCTGTCGTTCGCCGACTTCGGGGTCGCGGTGCCGACGATCTCGGACGAACTGTCGGTCTCGCTGCCCGCCCTGCAGTGGGCCAACAACGCCTTCAGCCTCTCCACCGGTGCGCTGGTGCTCGCGGCCGGGAAGCTGGGCGACGTGTTCGGGCGCAAGCGCATGCTGGAGGCCGGCCTGGTGCTGCTGGGCGTGGTCTCCTTGCTGACGGCGTTCACGCCGGGGGTGACCGGGATGATCGCCGGGCGGGGCGCGATGGGCTTCGGCGCCGCGCTGATCCTGCCCGCGACGCTGGCGCTGATCCCGCCGATGTTCCCGGTGAGCGAGCAGCCCCGGGCGTTCGGGGCCTGGATGGCGGTGGCCTGGGTCGGCCAGGCCGCCGGGCCGGCCGTCGGCGGCGTGCTGACCGGCCTGGCCGGCTGGCGGTCGACCTTCTGGATCAACGCCCCGCTGGCGGTGATCGCCTGGTGGCTGGTGCGCCGGTCTGCCGTGGAGTCCACGGACCCGAACGCCACCCGGCACATCGACTTCACCGGCCTGGTGATCAGCGCCGCGGCCGCGTTCTGCCTGCTCTACGGGTGCACGGCCGGTCAGGAGGACGGCTTCACCGACCCGGTGATCATCACTTTGCTGGTCGCGTCGGTCCTGCTCGCGGCGCTGTTCGTGCTGGTGGAGCGGCGGGTCCGGGACCCGCTGCTCGACCTGCGGCTGTTCGCCTCCCGGCCGTTCGGCGGGGCGCTCGCGGCGAACTCCGTGATGAACATCGTCTTCGCCGGGGTGAGCTTCCTGCTCACGCTCTACCTCCAGGAGGTCCGCGGCTACGGTCCGGTCGCGGCCGGGCTGCTGTTGCTGCCGTCCACCGTGACCATCCTGCTGTTCAACCCGTTCGGCGGCCGGGTGGCGGCCCGGCGGGGGGCACGGCTCCCGGTGGTCGTCGGCCTGTTCCTGCTGGGCATCGGCACCCTGGTGACCGCCGTGATCGGCGACACCTACCACTACGCCGTCCTGGCCACCGGGCTGCTGGTGCTCGGCGCCGGTCTCGGGCTGATGTCCGTCCCGCTGTCCGACACCGCGGTCGCCGGGCCGCCGGAGGAGCTGGCCGGCACGGCCTCCGGGATGTTCAAGGTCACCAGCATGCTGGGCGGCGCCTTCGGGGTGGCCGTGACGGTCGCGGTCCAGCAGGCGGTGGAGACCGACCAGGCGATCAGCCGGGCGCGGGCGGCCGGGCTCTCGGAGGACGACGCCCAGCAACTGGGCAACGCGGTCACGGACTCCAAGCTCGCCGACCAGATCCTCTCCTCGGTCGACCAGGCCACGGCGGACGCCATCACCGCGGCCTTCCGCGACGTCCAGGCGATCGGCGCCGGCCGCGCGATCGGCCTGGCCGGCCTGCTCGCGGTCGTGGCGGCGCCGGCCCTGCCGCTGCTGTGGCGGCAGCGGGCGGGACGCCGGGAGCCCGCGACGGCGCGGAAGGAGCACGAGACGCGGTAGCCGGCGGACCGCACCGCGCAGGCGGCTCGCCGCCCCTCGACCGTTGTGCGCTCCTGCGCCCCCTCGTGCTGTCTGGCCAAGTCCGTTGTGATGCCGGTGACTTGGACTCCAAGGACGGTTCTAGAATCATGTCGGCAACGGCAGGAGCCCAGCGAACACCGGGGAAGAGGCGACAGCCAGCGTGGATCCCGTACTGCGACCGTTCCGTGTCGAGGGGAAGGCCGTCCAGCTCGCCAAGTACCTCGCGGAGGAGGAGATCGGCGATCTGGTCGGCTGTTCCTGCATCGGCAACGACGTCACCATCGACCTGTCCGACATCCACTTCCTGATCAGCCTGGTCGACCTGGGCGGCGGGCTGCGGCTGAACTTCCACATGGCGCACGACGGCCCGGCCCGGGCCCGCTCCTGGAGCCGGCGGCTGCCGGCCGAGGCGGGTCCGCGCGACATCGCCCGGCGGATAGCGATGGATGTCGCCACGCTGGACCGCGAGATCGCTCCGCTGCGCAACAACCCGCCGAGGCCGCCGGCCGCGCGCTGAGCCCCGCCCGGCGCCGGGCGGGGCTCAGCCGCTCGCGTTGCCGTGCAGCACCAGCGCCCAGCAGAGGCATCCGAGGGCCGCCGTGCAGAGCAGCGCCCGGGCGATGTTCCAGTGCACCCAGCGCGCCTCGAACCGCTCGCGCACCGCGGCGGGCTCCGGGATCCGCCCGGGCTCCCCGGCGGCGGCCAGCGCGTCGTTCAGCGGGATGTTGATCTTCCGGGTCACCGCGAGCGCCGCGGTGTAGCAGGCCAGGGCCGCGACGGCGGCCGGCAGGACGTCGTGACCGTCCGACGGCAGGTGCAGTGCCACCGCCACCGCCGTGCAGACCAGCGCACCGACGAACCCGACCAGGAACCAGCCGTTGAGGATGGCCACGTTGATGCGCTGCATCACGTCGATGAACGTACGGTCCTCCGTCGTGCGCAGCCCCGGCATCACCGAGCAGGCGTAGGCGTAGAACAGCCCCGCGCTCAGTCCGGTGGTGATCGTCGCGGCCACGAGGGCGATCACGCGTGCAGCTTCCATCGGGTTCGTCCCTCGTTCCGTCCACCGGTGTCGCCGCCTCGGTCGACCGGCTGTCGGCCCGGGCCGGCCGCGGCGCTCCGTCCGCCCACGACTCGCTTGGGTGACGCGCCGTCAGGCCGCGTCCACGCGCTCGCGCTCCTTCCCCGTCGACACTCTCAGTGGCTGTTGTCTTTCCGGGCTTGAGGGCTGTGTTTCCGCTGTTCAGGCATGGGGTCGGCGGTCTCGGGGAGTGGTGACGTGTCGTGTCGTCGCTCTGGTGGAGGTCAAGGATGCCGTCGGTCGTGGGGCTGCTGGAACAGCGTGAGCTGACCGCTCGTCGTCGTGTGGACGATCTGCGAGAGGAGGCCGACCGTATTCAGGCCGAGCTGGTGCTGGCCGAGCGGGAGTGGAACGAGTGGGTCATCGCCCGTTCACGTGTTGGCGAGGTGCTGTTCCCGGGCGAAGGAGACGCCGCCGGCCCGGACGCCGTCGAGGAGCCGTCGGATCGCGGTGAACCGCCCGCGCTGCCTGCATCTTCGGAGGCGGTGAAGCCGAAGTCGGTGGTGCCGGTGTGGCGTGCGGGGCTGGCCTGGTCGGCGCTGTCGGTGGACTACCAGCGCATCGTGCAGGCTCTCGCGGACCGTAACCGTCTCGGCCAGGGTCCGCTGACGTGCCAGGAGATGGCCGGCTGCTTCGGCCTGGACCCGGTGCCCGCGAGGATCGAGGCGTTGCGGTCGAAGGCGAAGCGACTGACAGCGCGCGAGTGGCTGGCCGAGTCGGCGCCGGGCCGGTTCACGCTCGCGAAGGCCGTGGCCGGGCCAGGCGGCGGGTCATGAACATCGTCGCCGACCAGTAGACCATCGCCTCCGCGCTGCCGGTGGACCGTTCGAAGTCGCGCACGAGGTGGCGGCTTCGCATCAGGTGGGCGAAGAACCGCGCCACGGTCCACCGCTTGGGCAGCACGACGAAGCCGCGCATGTCGTCACTGCGCTTGACGATCGCGAGGACCAGGGCGAGGACGGTGAGGCCGTACTCGATG
>NZ_JBITSA010000008.1:0-7268 GCF_044540385.1 Kitasatospora sp. NPDC086009
CCCCCCCCCCCCCCCCCCCCCCCCCCCCCCCCCCCCCCCCCCCCCCCCCCCACCCACCCCCCCCCCCCCCCCCCCCCCCCCCCCCCCCGCCCCCGCGCCGCCCCGCCCCCCCCCCCCCCCCCCCCCCCCCCCCCGCTCCCCCCTGCTCGGGACCGCCACGCCCGCGGATGGTTCCGGTCAGCCGGGCGTCAGAGCGCCCAGAACCTGGTCCGCGCACTCCGGGACGCAGTCGGACCGGGTCAGATTGGAGCCCGGGGAGGTGTCGCCCGGCCAGGCCACCAGGCAGCGGTCGCGGAAGGAGTTGCGGATCCGGTAGCCGTAGGCGACCTTCTGAATACCTACCGGCTGGCTGGACTCCCGCCTTCGATTCGGTCACGGATCATCGACGGGGCGTATGACGACCCGTCGGAAGCGGATTCGGACCCGTGCTCGCCGGAGCCCCGGGACGGCGAAGTGACCGGCCGGTAGGGTGCTGCTGCACGGACGGACCGACGGGAGTGGGGCACATGGGCGGCGACGGCACGGGGTTCTTCGAGTCGGCGGAGCACGCGGCCGCCCAACTGGCCGAAACCGGCTACCTGGCCTCCACCGCGGTGGCCACCACCGTCTTCCTGGCCGACCGCCTGGGCAAGCCCCTGCTGGTCGAGGGCCCCGCCGGGGTCGGCAAGACCGAACTCGCCAAGGCGGTGGCCGAGATCAACCGGGCACGCCTGGTCCGGCTGCAGTGCTACGAGGGCATCGACGAGGCCCGCGCGCTCTACGAGTGGAACCACGCCAAGCAGTTGCTGCGGATCACCGCCGGCCGGGACGAGGGCTGGGACCAGGCCCGCACCGACATCTTCGGCGAGGAGTTCCTCCTCACCCGGCCACTGCTGACCGCCATCCGCGGCGACGAGCCGACCGTGCTGCTGATCGACGAGATGGACAAGGCCGACGTCGAGGTCGAGGCCCTGCTGCTGGAGGTGCTGAGCGACTTCCAGGTCACCGTGCCGGAGCTGGGCACCATCACCGCGACCCGGCGGCCCTTCGTCCTGCTCACCTCCAACGCCACCCGCGAGCTCTCCGAGGCGCTGCGCCGGCGCTGCCTCTTCCTGCACCTCGACTACCCGGACGCCGAACTGGAGCGCCGGATCGTCCGGCTCAAGGTCCCCGGCCTGGACGCGACGCTGGCCGAGTCGCTCGTCCGGGTGGTCGGCGCGCTGCGGGCGATGGGCCTGCGCAAGGCGCCGTCGGTGGCCGAGACCATCGACTGGGCCCGCACCCTGCTGGCGCTCGGCGCGAACACCCTGGACGAGGCGGTGGTCCGGGACACCCTCGGGGTGATCCTCAAGCACCAGGACGACATCCTGAAGGCCACCCGGAAGCTCACCCCGGCATGACGGACCGCCCCGCCCCCGCGGCGGCCGCGACCACCGGGGCCGCCGACCTCGCGGGCCGGCTGACCGGGCTGGTCCGGGCCCTGCGCGGGCACGGGCTGCGGGCCGGTCCGGCCGAGACCGTCGACGCGGCGGCCGTCCTCGACGTACTGGGCCTCACCGACCGGGAGCAGCTGCGGGCCGGCCTGGCCGCCGCGCTGCTGCGCTCCGAGGCACAGCGGGCCGTCTACGACGCCACCTTCGACCTCTTCTTCCCGCTCGGGGTGGGCGCCCCGGAGTCGGCCCGCGGCGGCCCGTCCCCGGACGGCCCGGAGAACGCCGACGACGCCCGGGCCGCCGCCCGCGATCTGGCCGACCCCGTGCGCGAGGACCTGCGCGAGCGCCTCGCCGCCGCCCTCGCCGCCGACGACCGGGCCGCCCAGGCCCGGCTGGCCGGCGAGGCGGTGGCCGCGTTCGGCCGCTACGGCGCCGGCTCGGTACCCGGCTCTGACGGCTGGTCCGCCCACCAGACCCTCGGCCGGCTCGCCCCCGAGACCCTGCTGGCCCGCGTCCTGGCGGCGCTGCGCGCGGGCACCGCGGCGGACACCCCGGCCGACCTCTCCGACGGCCTCCTCGCCGACGAGATCCGCCGCCGCGTCCAGGCCTTCCGCGCCATGGTCGGCACCGAGGCCCGCCGCCGGGTGGCCGAGGTACGCGGCACCGAGCGGATCGCCGAACGGGCCGTCGCACCCAGCCCCGACCGGATCGACTTCCTCGCGGCCGGCCGCGACCAGCTCACCGAACTGCGCCGCACCGTCCACCCGTTGGCCCGGAGGCTGGCCACCCGGCTGGCCGCCCGGCGGCGGCGCGCGGCCCGCGGGCAGATCGACCTCCGCCGCACCCTGCGCCGCTCGCTGTCCACCGGGGGCGTGCCGTTGCGCCCCGCCTACCGGCTGCGCCGGCCGGCCCGCCCGGAGATCGTGCTGCTCTGCGACGTCTCCGGCTCGGTGGCCGGCTTCGCCGACTTCACCATGCTGCTGGTCCGCGCGATGAGCGAGCAGTTCAGCAAGGTCCGGGTGTTCGCCTTCGTCAACCGCACCGCGGAGGTCACCGAGCTGCTGGCGGGCAGCGGGGCCGATCCGGCCGGGCTGGCCCGGCGCATCCTCACCGAGGCCAAGGTGATGGGCCATCACGGCAACAGCGACTACGGCTCCGCCCTGGGCGAGTTCGCCGACCGGCACCTGGACGCGGTCGGCCCGCGCACCAGCGTGCTGATCCTCGGTGACGCCCGCAACAACCACCGCGACCCGAACCTGTCCGCCCTGCGCCGGATCGCCGGGCGGGCCCGGCGGGTGTACTGGCTCAACCCGGAGCAGCCCTCGCTGTGGGGCGGCGGCGACTCGGCGGCGACCGCGTACGCGGAGGTGGTGGAGATGCACTCCTGCCGCAACGCCCGCCGGCTGGGCGAGCTGATCGCCCGGCTGCTCCCGGTCTGACCGGCCGGGGAGCGGCCGGCGCCGCCGGGCGCGGGCTCCGGCGCCGGTTCCGGTTCCGAGCCCGCGGGAGCGTCAGCCTCCCGGCCGGGAGCGTCAGCCGTCCAGCCCGCGCAGGAAGTCCAGCAGGGCGGCAGTGACCTCGGCCGGCCTCTCCTGCTGCGTCCAGTGGCCCGCGCCGGGGAGCGTGACGTGCCCGTACAGCCTGGGGGTGAGGCGCTCCAGGATCCCGCGCAGCGCGTCCGGGCCGATCAGCGCCGACACCATGTCCCGGTCCCCCGCCACGTAGAGCGCGGGCACGTCGATGCCGCGCCCGGCGAAGGCGGTGAGCAGTTCGTTGTTGCGGTCGATGTTGCGGTACCAGTTCAGCGGACCGGTGAAGGCGTGCTCGCCGTGCCCGGCGTAGTCGGCGACGAAGGCCGCGATGTCGTCCTCGGTGAGCCAGTCCGGCAGCTTCTCCGGCTCCGGGACGGTGTCCAGCAGCGTCTGCCCGTCGGGGACGACCCAGGCCTGCGGCCGCTCGGCGCCGGGGCGGTCGCCGGAGCCGCTGAACAGGACGCGGCGGAAGGTCGAGCCCGGGTCCCTGGCGAACTCGGCGTCGGCCACCCCGGGCCGCTGGAAGTAGATCTGGTAGAAGCCCTCGCCGAACCGCTCCCTGGACAGTGCGAGCGGCGGCAGCCCGGAGACCGGCAGCGGCGGCACGCTCAGCCCGGCGACCCCGCGCACCAGGTCGGGGCGGAGCGCGGCGGTCGACCAGGCGACCGGTGCGCCCCAGTCGTGGCCGACCAGCACCGCGGGCCCCTCGCCGAGCGCGGCGATCAGGGCCGTGACGTCACCGACCAGGTGGAGCAGGGTGTAGGCGTCGACGGCCGCGGGCCGCTCGCTGCGGGCGTAGCCGCGCTGGTCGGGGGCGACCACCCGGTAGCCGGCGGCGGCCAGCGGGGCGAACTGGTGCCGCCACGAGTACCAGCTCTCCGGGAAGCCGTGCAGCAGCAGGACGAGCGGGCCCTCCCCCTGTTCGGCGAGGTGGAGCCGGACGCCGTTCACCTCGATGTCGCGGTGCGTGATGTCGCCGTACGCGAGGTCCCCGTAGGCGGAGCCGGCCTCGCGTGCGGCGCCGTCCGCCCCGCCGCCGGTCCGCCCGCCGCCCACCTGCCCGCCGGTCCGCTCGCCGAAGGCCTCGCCGGTGTCCCTGGTCACGTCGCCCACCCCTGTTCCTCACGCCGTCCGGATCGCCGCCGGACGGATGACGTCCGACCGGTCGCTATCCACCCTGCCCAGCGGAACGCCGCGGGAACCCCCGAATCTCCCCCTCCCGCGGCCGCGCCCCGGGGTGGGGTCACCCGGCCTGCGCGAGCTTCTCCTGCGCGTCGGCGAAGTCCTCGGCGGTGGGCGCGTCGTCCTGGGTGAGCCGGTGGCGCCAGTATCCGGCGAACTCCACCGACGCCTTGGCCAGTCCGCGCTCCTCCACCAGGTGGCGCCGGATCGCCCGGACCGCCGAGGCCTCCCCGGCCAGCCAGGCGAACGGCGTACCGCCGGGCAGGTCGGCGGCGCGGACCGCGTCGGTCAGCGGACCGCCGGGGGCGGCGCCGTCGCGGTACACCCAGCGCACCGTCAGGTCGGCCGGGGTGGCCAGCGGCTGCCGCTCCGCCTCGTCGGCCACCTCGGCGTACACCACCGCCCGGATCCCGGCGGGCAACGCCGCCAGCAGGGTGGCGATCGCGGGCAGCGCCGTCTCGTCCCCGGCCAGCAGGACCCAGTCGGCCCCGGCGACGGCGGTGGCGAGCGGGACGGGCCGGGCGTACAGCTCGGAGGGGCCGACCATGCCGAGCCGGTCGCCCGGCCGGGCGCGGTCCGCCCAGGCGCTCGCCGGGCCGCCGTCGCCGTGCAGCACGAAGTCGACCTCCAGCCGCCGGGTGCCGGGCCGCCGGCCGCGGACGGTGAAGCCGCGCATCCACGGCCGCTCGTCCTCCGGGACGGCCAGGTAGGCCTGGTACCAGCCCGTCGGATCGTCGTCGCCGCCGGGCAGCACGGGCTCGGTCCGGCCGGGCTTGGGGAAGCAGAGTTTGACCTGCTGGTCGGGGGTGCGGCCGACGCTGTCGTCGAGCGCATCGGCCTCGAAGGTGATGCGGGCCGTCCGCGGGGTGACCCGCTCGACCGCGACGACCTGGATGTATGTGACGGGCAATGCCACCGTCGGACCCTCCGGTTTCGGCTCCACTGATAACCTTACGCCATAAGCGATTACCTCGACGAGGATACTTTACGGCATAAGGAGTTCGCTACCGTGACCGTCTTCGCGGGCCAGGGTGACGCCCACAGCTCGATGTCCCTGCTCTGGCGCGGGCCGGAGGAGCCGCGCACCGGGCGCAGCGGCCCCAAGCCCGCCCTCAGCGTGGACGCGATCGTGACGGCCGGGATCGCGGTCGCCGACGCCGAGGGGATGGCCGCGCTGTCCATGCGCGCGGTCGGCCAACGGCTCGGCCGCACCGCGATGGCCCTGTACACGTACGTACCGGGCAAGGCCGAGCTGCTCGACCTGATGCACGATCGGGTGCTCGCCGAGCTGCCCACCGGCCACGACCCCGCCGCGGGCTGGCGGGCCGCCGCCACCGCCTGGGCCGAGGAGGCCTTCACCTGCTACCTGCGGCACCCGTGGGTCCTGCAGATCTCCCAGGCCCGGCCGGTCCTCGGCCCGGCCGAGCTGGGCGCGATGGAGGCGGTGCTGCGGATCCTGGACGGCGCCGGCCTGGCGCCCCGACAGCTGCGCGGCGTGGTCGCCGCCCTCTGGCAGCTGGTCCGCGGAATGGCCCGGACCGCCGCCGAGGCCCGTGCCGCGGCCGTGGACACCGGGGTGGCCGACGAGGAGTGGTGGTACGCGCGGTCCACCCAACTCGCATCCCTCGCACCGGACTTCGCGGAGCGCTTCCCACTGCTGACCGCGCTGGAGAGCGGCGGCGGCGCCCCCGAGGCCGGGGACGGCGCCGGTGACCCGGAGGAGCGGACCCGGGAGGCCTTCCGCACCGGGCTCGCCGTCCTCCTCGACGGTGTCGAGGCGGCCGCCGCCCGGTCGTAGCACCCGGCAGGCCCCCCGGCACTGTCCGCTGCCCAGGTGACGGTTGGTCTGAGCGGGTACGCCCGGTCACCGATCAGCGTAGGCGGGCGCTCCACCGGTCACCCTGTTCGCACGAGCTGCCGGACGCTTCGACTATGTCT
Source organism: Kitasatospora sp. NPDC086009 (assembly GCF_044540385.1). Classification (NCBI taxonomy): domain Bacteria; kingdom Bacillati; phylum Actinomycetota; class Actinomycetes; order Kitasatosporales; family Streptomycetaceae; genus Kitasatospora; species Kitasatospora sp. NPDC086009. Next base: position 6,065 of record NZ_JBITSA010000008.1, read on the forward strand.
TCCTTCAACCGACTGCTCACCCGCGTCCGCCGACGGGCCGGCGCCCTGGCTCTCCCCTGTACGGTGCTCTCGACCCTGGTGCCGGTCCTCGCCCTCGGTGCCGGGGCCGTCCCCGCCGTGGCGGCGCCGCTGCCCGGCGGCCTCGGCCCGTGCGTACCGGGCAGCTGCCCGCCCAGCTATCCGACGTCGATCAACAACCTCCCGTTCACCGGCCGGGACAACGGCATCAACATCTTCGTCGGCAACCAGTTCCAGGTCGCCGGGCGCGCCGCCGAGGCCGAGGGCCGCGTGGTCGTCCTCGACAGCTTCGCCCAGGCCAAGGAGGCCGGCGTCAGCTCCATCTACAACATCGGCATCGCCGGCGTCGGCTCCCGGGTCCCCCCGCCGGACGGCGCCGACTTCCTCACCACCGGCGGCGGCATCACCATCGCCCCCGGCCAGACCCTGGTCGCCGAGGGCGGCGTGGTCCGGCACGCGGGCACGGTCACCGGCACGGTGACCGGCACCCTGGTCACCGACCCCGACGCCGTCCGGCCCTACAGCGGACTGCGCGACCAGCTCACCACCGCGTCCGACTGCTACGCCCGCGTCGGCGGCACACCGCGCACCCCGACCGGCACCGCCGTGAACCAGGGCGGACAGACCCTGTTCACCGGGGACGGCAGCTCGGCCCTCCAGGTGTTCAACGTCGACTTCGACCTCACCGGGCCGACCGGCGGCCAGCAGGGCATCGTCTTCGCCGGCATCCCCTCCGGCGCCACGATCCTCGTCAACGTCCTCGGCGCCACCCGGGCCCTGAACACCTACAGCGGCGGCATCAACGACACCGACGACCCGCTCAACGCCTACCGCGACCACCTGCTGTGGAACTTCCCCGACGCCACCGCCGTCACCCTGGCCGGCACCGGCCAGTTCCAGGGCAGCTTCCTGATCGGCCGGCAGGCCTCGCTGACCACCGTCACCCTCGCGGGGATCAACGGCCGCTTCTTCACCACCGGCTCGCTCACCCACACCAGCCTCCCCGTCGGGGGCGGCGGCCAGGAGTTCCACTCCTACCCGTTCAACGGCGACCTCCCCTCCTGCACCACCCCGCCGGTCACCGGTGAGGTCCGCGTCCTCAAGACCGACGCCACCACCGGCGCCCCCCTCGCCGGCGCCGTCTTCGAACTCTGGCACGAGACCAACAACACCCCCGGCCTCCAGA